>JBEKAM010000183.1:0-12312 GCA_050015915.1 Solirubrobacteraceae bacterium
CGCGCGCGCCGGTCTCGCGCTCGAGCGCCTTCTCGGCCACCGCCACCAGCGCGTCGTCGGAGAAGACCAGCTCGATGCCGTCGAAGGAGAAGAACCGCTGGAACTGCTTGACGAGCGCGTTGCGCGGCTCGGTCAGGATCGCGACGAGGTCGTTGTGGGTCAGCTGGTGGACCGCCGACATCACCGGCAGGCGGCCGATGAACTCGGGAATCAGGCCGTAGAGCACGAGATCCTCGGGCAGGCAGCGTTCGAAGATCTCGCCGGTGTCCTTGTGCTGGCGCTCGGCGATCGCGGCGCCGAAACCGACGCCCTTGTGCCCGATCCGCCGTTCGATCACGCGGTCGAGGTTCGCGAACGCGCCGCCGCAGATGAACAGGATGTTCGTCGTGTCGATCGTCAGGAACTCCTGGTGGGGGTGCTTGCGCCCGCCCTGCGGCGGCACCGAGGCGGAGGTGCCCTCGAGGATCTTCAGCAGCGCCTGCTGCACGCCCTCGCCGGAGACGTCGCGCGTGATCGACGGGTTGTCGGCCTTGCGCGCGATCTTGTCGACCTCGTCGATGTAGATGATCCCCGTTTCGGCCTTCTTGACGTCGTAGTCGGCGGCTTGGATCAGCTTCAGCAGGATGTTCTCGACGTCCTCACCGACATATCCGGCCTCTGTCAGCGCGGTGGCGTCGGCGATCGCAAACGGCACGTTGAGGATTCGCGCGAGCGTCTGTGCGAGCAGCGTCTTGCCACAGCCGGTGGGGCCCAGTAGCAGGATGTTGGACTTCTGCAGCTCGATGTCGGAGTCGCCGGACATCATCATCTGCACGCGCTTGTAGTGGTTGTAGACGGCAACCGACAGGGTGCGCTTGGAGGGGTCCTGCCCAACGACGTACTCGTCCAGGACGTCGTAGATCTCGCGCGGCTTGGGCAGGTTCTCGATGTCAAACGCTGGCGGCGCCGAGAGCTCCTCGTCGATGATCTCGTTACAGAGGTCAATGCACTCGTCGCAGATGTACACGCCCGGGCCGGCGATCAGCTTCTTCACCTGCCGCTGGGACTTGCCGCAGAAGCTGCAGAGGAGCTGCTCGTTGGAATCTGTTGGTCTGGCCATGGGGTTAGTGCTGTCTCATGTTTGAAACTGCAAAGGCGGTCGCTGGGCAAGCGAGGCACGGAGGCAAGGAGCGTGGCGTGCTTTGCACGCGAGCGACTGAGGACAAAGCCTCGCGCCGCTCAGCGGGCGCCCTTTAATGCTCGGAAATCACGCGATCGATAATGCCGTACTCCTTTGCCTCCTCGGAGCTCATGAAGTAGTCGCGCTCCGTGTCTTTGCTGACCTGCTCAAGTGATTTGCCGGTGTGCTTGGCGATGATCTCGTCCAGGCGGTGGCGCACGTCGATGATCTCTTTGGCGTGGATCTCGATGTCGGTGGCCTGGCCTTGGAAGCTCGAGGAGACCTGGTGGATGAGGATCTTGGCGTTGGGCAGGGCCATGCGCTTGCCCTCTGCGCCTCCGGCGAGCAGCAGCGCACCCATCGACATCGCGATACCAACGCAGATCGTTTGCACGTTGGGCTTGATGAACTGCATCGTGTCGTAGATCGCGAGGCCCGCATAGACCGAGCCACCGGGTGAGTTGATGTACAGCGAGACATCCTTTTCGGGATCCTCTGACTCCAGGTGCAGGAGCTGCGCGACAATCAGGTTCGCGATCTGATCGTCAACAGGCGTGCCGAGAAAGATGATCCGCTCGTTGAGCAGCCGGCTGTAGATGTCGAACGCCCGCTCCCCGCGCGAGGTCTGCTCGACAACCATTGGGACTAGTGGGCTCATATTCCTCGTCTTTGGCTCATGGTCCTCGCCTTTGTTTCGCCTCGCCGACCGGATTCCTCTAGAAGGCTAGCGATCCGGTGTCCACAACCGGGCAGGTGCATCACCGGAATCGCCCGGCGCCGTGGCGACAGCGGCTGTCTGCTGGGCCTTCCCGGGCGTCCACAGCTGCTCGCGCGCCTGCGCCTGCGCAAGCGGGATCGGCCTGGCAGCGCCAGCCACCAGGTCGATCGCCTGGCGGGCCGCAAGATCCTCGCGCACCTCATCCATACGTCCAGCGCTGCGCAGTTCGCCGAGCAGCTTCTCTGGCTCAAGACCCTCGCGCTCCGCTGTCGGGGCGAGCGCCGCCAGCATCTCCTCCTCGGACGGATCGATGCCCTCGGCAGCCACGATCGCGGTGATGACCGCCTCGCGACGCAGCGCCATCTCGGCTTCCGGCTCCATCTCGGTGAGGATGTCCGCCTCCTCCCTGCTGACGATCTGCAGATAGGCCTCACGTGAGATCCCGCGATGGGACAGCGAGTGCAGCATCCGCTCCCACATCTCCCGCGCCCGCGCCTTGATCAGCTCGGGCGTCAGTTGTACCTCGGCGCCGGCCACCGCCGCGTCGAGTGCCGCCTGCCGGAACTCGACGTCGATCCGCTCCTGCTCCACCTCCGTCAATCGGCGACGGATGTCATCGCGCAGCTCCTTTAGATCATCGAAGCCGGCGTCGGTCGCGAAGTCCTCGTCGACCTCCGGGAGCTCCTTGAGCTTGACCTCCTTGACAGTGATCTCAAAGGACGCCTGGCGCCCGGCGAGCTCCTTGTTGCCGTAGTCGTCGGGAAAGCTCAGCGGCACGGTGCGGGTCTCGCCGGCAGCGGCACCCAAGAGACCCGCTTCGAAGCCTGGGATGAGGTTGCCGGAGCCGAGCTCCACGAGCTGGTCGCGCCCCTCGCCGCCGTCGAATGGCTCCCAGGGCTCGCTTGCGTCCGCGTCGGATGTGCCATCGCTGGAATCGGGAGCGAGCGTGCCGACGTAGTCGACCACGACGAAGTCGCCGGCAGCGGCTGGGCGATCGGCGGTCTGCAGACGCGCCAGGCGCTCGCGCATGGCGTCAATCTCCTGCTGGATCTGCTCGTCTGCGATCTCCGGCTCGCGGCGGCCGACCTCAAGGCCCCTGTAATCACCGAGCGTGGCCGTCGGTAGCACGCCGATCTCAATCGAGAACTCAAGCGCCTGCCCCTGCCCCGGTAGCTCGCCGAGATCCAGCTGTGGGTCGCCGATGGGCACAATGCCAGCGCTCTCGATCGCGTCGGAGTACCAGCTGGAGAGCGTGTCCCTAACGGCTTCCTCGAGGATGACCTCGCGACCGATCCGCTGGATGACCAGCGGCGCCGGCACCTTGCCGCGACGGAAGCCCGGAAGCTTCAGCTCGCGCCCGAGCTGCTGTGCCTTGCGCTCGAGTCGACCCTGCACCTCGCCGGGTGGCACCTCGACCTGCAGGCGTACACGTGAGTCCCCGAGCTCGGTGAGGGTGGTCTTCAGAGCGGCTGGCACTCCCGCCACGATACCGTGCTGCTCGATGAGGCTCCATTCCCATTCTCAGCGCCTTGCTGCGCCGCATCGGCGCCTGGAGGCATGGCTGTGGACCGGTCCTGTCGGACATCTCCTCGGTGGCTCAGTCGATCTACTGGTAGCGCTCACGCGCTACCAGTACGCACGAGCGCGCGGCCGGACCCCTCGCTGATCTCCGGCCGCGCGCCGTGCGGCTCTTCAGGACGCTGTGCTTGCTTATGCGGCGGCAACTCCGGCCGTGGAGCCAGCGAACGCGAGCTTGACGCCTCGCGGCACCACGATCACCGGGCATGTGGCGCCCTCGATCAGGTGAGATGCCGAGGAGCTGAGCGAGATCCGCCCGGGCTCGGCGTCAGGCCGGGAGTCGACGATGAGCAGGTCCGTCTGGTCGTTGGCGACCGGCGAGACCGTTGCTCCGAGCGCGCCCGCAAGGGCCTCGGCGCTGTCGCGTGCGCCGCCATCGGCGTCACCGACGGCGACGATCTGCCGGATGCCCTTGCCCTCGAGCTGCTGGCCCAGGTCAACCGATGCCACGGCGACTGCCGTGCGGCCACCCTCGAGCAGGCGCTGTGCCGAGTTGCCGACGGCAACGTGGCCTTTGGCCGTGTGCGAGTCAGAGCAGAAGACGATCACGGACGCGCCCTCGCGCTCGGCGAGTGCGGCCAGACCCTGGGGCGTCGAGCGGTCGGTGACCACGTGGCGCTTGGCGGATGAGATACCGAGCAGCTCAACGCCACGGTCGAGGATGCTCTCGGCCTCGGCCTGAGCGATCTCCTCACGGACGCTGTCGGTCTCGGGGTTGTGACGGACGTAAGCCAGCGATACCTCGCCGCCCGCGCCGGCCAGAAGCCGGCCCAGCACGATGGCGTCCTCCACGTTGGCCGTGCCGTCTTAAGAGACGATGATCTTGGTGGACATTTGAACCTTCTCCTTCGTATATGTCAGCCGTGCTACGGCCGGGATGGACTTTGTCTTTAGTTCCGTTCTCCCACATGGTGGCACCCTCCTGCCATCAGTTCCAATGATTCTCTTGGACTCTGATATAAGTATAGCTTATGCTTAACGTTGGTCGCCTGCGCGTTTTGAAGGAGGTCGCCTATCGCGGATCCTTCTCGGCGGCGGCCGAGGCCCTGTCCTACACGCAGTCTGCGATCAGCCAGCAGATCGCGACGCTCGAGGCCGAGGCCGGGATGGCGCTGCTGGAGCGCCATCCCCGTGGCGTCACGCTGACCGCGGCCGGGCAGACGCTCGTCGGCCACGCCGAGGGCATCCTCGCGCGCCTGGAGGCCGCGGAGTCATCGCTTGAGGCGATTGCCGGCCTGCGTGGTGGGCGGCTGCGCGTGGCCTCCTTTCCCACCGCCGGAGCAGCGCTGATGCCGCTGGCGATCGCGACTTTCCGCGGCTCCTACCCGGATGTGGAGCTGACGCTGGCGGAGGGCGAGCCCGAGCAGGTTGTGCCACGCCTGCGCGCGGGCGAGCTCGACCTGGCGTTGCTGTTCGAGTTCGACGGCGAGACGCTGGAGCTCGACGGCATGACACGCACCGAGCTACTCGACGATCCGATGTACCTGGCTTTGCCTCGCGCGCACGCGCTCGCGAAGAAGGACAAGCTGCGCCTGTGGGACCTGGCCGACGAAGCCTGGGTGCAGACCTCCCACTCGAGCCCCTGCGCCCTGCACGTCGTACGCAGTTGTCATGCCGCCGGCTTCGAGCCCAACGTGGCATTTGAGAGCGATGACTACCAGACCGTGCAGGGACTGGTAGCGGCGGGCGTCGGCGTCGCACTGATTCCCGAGCTGGCCCTCTCCGTGGTGCGGGAGGACATCGTCATCCGCTCGCTCTCCCCCGCCCCTCCCATCCGCCAGGTCCTCGCCGCCACACCGGCGGGCGCGCGGCTGGTGCCGGCCGCTCCGGCGATGCTGGGCATCCTCGAAGGAGCTGCCCGTCGGCGCCCAACCGGCACCGGCGACGCGGAGGATGCCGGCCGTGCGTCATACGCACCGCCCGGCGCCTGACGCACACACGCTTGGCACGCGCGTTTGGCACTCGCCGCAGTCGATCGCGCCACACCAACGGCTTAAAGCACTTGGGGCGCCTCGCCTCTCGGCGGGACGCCCCAAGCTTTGTCACATCCTCGCGTCAGCGAGAACCAGGCTTGTGCCTAGAACTTGCAGTTCGACTTGATGTATTCGGCCATCTTTTCGTAACCCAGCGGGGTTGCGTGGATGTCCGGACCGTTGGATTTACCTTCGAACGTGGTGAAGTTGGCCATGTTGGTCCACTCCTCCATGTGTTCGGTTTCCGACGGCTCTGTTTCGGTGTTGAACAGGGTCTGCTCATCCACGACGCAGGCCTTTGCCGGACCCTTCTTGAAGGCCTTCTTCTCGGCAGCGCTCAGAGCCGCAAGCAACGCGTTCGAGCCGGCTAGCAGTTCGCCGGTTCCGTAATCGTTGCCGTAGCTGTTGTACGTGCCGACGAAGATGAACTTCCCTTTGAACCCAGCCTGCTTGAGCGTCTCGATGGTCGCGCCCGCGTTGGTGACGATCTGCGCGAAGACTGCCGGAGCGTCAGCTTCGATCTCCGCTTTGGCGACTTCGTTGCCTTCTGCTGTGAGTTCGGCTGCATGAGTCGTCTCGTATACGTAGGCGAAGTATTCACCATCTGCTTTGCCTTCCGCTGCGAGTTCCGCACCGTGTGTGGCGGCGTAGGTCTCCTCATCGGGGATCAGCATGCCGGCGAGTTCCGCCGCGTGCGTCGCCTCGTATTCGGCGGCGTCTTTACCGACCGCTGCCTCGAACGCTTCCAGACCGACCACTTCGGGACCACCGGTTTCGCCATACGCCTGTTCCTCGGCCTTACCGATCACGAATTCTTCGATCTCTTTCAGAGCGATCGTTTCAACGTGTTTGGCGACGGCCTGTTCAGCTTCGACCGTAGCGATGCCGATGACCTTTTTCGTTTGACGCGCTTTAACTTCGGCTTCGATTTTCGCGATCAGGTGAAGCTGGTCGTTGGCTCCGATGTCGAGCGTGATCGCCTTCACGGGCGTGCCTTTCGCGGCCTCCGTCACCACCGATGCGACGGCGCTTTCCAGCTGCGATTCGCCGGCGCCGTATTCATTGTGCAACGGCAGGCCGTCGGTGTTGTGGTAGGCACACGGCGCTTCACCGGTGACCGCAGGGTCAGTTGCCTGGATCGCTGCCAGCAGCGGACCGTTACCGATCAGCGACGCCGACGTCTCACCAGGGCAGCCATCGTTGACCAGCTGGATCTGTTTCTTTGCGTTAACCAAATTCAGGTAGTCGTTGGCGTACCCGTGTTCGAACGCCGACGCGGGGTCACCTTTTGACTGGTTTTCGTTAAGCAGCTGCTCGGAGTAGCCGAACGCCAGCGAATCACCCAGAGCCAGATACGTCGCATTGACTTTCTTGGGTTTCTTCGCGGCGGCGATCGACGGTACTGCCATCGCCGAGAGCGCTACCAGTGCTGCTACGCATCCGACCAGACGACATAGGCGTCGGATACTCAACGCACTGTAGCCATTCATGGCTTGCATTCTCATCCTCCTAGTTAGCGGCGGGACCGGTAGCAGAGAGCGCACCCGTGATGAGCGCAACAACCTGCAACGCAGGCCCCGTCTCTCGCAGCCCCATCTCTTGACATTTCCCTCACTCTGGAGCGCCCCAAGGTCCTCCCCTTTGGAGCAGTCTCGTCTCAAGGTAACCGCGGCGAGTCCAGATGTCAAGCCTATAGCCAGACGCGAGACTCGGCGAACGGCTACTGAAGCCAACCCATCGGGGCCCATCAGCACGAACGCCCGTTCGCGTCCGAGACGGATGTCATGGTCTGGACGATGAACGTGGCGCTTTTCGACGCAATGGCGAGCGCATGCGCGAAGAGCTGAAGGCGATCTCCGTCGATGTGCTCGCACAGACCGGCGAGTCGCTGGCGCAGCGGGTTGCCGAGGCACGCAAGGCCGAGGAGGAGCGCGCCACGAGCGAGATGTCACGGCGGGCAGAGGAGATCAAGGGAATCGTCACGCCCGTGCGCGAGAAGCTGGGCAGGATGGAGGACGAGATCGGGCGACTGGAGCGTGAGCGCAGGCAGGCTCAGGGCGAGCTCGCGCAAATGATCCGCCATCTGGGTGAGGGCGTCGGCACGCTGCGCCAGGAGACGGGTAACTTGGTCTCGGCCCTCAAGCGCCCCACCACGCGCGGCTCGTGGGGCGAGATCCAGCTGCGCAACGTCGTCGAGATGGCGGGGATGGTTGCCCACTGCGACTTCGTCGAGCAGAGCACCATCCAAACCGGCGAAGGCACGCTGCGCCCGGACATGCTCGTCCGGTTGCCCGGCGGCAAGCTCGTGGTCGTCGACTCCAAGGTCCCGCTCGACGCATACCTCTCAGCGCTCGAGTCGACAGGCGAGGACGACCGCGAGCTGCACACCGCGCGTCACGCTAGGCAGACGCGCGAGCACATCGCCAAGCTGGCCTCAAAGGGCTACCACCGGCAGTTCGACTCGACGCCAGAGTTCGTGGTCATGTTCGTGCCCTCCGACGGCATCTACCAAGCAGCCCTTGCTCAAGACCCGGCGCTGATCGAGTACGGCGTCCAGCAGCAAGTACTGATGGCGACCCCGACCACGCTGATCGGCCTGCTCTGGGCGGTGCACTACGGCTGGCGCCAGGAGCTGATCGCGGAGTCCGCACGCGAGATCGCGGAGTCCGCACGTGAGCTGCACAGCCGGCTCGGTCGCTTCGTCGAACCGCTGTCGAAGGTGGGGCGCCAGCTCGACTCGGCGGTATCCGCCTACAACGAGGCGGTCGGCTCCTTCGACCACCGCGTGATTCCGCAGGTTCGCAAGATCGAGCAGGCCGGCGCCGCTTCCGAACGCAAGGTGCTCGCGCCAAGCGCGATCGAGATCACAGCGAGGGCTATCACCGCGCGGCCTGACCTCGAGAGCGAGGAGACCTTGCGGGTCGCAGCAGACGCGCCGTCGGAGCTCCCTGCCCGGCGGCGGATCTCAAACCGCGCCTGAGGATGATCACGACCAGCGCGCTCGCCACCGGCACGGTTGCGGGCAGCTCGTCCACGAGGAAGAACAGCAGGTCGAACCCGAGCGCCAGGATTGCGGTCAGCGCAGCAGCGCGCAGCTGCAGGTGACGACCGACGCTCGCCGCGAGCAATCCACCGAGTGCACCGGCGATGAACAGGTCGCCGTAGCCCATTACCGCCGAGCCGAAGATTGCGTTCTGCAGCTGCGGCAAGCCGGCCGCTGGGTGCGCAGCGTTCAGCGCGTTGTTGGGCCGCTGCAGCAAGTCAGAGACCACGAGCCACGTGTCGGCGACAGCCATCGCCACGATTCCGGCGGCGAGCCAGCGCGGTGGTGTGACCGTCGCGATCAGTACACCGAGCGCTGCGCAGCTGAGCGCCGAGAGCAAGAGCGCCGCCCCCTCCCCCGCCAGACCGGTGCGGTCCGCCCATGCCAGTGCGAACAACGGCACTACCAGTAGCGCCCACCACGGCTTGGACGGCTGAGCAGCCCACACAAGCCAGCCGAGCGCGAGCGCCGCGAGGATCGGCACCGCGACCAACGCTAGGTAGGTGAGCCCCTGAGCGCTGGCGTTTTCTGCCTCGCGTGCGATAAACACGAAGGCGATCACCGATAGCGGCGGGATCACCGCCCAGCGGCGACCGCGCAGCGATGCGAGCCACGGCGCAACAAGGGCCCCCGGCAGCGCCACGACAATGCCCTGCGCGAGCGAGAGCAGTGCGATTGATATCCAGAACGGGAGCACCCGGCGTACGATGACACCCGTGAGTGCATCCACGACTCAGACACCTCCGATCCTCCACCTCTCCTCGGTGGTTGGCCGTCCCCTGCGTGACGCGGACGGCACGAGCCTTGGCAAGGTCGAGGATCTGATCGTCAGGCTCGGCGGCGTCGGCTATCCCCCGATCACGGGGTTTCTCGTGAATGTCGCAGGGCGCCCGTCTTTCCTGGGCGCCGACCGCGTCTCTGAGATCGGCACGGACGGGGTCGTGATGCGCAAGGCGAAGCTCGACCTGCGCCCGTTCGAACGCCGTGCCGAGGAGGTGCTGCTCAAGCGCGACCTGCTCGATCGGCAGCTGATCAATGTCCAAGGGGCACGCCTAGTTCGCGCCAACGAGATCGAGCTGGCGCTCGTGGCAGGCTCTTGGCGAGTGGTCGGCGTCGACACCGGCCCACGCGGCGGCCTGCGCCGTCTGCTTCCGAAGAGCCTCGGCGCGCATATAGCCACCGGCGAGTTCCTCGACTGGGCCGGCGTCGAGCCGTTCGTTGGCCATGTGCCAACGGTACGCCTGCGTGTCCCCCACCCCAAGCTTGCCAAGCTTCACCCCGCACAGATCGCCGATCTGGTCGAGGCCGCATCTCGCCACGAGGGCGAAGAGATCATTCAGGCCGTCGGCGACGATGACCGCGAGCTCGAGGCAGATGTCTTCGAGGAGCTCGACGATCAGCATCAACGAGAGTTCCTCGAGGATCGGCCCGACGCCCAGATTGCCGAGATCCTCTCGCGGATGGCACCCGACGATGCCGCCGACATCGTCGGCGAGCTCGACGAGCACCGCCGTGAGCCAGTCTTGACACTGCTTCCCGTCAGCCATCGCATCAAGGTGCGGGCACTACTCGGATATGACCCTGCGGAGGCCGGGGGGTTGATGAGCCCCGACTTCATCCTGCTGCGCGGAAGCTCATCCGCCGGCGACGCGCTCGAGGCAGTTCGCGCGAGCAAGATCGCACCCGAGCTGTTGAGCTCGGTGTTTGTCAGATCTGCCGAGGGCCCGTTGGAGGGAAGCGTTCCCGTAACCGCGCTGCTGCGCGTCAACGCCTCGGCCAAGCTGGCCGAGATTGTCAAGCACGAGACTCCCTGTCTCGCACCCGATGCGTCGTTCGAGGAGGTTGCCCGGCTGATGGCTGACTACAATCTCACGGCGATCCCCGTATGCGACGAGCACTCACAGATGCTCGGCGTGGTCACCGTCGATGATGTGCTCGAGGCGATGCTGCCACGTGGTTGGCGGCGGCGTTTCGGCCTGCTCGGTGAGGATTGACAGTAGTCGCCCGGCCCCTCGAGCGCCCACTGAATAGACTGCGGCTCGATGAAGGCTCCCAGCGGACAGTTTGATGGCGGTCCGAGTACCGTCCGTCATGCGTCGTATCCGGTCGGCCACCCGTGGCCGACCGCGTCTGCCTGCCCGGCTTAACCCTCGTCGCACCCGAATCGTCGCGTTTCTTGGCCTGCTCGGCCCGGGCCTGATTGCCGCCAACGCCGGCAACGACGCTGGCGGGATCGCCACCTATTCCTCGGTCGGCGCCAAGTACGGCTACGAGCTCTTGTGGACGATGGTGCTGATCACCATCTCGCTGGCACTGGTGCAAATGCTCGCCGCACGTATGGGCGTCGTCACCGGCAAGGGCCTGGCAGAGCTCGTGCGCGAGGAGTACGGCATCCGCTGGTCGGTGTTCGCCACGAGCGCCGTACTAATTGCGAACACCGGCATTTGCATCTCGGATTTCGTCGGCATCGGTGCCGCGCTTGGACTCGCTGGAGTGCCCGCGCAGGTGTCCGTGCCGCTAGCGGCGATCGGCATCTGGTTGATCATTGTGCGGGGCTCCTACCGCTCGGCGGAGCGCATCTTCATCTGGTTCACCATCCCGTTTTTCGCCTACCCGATCGCCGCGGTGCTCGCCCATCCCCACTGGGGAGCGGTCGGCAAGTCCCTCGTAGTGCCCCAACTACACACGAACTCAGCCTTCTTGGTACTGCTGATCGCCACAACCGGAACCACCATCACCCCATACATGCAGCTGTATCTGCAGTCCGCGGTGGTCGAGCGCGGGGTACGCGAGGACGAGTTGCCCCATGAGGAACGCGAGGCGGTAGCGGGCGCCGTATTTGCCAACGTCGTGGCGTCGTTCATCATCATCGCCACCGGCGCGACGCTGTTCACCCATGGGATTCACAACATCTCCTCGGCCGCCGATGCCGCACGCGCGCTGAACCCATTTGCGGGGCGCTACGCGGAGGTACTGTTCGGGATCGGCCTGCTCGGCGCCAGTCTGCTGGCCGCGGCGATCCTGCCGATCGCTACCTCCTATGTCGTCTCGGAGTCGCTCGGGTATGAGAAGGGCATCGGCAGACGACGGGAGGAGGCCCCCGTATTTGTGAACATCATCACGGCGATGATCATGATCAGCGCGTTCGTGGCGATCGTGCCAGGCGTGCCGGTGATCTCGCTGCTGGTCGGCGTGCAGGTGGTCAACGGTTTCCTGCTGCCGATCAACCTGTTCTTCATCTGGCGACTGTCGCGCTCCGCGAGCATCATGGGCGAGCGACGTAGCCGCGGCGTCCTCGACGGCGCAGCCGCAGTAACGGTGGCAGTGACGTCAACGCTCTCGATCGCGCTCGTCGTCATCACCATTGTTGGCGTCTAGGCCAGCCGTAACCGCCATCCTCGGGCGTCCACGGCCAGAACCGGGGCCGGGGCGACCGCCTACTCGACCTGAAGCGCCGCACCAATCGCCCCCCCAAGATCGCCGAGCGCGGCTACGTGCACGTGCGGCGGCCGGGAGTCGGCAAAGAGATGGGGCTGCATCGCCTCTGTGATCCGCTCGGCATAGGGATGGCCAAGCCTAATCCCAAGCCCGCCACCGATGATCACACCCTCGACGTCGAGCACATTGACGACGGAGGCGATCCCAGCACCGAGCGCCGTTACAGCACGATCGAGCGTCTGGATCGCGAGCTTGTCGCCACGCGCAAGCGCCCGCGCCCAGATGCCGCTCGTCAGCCGCGTGTGGTCATGCTCCTTCATCAGCTTGAACAGGTCGGTCTTGCGACCCTTCTGCTCGTGTAGCTCGCGTACGTGCAATTCCATCGCCGCCCGGCCGGCATATG
>JBEKAM010000184.1:0-7205 GCA_050015915.1 Solirubrobacteraceae bacterium
GGGTTTCTACTCCTTGAACGCCACTAGCGGGCTCAGCCGTCGCGACACCTCAAGCGCACGTCACGGGTTGCGCCGGGGTCGGCGCCGCTACGTTCATCGGAGGCGGGCCTCCGGCCCTTTTGACGGGGCCAGTTCGAAGCCTTGCGATGTCGATGATCACTTGCGGCAGGATGGGTCCGACCGCTTCGTCGCTGGGTAGACCTCCCGGCTGGGCGGGCTACACTTAGCGCTATGAGCGCGGCGAACGAGCACACCGATCACGAGCTGGTTGTGGCCCCCGACGGGAGCATCCCAGCAGATCAACTAGCGCGCCTTGGTGTGGCGCCTGGGGCGCACCTGCGCGTAGTGCAAACGGCTCCCGACGAATCGGCGAGCGCCCTGGCAGGATCGCTCTCCGGCTTCCCGGATCTGACGTGGGAGGATTTTGAGCGGGCTAGTGAGCTGGCTCGGCACGATCTTCCGGCGGCGTGAGAGTTCTCGCCGACTCCCACGCCATCGTCTGGCACCTGCAGGGCTCCGACCGACTGTCGGCTACCGCTGCGAGTGCCCTTACCGAAGCGGAAGCCACGGATGGCGTGGTCGTTTCGACCGCTACCTTCATCGACCTGTGGTACGTCACCCAGACAACGAAAAAGGTGACCGCTGCCGACCTCGCGGAGCTGCGGGACAGACTCGTGTCCTCGCCGGCAGTCATCCTCCAGCCGATAGACCTCGCTGTCGTAGATGCCACCACTGCCATCTCCCGAGAGCTGCTTACGGACCCGTGGGATCGCTTTATCGTTGGCACAGCCCGAGCATTGGCGGTGCCGCTGGTTACCAGGGACGGACCCATTCGCGCCAGCGGGCTTGTGCCGACGATCTGGTGAGGCCCGTCACAGAACGGCTCAAACTGCAGCTCGTCGCCGTCTCGTAGTCGTCGTATCTCGGTATTCGCGCGTCTCAGCGCCCTCGCCGACTCCGCCGACGTGACCCTGCGCGAAGGCTGCTGTGCGTCCGGGTTGCCCTCGGGGCTGGTCGTTCGCTCGCGAATGCCAGATCGACCGTGTCGGCCTCATGGTCGGAGGGTTGGTAACGGGCGTAGACCTGGGTTGTCTTTGCGTCTGCGTGGCCCATCCAGTGCTGGATCGTGCGCAGCGGCACGCCGGCGGCTGCCATGCGCGTACCGAAGGTGTGGCGCAGCTCGTGGAAGGTGATCGCGCGCACGCTTGCGCGTCCGATCGCTTTCTTGAACCGCCGTGTGAGCTTGGCGCGGTCGAGCGGGTTGCCGGTCTCGGGATGGCAGAACACAAGATCCCTGTCTGTCGCATAGGGCGAGCGGTCCCGCAGCTTCTCGAGCTCCTTGGCCACGCGATCGGCGAGGGGGACTGAGCGTCCCGAGCCCTCGGACTTCGGGTCGCCGAACTCTCCGCGCACGTATGGCGAGACGACGCGCACTTTCCTGGCGGCGAAGTCGACGTCCCGCCAGCGCAGGCCCAGGAGCTCGCCCTGCCGCAGTCCGGTCATGGCGGCCGTCAGGTACACGGTTGGCTCGACGCTGCCGAAAGCATCATCGGGATAGCTGACGGCGAGCAGCTTCTCGAGCTCAGGCTGGTCGAGGAACTTGATCCGCGTCTCGGTTGTCCTGATCACGGGCCGATCGGCGAGTTTCACAGGGTTGGTCTGGCACCATTTGCGCCGCAGCCCGAGCTCGAACACGGAGTGGATCGTGTTCAGATGGTTGCGGACGGTCTTGATCGCCAGGGTCTTGCTCTTCACGAGCACGTAGCGCTCGATGTCCTGCGGGGTGATCTTGGCCAGCTCTTTGCCCTCGAAGAAGGGCTCGATGTGGTTGCGTAGGTCGGCCTCGACGGTCATGCGATGAGACTTCTTGCGCCCGCGTAGCTCGAGCATCTTCGAGAGTTCAGCGCCGGCCTCGCCCATCGTTACCCGCCGCGCGGTGGCGGCGACGATTGATTCGGTCTCGCGCAGCCTGGCGAACTCGCTCTCGGCCTGCGCCTTGGTCAGCCCATCGCGCGCGCCGGGCGTACGCACGGCGCCGATCCTGCGTTTGATGCGCCGGTCGTCGGGGCCGTACCAGGAGCCGATCCAGGACTGGCCGACTTGTCGAAGCGATCCGGTTCCGTAGTTGCGTCGAGGCATGATTCTCGCTGGCTCCAATCGACCGCCCGGTGGGTGGCCGGGCGGTCCGCTCACGGCCGAATCAACGATTTCTCGCTGACCTGGCCCAAACCATCGGGTACTAATACGGTACCAATTTGAGCGGATATGAGGTGATCTGTGACGACAAAAACCGCTATTTCATGCGGTTTTGTGCCTGACGAGCCCTATATCAATCTGGCTGGGGGCCGGGCGGTCGCAGGTTCAAATCCTGTCTCCCCGATAGAAATGCGGTTGGATGCCGGGATTGGCTCGGAGCGTCCTGAGAGGGCAGGATTTGGCTCTAGGGTCGGGTTCGCGGGGTGACGTCGCCGGGGGCGATGGGCGAGCAAACTACGCTGCCTTGTGGACAGCCCGCCCACAAACCGCCCACGCGACGCGGGTTTGACCGCCCACGCTGGAGACTGTGGGCTCATTGAGCGGTGGCTGCAGAACGCCTGGGTTCCAATGAGTTCCGTTTGCCGCAGGTACAGTGGTGCCTTACCGACACGGCGGCGGCCGGCGTGGCGAAACATCGAGCAGGCGCTGCGAAAGTTCCCGCACCGCCGCGACGTGCGCGACAGGCTGTTGGGGCAATGTCGAGGCCGGCCATTTTGCGTGCATGTCCTTGGGGAGTTGTGTGGTTCGCATCACCCTTGCCTCAGGCATTACCCTCCATGCGTGACCGAGCTGTCGCGGCTAGCTAAAAACGAAATCGTCGAAGCGATTAAGGGAAGCACCCTGAGCTTGGCCGAGTTCAGTCGGGAGGACGGAGAAACTGTGTATGTGCGGCACAGGGCCACGGGTTCGGTGCTGGAAATAAACGACTACTACTCCTCAGACAAGCAGGACTGGACCTACTGGATCACATGGCGAGCAGGCACGGATCCACTGGATAGCGAAATAACGGACAGGCTAGAGGGCCCTACCGTCGGCTGGCTAGACGACATCGCGGCGTATATGCATGCGCCCGACTTGTGGTCGGAACTTCAACAAGACTCGATGGTGTCGTCGCTTCTGGAGGGCCAAGACAATCGACTCTTTGACGAGCGGGAGAGGGAGCAGATTGCGGCCTGGGCTGCGGGATTGAAGCTGGAGGCTAAGGACACCTGGAACCTTCCACGAGGACAGCTAAAGCTTCTGGAGGCGAAGCTGGATTATCTCGTAGAGGCATCTAGGCACGCACGACGCATCGACTGGTTGAACATTGCAGTCGGTGCAGTAGGCGGGGCGTTTGCAAGGCGGAATCCTGACACCGAGCATCGTGCACAAGACGCTCTCGGCTCTCGCGGCGAGTCTAGGTGCCTTGTTCGGCCACCCGGTGCAGTTGCTCGAACCGTAGGCGGCACGACAACCGGACGACAACCAAATGCAACAACAGCCTCAGCTGCTCTGCACGCCGACCCGGTTCGTGGGAGCTAGGCCATCAGTCTGCGAAACCAGCTGCCGTCTGTGGATCCGGCGTCCTCCGAGAGCTCCTCGGCAGCGAACGCGGAGAGTTCGGCGCGTGAGCGCTGTCGCAAATAACCGGGCCCAAACAGGACACGATCAAGCCAGACGACAACGTTGTAGAAGTACCGTTCGCCGGCCGTGTAGCGCTCCAGGAGCTCCTGGAGCGCATCGTCATCATTTGTCTTGATTGCACAGGCGACGCCGATCCGGCGAACGTCACCGTTGGGATGATGGAGCAGCAGCACGACGGTGTGCTCAGAGAGATCGTTCGAGTGCGAGTAGAAGTGTCGTGCCGCTCGCAGAGCGACCCGACCGTCGTGCGAGTCAACCAGTGCCACCGCCGCACCGGACGCCCCAGGAGAGAGCTGCAGTGCTGACCGCGCATAAACGTCGCTTGGCTCCGCTCGGCAGAGTTCGAGCAGGCCCGCCACGTCGGCGGTGGTACCCACACGGGCGAGTGCTAGCGCAGCGGTCTCTTTCAGCTCGCGATGCTCCGAATCGAGCCACGGTCGTACCAAACCGGCGTCCTGGGTCTCGCCGTTGAGAGCGAGACCCGCCAGGGCGGCGCGGGCGAACACACGGTCGTTCCACTCGCCACCCTCAAGGAACTCCTTGAGCTGTGTCACGAGTTTGCTGTCGACATCCTCCCGAAGCCCGGTATCAGTCACGGTCGTGAGCCGAGGGCTGCGCGCCTGGAGCGCCTCCACGACCTCGGAACCCATCCGCGCCGTGAACTGCGCGCGTGACTCTGCCGCAAAGCTCGCGAAGCGGTCAGCTAGATCGTGTCGCACGGTGTCTTTGAAGTCCTCCCAGCGGTCCTCCGTCAACACCTGATACGCGGTTGCCGAGCTGATGTCCAGCCAGTCCAGCGAGCTTTCGAGCTCCGTCGTGGCGAGCGTTTGGTCCCGTGCCCGACGTAGGTCGGCGCTGAACTTAAGGCTCTCCCGAGACGACAGCTTCAGGTAGGCGGCCCCCGAAGAGGTTGAGGAGCCGGTGACCTCACACAGCGCTTGGAACGCCGCGACGGCGACGGCATCATCCGGGGCCTCGAGCTGCGCCTCAATCGCAGTGGTCGCGCCGGCACCGCGCGACCGGAGAAGTCGGATCGCGAGCAGCCTGAGCTTGGGATCGCGGGCCCCAGCAAGCAGCTCAAGACACTCGACAGGTGCCGCGGCGCCCACTCCGCGCAGCGCAGCGAGCGTCGTTCCGTCGAGGTCGGCAGTCGTGTCCGCGGCCACGGCGAACACCAGCTCGGAGCGTTCACCGGCGAGCAGCCGGATCAGCGCGGTGACCGCCAGCTGGTGTGTCTCGTCGCGCTCAGCGAGCCGGGAGAGGAAGCCCGTCGCCTCGGCGCCACCCATCCGCTCGGCGAACGCGACGACGGCGGCTCGGACGCCATCACTCTGTTCGCCGATCTCCCCCTCAAGTGTCTCGAAGACCCGGGCACGGTCCGCTTCGACGTCATCGCGAGCTAGCCACGAGTTCACCGTGTCCGCGTCCAGCAGCTCGAACGCGCCTATCTTGGCGGCATCCTCACGGTCAACGGTAGCGATGGCCAGCAGCTGCGTCGTGACGTGGCCCTCGTCGTAGCCGAGGAGTCCCCAGCCCGGAGCGCCCTGCGGTTGCGCGCACGTCGCCCGGAGCACGTGGCGTTCCTCGAGCGGCGAGAGCACGACCTCCGAGCGCATCCTGTACAGCTGGTTCAGCTGGTGGACCCCGTAGGTCTCGTTCGTGAAATACCAGCCCTCCCAGGTGGAGAGCCAGAGTCCGAGACGGGCCAGTGCGAACCGTTCCGTGCGGAAACGCTCGGGTAGACCGGGCGCCTCGGAAGCCGCCTCGCCCAGGATCTCTCTGAGCTGGCGCGCGGCGTCGTCAGCGGGCTCCTGGTCCGGCGACTGTCGCACCGATGTCGTTGCGGGCGCCGCCGCACTGTCACCGCGCTCGCGTCGACGCTCGTCTGCGTCCAGCACCAGCGCCACGAGGTCCCGATACAGACGAAGGGCGAAGTCCTCAACCCCTCCGACCTCGGTGACAAGCACGTCCCGGTAAAGCTGGTCGCGGAAGTTGAGCACAGACTTCAGCTTGTCCCCAGGGTCAGCCAGGTCCTCGTCGGTGAGCCTCAGCGGGTAGATCCGGATCGACACTGGCTCGCGGGCGCGGGCCCGGGCGGCCATCCGCTCGTACTCCTCGACGAACCCGGATTCGGCCTCGCCGGTTGGAGTACCGAGCTGCTTGCCGAGGATTCCGATCAGGACGTTGCACTCGTCGAGCTTCGCGTTGATGATGCTCTGGGGCCGGCCAAACCCGGCGGGGATGTCCTCCCATCCGATCGGGTCGAAGGCGACCGCGCGCGGGCTTGCGATGGTGAGCCTGACATGCTCAAACGCCTCGCGTGCGGCTCGCCGGTAATGGTCGAGTCCGCTCGGGCTGGCGAGGAATATGCGAAATCCGTCGGCGTCCACCTGGCGACGATAACTCCTCGACGGGGTTGCCGGCCCGGGCATAAGGAAAACGGACTCCGGGCAGAGTCGCCGCAAGCCGAAGAAGGCGGTCCTGCTGCTTCCGTCGCTGCGCTCCGCTCCGCAGCACGCAGTTGCACCGCAGTGCCCGTCGATCTGGGCTCCGCGAAGGCGGCTCCCGGTCGCTCGGGCGAGCAACAAAAAGCGGACCGCATCTACATGCCGCCGGCATGAGGATTTGCTAACCTCCCATGCGAAAGTAAGTTTGAGTGATGGAGCCTTCGCGGCAAAGCCCGATGCCCCTGGTTCGCGCCGATGGCGAGGGTTACACGTATGCCGAGGAGTGGCTTGATGGCTTCGCCGACCGGCCGGAGCTACCGCTGCCGGTTCGCGTGCGCTTGGCGCGCTTGGGTGAGCGGTACGCCCCCAAGAAGCTCTCGGTGGCACAGCAAGACCTGCTGGCATCGCCGATGGCAGAGCGAGACGCGACACGCCAGCCGTCAGCGGAGCTGGATGGCTTCGAGGCGAACGCGCAGGAGATGGAGAGAGCTTTCGAGGACGGCGTGTATGCCGAGCTGACCTCGGAGCAGCAAGCATGGGTCGCAGACCCCGGCTCGCACCCTGCGCTCGCGGAGGACGTTCGATATCCGCTCACACTCGGTCAGCTCCACGTCCTGACGGGAGCGAGCGAGCGCCAGTTGCGGCATTGGAGCGATGAGGAACTGGTCCCGTCTCATCGAGCCGGTGCACACCGCCGCTATTACAGCGCGGCCGTCGCGCGGGCATTGCTTTTGGCAGAAACCGCTCCGCAGCAGGTCGCGACGCTGATCGCCCTCCGCCAGGGTGGGGAGTCCGCCCGTCGCCTGTGGGCGTTGATCGGCGGTGTCGGCAGAAGTCTCGCCGACGTCGGGCCGTAGCGCCGGCGAGACGGTCGCTACGCGACGTCGCTCGTTGCGGCAGGGTCACCGGCCACTTGTGTGTTCTCAGGGGGAGGACTGATCTCGACTTGCGCTTCCCCGGCTGATTTTTCCTCGGGCTGAGCCCAGTCCTCGGGTGGTTCGATCTTGGCCGTGATTCCCGCGTGCTCCTCGAGGAGGTAGAGAAGGTTGCTGCCGCTGAGCAGCTCGAGGGGCTTGTTCTGGGCGAACTCGAACGACG
>JBEKAM010000185.1:0-7151 GCA_050015915.1 Solirubrobacteraceae bacterium
CTACGGAACAACTATTCTTCACGCTGGAAGCCAGCAGAAGGGGATCACTATGCGCGCAAATATCCGACGCACGCGGACAGCTTGGCATGCGAGGATCACCCGTCGTGTCGGGTTTGCTGCGATCACCGCAGCTATTGCCCTCGGCGGTAGCCTCGTCGCGGCTAGTCCGGCGGCTGCCTGTTTCGACGATGTGAACGAAACGCACTGCTACGCGATCTCCGAATGGTCCGGGGTGTCGATTAAGGAAACCCTGATTGACGCCCACACGAGCGAAGCGAGCGTGCCCGAAGCGGCCGGCGATCGCAACGGCCCAAAAGGCTACGAGCCGCCGCGCGAGCAGGACGAGCAGTGGTCGGCTTTTCCAAGCGATCCCTATAACAGCGCAATCGGCTCCTGGATCGAGGTTGGGGACACCACCGGATATGTAGCGAAAGGTGACTTCTCGAGCGTGCCGATCTACTTCGAGGCCGACGAGTCCTGGTCCTACCCAAAATATAACTACCCAAACTTTAATGAGGTGAACTATCCGGAATCGCCGGGCAGCGGTTGGTGGGATGCGACAACCTACACCGAGAACTCTGGCAGTTGGTGCGCGACGTTCCAAGGCGCGCACACATACTGCTTTGGTGGCCTAATTCAGTACGCCAATCACCTTCAAGACGGGCTTGAGTACGCGGCCAACAACGATCCCGAACGCGACGGAGGAGCCTACGCCAGAAACCAAGGCCAGGTGATCGGCTATGCCACGAACTCGTCGAACCAGGTGACACAGTGGACCGGGGGACGCTTGCGCTACGCAGATGAAGCGGGCGACCCGTGGCCACCTGCGGGTTCTTGGGGAGTCTGCGGAAACCTCAACGCGCTTGGCCAAGGCAACGGAGCGATCACCGTAGAGGCTCCCGCGTGGTTGGACTGGCCCGAATGCAACGCCAACGCGGAATACTCATACACAGCAAACGTCGCCGTCGCGCCGAAGCAGGTGGCGGCAGGCAAATCGAGTGACGAAACGCTGGCTGCGTTTGGTGCCCCGGAACCGACGGCCCCGCCGTTTCTGTCCCGCTACAAAGCGCCGGCGGCCGCAAGCGCGACGCTATCTGCGGGTAAGCTGGACTCCTTGGCGACGGAAGTCGCCGCCAGCTACGGGGAGTCCTCGCCCGAACGCACGCAGACGGTTGAGGGTGCGACGTTGAAGTCGGCGCTCGCGGTCGCAGTTCCCGGTGTCACGCCGCCAGAACAACCGTCGCCGGGTATCAGCGAATGGGAACAAAGCAGCACGGATGTCATCACGATGGACGGCGAGTTCTCCTTGGGTACAGTTCCCCGCCCAGCCGGCGAACAAGCTCCCAAAGGGCAGGTTCTGAGCATCGTGGTCGACGCGCACACTGGCGTGGTTGATGCAATCAGCCTCACGGGAAGTGCACCGAATCTCGCCGAGCTAGGCGTGGTGCGCACGCAAGAAGCCCAATAGACGGGATCAGTCCGGAAGGATATGATGCGGGTGGGGCTGTGTGCGCCCACCCGCATTAGCCGTCTGATTCGCTAGAGAGGAGACAGTGATGACGCGCTCCAAGATGATTCTGCCGCTTGTTTCGTCGGTGGTGATCTCGATCTTTTTGAGCACGTCGGTGGCCCAGGGCGCTGTTAGCGTGCATCACTCCGGCCCGAACAAGCGACCCGCGCACTGCGAGCACAATGCTAAGCACAAGAGCGCGAAGCGCAAGCACCACCAGAGCTGCTTGCGCGGCACGCGCAGACTACAGCCCGCCAGTGCCAAAGCGTCCCCACTAACGCCATCGGCGCCAGCGCCAGCCTCTAGCGCCACGCGTCCCCAAGCGCCGGAGCCTACGCCGACGCCAGTATGTCCGACGTCCGTCCCGTTTCCGACGGCCATCGCGGGCCAGACCACCATCGTCGGCTATGCGTGGTTGAGCGGAGGGGCAGCGCCGGTCCCGTCCCAAGTCTGTCCAGGGCGCGTGTCGGCTCCTGCCACGGTTGATCTCGACACAACGGGCGGGCAGCTACTAGAAAGCCAGACCCTCGAAGCAGGTCACCCGTACCAGTTCATCGTCCCGCCGGGCGAATACGAGATCGTAGACACCCTCTGCATGGCGGAAGAACTCGTCAAGGCGCCAGAAGGACAGCAGACCATCCGCGAAACAGCGTGCGATATCCCATAGCTGTGGGTGCTTGCGGGCCCGCGTCGGGCCGCAGGCGCCCGCTTTATCACGACCTGCGGCGTACGACTCGGCTCGCTGCTGGCGATGCACGCGATGCCGTGACGGTCCAGAAGGCGGTGAGCCACAGCGCGCTATCCCACACGCAGCGGCCGTAACGCCCGCATCCGCCTGAGCGCCGACGGTAGCTTGCGCGGCGCCGAATCATCGAGCGGCCGACCGAAAGCGGGCGTGACCAGCACGCTGGATACTTGGCTGCCTGATGTCTGAGATGGAATCCGCGGCCCCCGGTCTGGTGGGGCGGACTCGGCTTGCTGTGGGTCGGTGGCCTGTCTGGCTGCTGGCGGGTGCGGCTGGGCTGAACGTCGTCGTCCTGCTGGCGCAGCTTCGGGGCGTCATTGACGGCCTCTACCGCGTTCCGGATGTGGCGCTCTCGGAGTGGCTGGCGGCCCTCAGCGGGAGCGCCGGCCCGGGGCGCGTGGTCACCTTGGGCAGCTACCACTTCTACGAGGCGTGGTGGCTTGAAAAGGCGACCGCGGGGCTTCCCCACCATTGGCAGATATGGGAGGGGATTCCGTTCGTGATCGCGTTCCTGGGGGTAGCGTTCATGGCGTGGGCGGCGTGGCGTGTGTTTGGTGTGGTTGCGGCGCTCCTGACCACGACCGTGATGGTCGCGCTGGGCAATGGGATGCAGGTAATCCTGTTTTCCTCGAACGTGCACAGTTATTGCGTAGTGCACGGGGCGCTCGTCGCCGCAGCGATCGTGTTTTTGGCGGAGCGGGCGGCCCGAGGGCGGCTGTCGTGGCGACTGCTAGCGGGCGTGGGCATCGCGCTCACGGTCCTAAGCGCGGTCGGAGCGACCGATCCGCTCTTCGAGTTCGCTTTCTTGCCGAGTCTCGCGGTCGCGGGCTGTGTGGCGTGGTGGCGCCATCCCGGTTATGCGCAGAGGCAGTTGGCGGTCTTTTGCGTGGGGGTGTGCGTCGCCTCCCTTGTGGGTGCCCATCTGCTCGACGAGCTCATGCGCTCCGAGCATGTGATCGCGTCGGCGTTCCCCATTGGCTTTCTCGGGTCGACCTCGATGTTCTCGAAACTCGAAGCCACCATCGGGGCGCTCGTCAACCTCGGCGGCGGTGAATTTTTCAGCCGGCCGGTGGCCGGGACCTCGCTGCTGGTCTTTACGCGCGGCGTGCTCGCGGTGGTGGGCGTGCTGGCCGTGCTGGGACTCGTGTGGCGCTACACGCGAAGTCGCTTGACGGGCGAAGCAGCACAATGACAAGCCCCCAGGACATCTACATCGTCTTTTGGCTAGGCGTGATCGTCCTGTCACTCGCAGCTTACGTCCTCACGAGCGTAGGGACTGAAGGAGCCGATCGCTACCTACCGGGAGCCTACGCGGGAACCGCTGCTCTGCTGCCAGTCCTTGCCCGTCAACGTGTTCTGCAGCGCGCTCTCCTCGTAGGCGGGGTGACGCTGTTCGCCATTCTGATCGCCACCAACCACCTAATCGAAGGCCCGGTTACTGGACCCGGTCACTCGCGGAGCGAGGCATACCAGATGCTTAATTTCGTGCGAGCAGAGCACGCTGACCACGGATACGCGACCTATGAAATCGCGCCTGTCGCCACATGGCAGACACACGCCGCGCTCAAGGTCTATGCGGCATTCGCGTGCAATGGGACGCTCTACCCCGGCGGCCTTAGCGAAATAAACCCCTGGTATCGACCGAAACCCGGCACGCGTAGCTTCATCATCACACAGTCGGGAACGCCTCTCGCAAGCAATCCGCCCGCGCTCGGCATGCCTCTGGCCGGAGAGCCGTTTGGACCATACAGCGTCTACGTATACGGACACGACGTGGCCGCGAATCTCGGCGGGAGGCCATGCTGAAGTCGCCCTACGCGCCCCGCGTGCGGCACTGACAGACGTCGACTGGCTCACGAGCAGCGACGCTAATCGGGTCATGCTGCTCCTCGAGGGCGCGCGGGTTGTGCTAAGTCGAGGTCGCGCGTCCCGCCGGAGTGGCGCCCATATCCGCGCGTCTCCCCGTCCGCGCCAGCTGACTCAACGAAGTCGAGGCGAGGGACGGTTCGGCTTTAGCTCTCGTCCTCGGTGTCCTCTGAAAATCATGGTGCCCCCGGTTCGAGTCCGTGGCCCTCGCAACACACGCGTCGTCAGGAGGTCCGCTATCCTGCGAACGTCCACTAAACGCGGCATTCGATATGCGGTGTCAGGACAGGGTTCGAGTCCCGTCGCTCCCGTACTTTACACCCCGCGTTTTGCAGGGCTTTTCTATTGTTGGGAACGTGCGATGATCGACGAGGAGACAATCAGCGAGGCTGCGAGGCGCCTGGCCGTTGCGTCTCCGCCGGGGACGCGTGTGGTCCTGTTTGGCTCCCATGCCAGGGGCGAAGCTGGGAAGCACAGCGATCTTGATTTCCTGGTTATCGAGCCGGAGGTGGAGCACTCTGGGGCCGAGTCCGTGCGGCTCCGCAGGGCGCTGGGCGACCTAGTCGTCTCGGCTGACATCATCGTGGTCAGCGAGCAGCGAGCGGGCGAGTGGCGTGATGTGCGTGGAAGCTTGATCCACGCAGCGCTCGCCGAGGGCCGTGAGCTCGCTGCATGATGGCCAGTCAACGCGACCTC
Source organism: Solirubrobacteraceae bacterium (assembly GCA_050015915.1). GTDB lineage: Bacteria > Actinomycetota > Thermoleophilia > Solirubrobacterales > Solirubrobacteraceae > Palsa-744. The sequence continues at coordinate 4,818 of JBEKAM010000185.1, forward strand.
GCCGATCAGTTGCTGCAGCGCGCAAGCGACGACGAGGCGGCGGCACGGGCGATGCTGCCTGTCGCATCAGTCACAGACATGATCGTCGCAATGCTCGCTCAGCAAGCAGTAGAGAAGTCGGTCAAGGCCGTTCTTGCTGCCCGTGGCCTGGATTTTCCCTTTACTCACGATATCGGCGGTCTGACGAGTATCTGCAGAGAAGGCGAAGTCTCTCTCCCGGATGAACTGGATGGTGCCGACCAACTCACACCGTACGCGGGTGCGCTGCGATACGACGCGGAGGACCCGAAGCTAGTCGATCGTGCCACAGCGCTGCACTGGGCCACAGCAGCCGTCAGATGGGCACAGGCTCAGGTCGACTCCACGGAGGCGCCCCCAGCCGAGACCGAGCACCAAGCGGGCACCTGACGCGAGGGCAGCCTTCACCTTCAGCCACGCCTCTGCTGCTTCACTGCTTGCGTCGGCGTTTGGGTGCTGGTTCCGCACTCCAACGCGGCGGTGAACTTGCCCAGTCAAAAGACGATCACGATGCGGCCGCGGAGGCCGCCGGCATCCGTGATGCGCTCGGCCTCGGCGGCGTGCTCGGGCGGGTATTCGCCTGCTACCCGTAGCTGGAGTCGGCCCTCGGATGCAAGTCGCCGCAGCTCCTCGAGCCAATCGGTCCGCTCGAGCGCGGTGGAGACCATTACCGGCTTGACCTGTATCCCGCGCTCGGTCTCCTCCGGTTGCCAACCGCGCACGACGATCATGCTGCCGGAATCCCGAATTGCGCCGAATGCGGTCTCGTGTAGCAGCGCGGTGTCGTATAGGCCGTCAGCGCCGTCTGGGGCCGCGTTGCGCACGTCTGCGACGAAGCCCTCGCCGCGGGAAACAACTACGTCGGTACCAAAGCTCCTCACCAGCGCCTCGTCATCGGGCTTGGCGTCGGCGATCACACGCAGACCCTGCTCCTTGGCGATTGGGATCACATAAGACGCAAGCAGGCCGGCCCCGCCTGTTACCACGAGCGTCTGTCCAGGCTTTAGGGCGAGCAGGTCGAGGCCGAGCATGGCTGTGAGGCCATTCATCGGCAGCGTGGCGGCCTGCTCGAGCGTCACGCCGTCGGGAATCGGGACGACTGAGGCAGCTGGACTCAGCAACAGCTCGGCCTGGGCTCCGCCCTCCGGACGGCGTGGGCTGACAGCTGTCATGACCTGCTCGCCTACCCGCAGATGCTCCACACCCTCGCCGACCGACTCGATAGTCCCGGCAGCGTCCATGCCCGGCGTCCACGGCGGTGGCAGCTCGCCACCACCCCTGGTACGCAGTCCGCTGTCTGTCGGATTCACTGCCGCCGCCCTGACCGCGATGCGCACGTCGCCAGGGCCCGGCCCCCGTATGGGTCGATCGATGACGGACAGAACCTCGTAGCCTCCCGGAGCCGCTATTCCCACTGCGCGCATCAGAAAGACCTCCAGATGGTTGCTTGCACAACGATCTATGAAGTGTAGTCAAGGCTCGATCGCACCAATAGCCCTAACTCACCGGCGCCTGGTCTCCTTTGATTCACGCACGGACGAACACGCCGCTGCCGTCCGGGCAGAAAGACGCGCCGCCGCCAATCTCGCGTGAGTCCCCGCCACTGTGCTCCGGGCTCACGTGAGCATGCTCGTCAGGTCGAGCCGTCCCAGTCGGTCGGGGTCGCGGATGACGTCGATCTCGGTGATGCGGCCGTGCACGACGGTGTATCCCATGATCGCGAACGCCTGGTCGCGCTCGAACAGCACGGCCCCGGGGGAGCCATTGACGAGCGCTGGTCGCAGTGTGCGGCCGCTGCGTGCCCCGGCGAGCGATGTTTTGGCCACTGCCGCGGCGCCTCGTACGCTTGACCGCTGCCCGGGGCCGGCGTCTGCGATGAGGACAACGTCGGGGTCAAGCAGTGAGACGAGGCGGTCAAAGTCGCCGTCGCGTGCGGCCGCGAAGAACGCCTCGACGACCTCTTTTTGGACTGAGAGCTCGGCGTCGGGAACCTTCGCCTCTCCTCGTACTCGTCGGCGGGCGCGGCTGGCGAGCTGTCTGGCCGCGTCTGGCGTAGCGCCTCACCTTCTGGGTCGGTCGCTTGTGCGTCGCCGAGGATCGGGTCGGACACTGTGACGCCGTAGGGCTCCTCGCGTCGTCGCTCGCGTGAGCGCAGCATGTTCAGACACACCCGCCCAACGACGGTTGTCAGCCACGCATCCAGCTGTTCGATCTCCTCGGTGTCGGAGCGATTGAGCCGCAGCCAGACCTCTTGCAGTGCGTCCTCGGCTTCGCTGAGCGAGCCGAGCATTCGATATGCGACCGCGCGCAGACGGC
>JBEKAM010000186.1:0-7102 GCA_050015915.1 Solirubrobacteraceae bacterium
ATCCACAGGTAGGCGACGTTGAAGTCGAGGTCGATACCAGTGGTGCCTGCGCAGATCACGACTTTGCCGAATGTCTTGGCAACGAACACCGAGGTGGGGAAGGTGGCTTTGCCGACGTGCTCGAAGACGATCTCGGGTGAGTCGCCTAGGAGCTCCTTCACGCGCTTGCCGAACGCGCGGGAGACCTTGAAGCGCTCGGCCTCCTCCTGCTCTGTCTCGCCGCCCTTGCGCATCATCCCCGCGAACTCGTCGCGGTTGATGTAGTCCACCGCACCGAGACGCTTGACCAGCTCACCCTTCTCCTCGGAGGAGACGACGCCCACGCAGTGGGCGCCGGCGGCCTTGCACAGTTGGATCGCGAACACCCCGAGCCCTCCGGCAGCGCCCCAAATCAGCACCTTCTGTCCGGCCTGGAGCTTGCAGCGGGTGATCAGCATGCGGTAGGCGGTGAAGTAAACGAGGCCGTAGGAGGCGGCCTCCTCCCAGTTCAGCGCCTTCGGCTTGGGCAGCAGCTGCTGGGCCTGCACCTTCGTGAACTGTGCGAACGAGCCCCACGTCGTCTCATATCCCCAGATCTTCTGGGAGGGAGCGGCCATCGGGTCCAGGCCGTGCACCTCGGGGTCCTCGTAGGATGCCTGGTTGCAGTGCACCACCACCTCGTCGCCCACCTTCCAGCGGGTGACTCCGGCGCCGACCTTCCAAACGACGCCCGACGCGTCCGAGCCGCCGATGTGGTGGCCGTACTCGGGGTGGTCGCCGTAGCGCATCACCGACACCGGCTTACCCAGCGCCGCCCACACGTTGTTGTAGTTCACGCCTGCCGCCATCACGCGCACGATTACCTCGAACGCGCCCGGCTCCGGGACCTCGATCTCCTCGATCTGGAAGGCATCCTTCGGTTCCCCGAAGCGCTCCTCGCGGATGACCCACGCGGCCATCGTCTTCGGCAGCTCGCCGGGCTCGGTGTCTACGGCTGAGACTTGTTGCAGATCGATCGCCACGTGCTCTAAAACCTCGTTGGTCGGGATGGGATGGGGATGCAATCCTACCCCGAGCGGCCCGTCAGGTGTGGTCGGCTGCCGTCCTGTGCGCAAAGCGTCGATGAGTGCGCTATGCGGTGGACAATGTCGATAGGCTGTGTTTGGTGGGACTCAAGGGGCTAGAGGGAAGGGTGACGCTCGTCACCGGCGGCGCCGGTGGCATCGGCTTGGCTGTGGCCAGGAGGCTCGTCGACGAGGGCGGCCGCGTGGCGTTGCTGGATTTGGACGTGGACGCTTGCGAGCGCGCTGCCGCGGGGCTGGGGGAGGATCGGGCGATCGCGATCGGCGCCGATGTCTCCTCCGAGCAGGATGTCGCGCAGGCGTTCGCCCAGGCGCGCGAGCGTCTCGGTCGCATCGACTCGCTGCACAACTGCGCCGGCATCGAGGGTCACGCCTGCCCGATCGTCGACAGCGAGGTGGAGCAGCTCGACGCGCTCATGCGCATCAACCTGCGTGGTACCTATCTTTGCCTGCGCGAGATGCTGCGTCTCGCTGTCTCTCAAGGGTCGCCTGCGACGATCGTCAACACCGCCTCCGGTACGGCTTTGCACGCTGTGCCCGGCATGGGCCTGTATGCCTGCACCAAGGCCGCCGTGCTGATGCTCACCCGCAACGCCGCCGTCGAGGCCGCTGCCAGCGGCACGCGTGTCAATGCCGTCGTGCCCGGACCGGTCGATACGCCGCTGTTCGACCGTCTGCCAGACGAGCTCAAGAGCGGTGTTGCCGCGTCACTGCCCGTGGGCAGGGTGGGGCAGCCTGATGAGATCGCCTCGCTTGTTGCCTGGTTGCTCAGCGATGAGAGCCCCTATGTCACGGGGTCTGTCTACACCGCTGACGGCGGCGAGACGGCCTGAGGCGCGGGAGGTCCAGCCCAGAACCTTGCCCTGTGCGGCGGAGAGTTCCGCTCACCCCGCGCGTGCGCCACGACGGCGCGGCCGACCGTCCGCCGCTGCGGCGGGATCATCTGCGCTGGCGTCGAATCTGGTTCGCGGCGAGCGCAGCGCCGGTGAGCGCGCAGGTCGCGGCGATGATCAGCGCGTCGTGCATCCCGGCTGTGAACCGGCCCGCGTAGTCGCTAGCTCGGGAGGCTGCTGGGAGTAGCGATCCGAGGATTGCGATTCCGAAGACGCCACCGATCTGGCGTGCGGTGTTCATCGTCGAGGAGGCCATGCCCGCACGGTCCGTGGCTACGGCGCCGAGCACGGCTGCGGCCATCGGGGTTGAGGTGATGCCGTAGCCAATGCCGATGATCAGGAACGCCGGCCACACCGCCCCGTAGCCGCTGTGTACACCAAGGCGCGAGAGCAGGAGAGCACCGAGGGCGATGACGGCAAGGCCGCCTGCCATCGGAGGCCAATGGCCGGTGCGGTGGATGTTTCGACCGATGAGCGGGCCGGTGGCGGCGAACGCGCCGCACAACGGGATGAAGCTCAACCCGCCCTCGAGCGGCGAGTATCCGGCGACCTGCTGGAAGTAGAGCGCGAAGATGAACAGGATGCTGAACATGACGAATCCCATGATCAGGCCCGCGACGTTCGCCGCCGCGTAGGCACCGTTGCGGAAGTAGCCCAGCGGAAGCATCGGCTCACTGCGCGAGCGCTCGACGAGCAGAAATGCGACCAGAGCCAGCACACCGCTCACCAGAAGCAGGATCGGCAGCGTTTCGGAGAACCCGTGCCGTCCTCCCTGGATCGCCGCGGCGGCCAGCAGGCCGAGGCTCGCCGCCGCGAGAGCTTGCCCGGGCAGATCCATGCGCCCGGCACGGGGCTCATGCACCCCGGGCACGGCGGCTAGGACCAGCGCGGCAGCCACGAGCGCGACCGGGAGGTTGACAAGGAACACGGCTGGCCACGCGAGCCATCGGAGCAACAACCCTCCCAGCACGGGACCGAGGACGAGCGATAGACCTCCAGCGCCAGCCCACAGCCCGACGGCGCGGCCACGTTCGCGCGCGTCAGGGAAGGTGCCGGTGATCAGCGCCAGCGTCGCCGGCAGCTCGATCGCCGCCCCGACGCCCTGCAGCACGCGGAAGCAGACGAGCTCGCCGGTGGTGCTTGCGAGCGCGCACAGACCAGAGCCGAGCGCGAACACCGCGAGCCCGGCGAGATAGACCCGCTTGTGACCCGATCGGTCACCCATCCGTCCGCTACTGAGCAGCAAGCTCGCGAGCGCCAGGATGTAACCGTCCACTACCCACTGCAAACCGCTCGTCGAGGCGTGCAGGCTGCGCGCGATGCTCGGCAGCGCCACGTTGACGATCGTCGTATCCAGCTGCAGCATGAACTGCCCCAAGCACACTGCGACGAGCACCAGCACCTGACGCCTGCGAGCCACCCAACGCGAAAGAGACCCGGCCGCCAGATTGGCCGCGGCCGCCGGCGCTGCAGGCTGCACTCTGCGACCCCCTGAGATAAGCGCCGATGCGGCTGGCTTCGGGGTCTCGGAGTGTTCGCTCATAAGCTAACCCTAGACGCGAAATTGCTCAACTCTCGTTGAGCAATTAACGACTACCCTTGAAAGGGTGCTCGCTGATGCCGATCTCGCCGCCGTGGCCGCCCTTATGGGTGATGCCAAGCGTGCAAGCATGCTGCTCGCGCTGCTCGGAGGCGAGGAGCTGCCCGCCCGCGATCTCGCCGCCCGTGCCCGCGCGAGCTCATCGCTCGCCAGCTCACACCTTGCAAAGCTGACCGATGGAGGCCTGCTCGCTGTCGAGCGCCGCGGCCGCAACCGCTACTACCGTCTCGCCGATCGCCACACTGCCGAGGCGATTGAGGCAATCCTCGCGATCGCGCCGCACCGGCGCGCGCATAGCCTCCGTGAGTCAAGCCACGGCGAGGCGATACGACACGCACGCACCTGCTACGACCACCTCGCCGGCGCACTCGGCATCGCACTCACCGACTCCCTCCAGTACCAAGGCATGATCGGAGCCCCCAACGACGGCTTTCCGCTCACCCCAGCCGGCCAGGCACGCCTGAGCGGGCTGGGGCTCGACATCGAGGCACTACAGCGCGGCCGACGAGCGCTGACCCGACCATGCCTTGACTGGACCGAGCGGCGCCCGCACCTCGCCGGCTCGCTCGCAGCCGCACTCGCCGCGCGCCTGCTGGAGCTCGACTGGATCCGCCGCCGCACCAGCACGCGCGCCCTGACGATCACCGACACCGGGCGCCGTCAGCTGCGAACCGAGCTCGACGTCAACCTCTAATCGATGCCGGGGACGCGGCGATCGCGTGCAACCTGCTGTGGACGCTCAATCGTAGGATAGGAGCCCGCCGCGAACTCGTAGTCGCTTGGCTACGAAGTCTGCGAGTCTCTCGCCCCCTCAGCAATAACCCCCTGCGCGATTGCAAACGCAGCGTTCGCCGCCGGCACCCCTGCATACACGGCGGTGTGCAGGATCACCTCCTTGATCTCATCCGCGCTCAAACCATTGCCAAGCGCCGCCCGCACGTGCATCGCGATCTCGCCCTCCGCACGTAGCGCCACGAGCGCAGCGAGGGTCGCGACGCTGCGAGAGCGCCGGTCGAGCCCGGGACGCGCCCACACCTCACCCCACGCGTAGCGCGTGATGAGCTCCTGGAAGTCCGCCGTGAACTCGTCCTTGCGCGCCTCAGCGCGATCGACGTGCGCGTCGCCCAGCACTTCACGGCGGATCTTCATGCCCCGCTCCAAGTCGCTCAACTCGTCTCCTTCGCCTGTGTAGAGGTTGGGTGCTCGCCCGCGGCCGCTGCTTGATCGAGGTGCTCCAGTAGCAACTCGTTGAACTGGGTGGCGCGCTCGACATTGCCGAGATGCGCCGCGCCGGCCAGTTCCACAAAGCGCGCTCCCGAGATACCCGCGGCGATCAGTCGGCCGTTCTCGGGTGGCGTGGCCGGATCCTCGCTGCCGGACACAACGAGCGTCGGCGCGGTGATCTCGCCGACTTGCTCTCGTAGGTCGATCTCCGCCATCGCCTCGGAGCACGCCGCGTACCCCTCCGCGGGCGTAGCCAGGAACATCGCGCGCATCGGGGCGATGAGCTGCGGTTGCTCGCGTCCGGCGGCGTCCGTGAGCCAGCGCCCGACGACCGCGTCAACGATCGCCTCGAGACCCTGTGTGCGCACGACCTCGGCCCGCTCCAGCCAACCCTGCGGAGGCCCGAACCAAGCTGCGCTGAAGCACACCGCCAGCCGCTCGACTCGCTCGGGCGCGTGAACTGCAGCCCACATTGAGACGGCGCCGCCCATCGACACGCCACAGATAGACGCGCGCGCGAGCTCCAGCTCATCGAGCAGCCCCAGTAGATCACCACCGAGGTCAGCGAGCGAATACGGGCCGGGAGGGACAGGTGAGCGGCCGTGGCCGCGAGCGTCGAAGCGCACCACGCGAAACCGCTCGCGCAGGGCGCTCGCTTGGGCATCCCACATCCTCAGGTCGCTGCCCAGCGAGTTCACGAGCACCACCGCCGGCGCATCCGCCGGGCCTTCGACGAGCCGGTGCACCTCGCAGAGCGCCAACTAAGGCTCCTGTGTGCTCGTGCGCTGGTCTGCGAGCGCGCGATGGGCGGCGAGCGCACGGTAGATCAGTTCGTCGCTGGAGCCAAGGTAGGCAGTTGGCTCGAGTGCCGCGTCGATCCCGTCCTCGCCCAGCGCCGCTGCGATCTCGGGCACGCCCGCGACGATCTCGCGCAAGGACGCTCCCCGCGCATGAGCATCCCGGGATGCCTGTTCGACCAGCTCGTGTGCCTGCTCGCGTCCGAGGCTCTCCGTCAGCGCGGTGGTGAGCGCCTCGCCCATCACGAGGCCGTCCGTCAGCTCGAGGTTCGCCCGCATCCGCTCAGGCCTGACCTCGAGCCCCTCCAGCAGCGAGCGCACGGCCGCGGTCGCCGAGCCGGTCAGCGCCAACAGCTCCGATAGCGTTTGCGCCTCCGCCTGCCAGCCGCCGGCGGCGCGCTGGTGCTCGACGCTCATCGCCGCGAGCATCGTCGCCACGAGGCCAGGAGTGCGTGCGGCGCACGCACGCGCGGTGATCGCCGCGACGGGGTTGCGCTTGTGAGGGAGCGTCGAGGAGCCGCCGCCTCCGCCGCCTTCGGCGACCTCCGCCACCTCGGTCTGCGCGAGCAGCACGACATCGGTGGCGATCTTGCCGGCAGTCCCGCAGCAGGCGCCCAGTGCCGCCGCGAGCAGCGCCGGTCGCGTGCGGTCGGACTGCCACGGCAGCGTCGGCTCGACCAGCTCCAGACGCTGCGCGACCCCGGCGGCGACCGCCATGCCGTATTCGCCGAGCGAGGAGAGGGTTCCCACCGCGCCCCCGAGTTGCACCGCGAGCGTGTGCTCGCGGGTCTCCCGCAACCGTGTGGCCGATTCGTCCAGGGCCACGAGCCACCCGGCAGCGGTCAGGCCGAACGTCGTCGGAGCGGCCTGCTGCAGCAGCGTGCGCCCGATCTGCAGCGTCTCGCGGTGGCGCTCTGCCAGCGCCGCGCAGGCGTCAGCGGCGCCGTCGAGCTCCTCGAGCAGCGGCACGAGCGCTCGGTGCGTGACGAGCATCGCGGCCGTGTCCACCACGTCCTGGCTGGTCGCGCCGCGGTGCAGGTGGGCGCTGGCCTCCGGGGACAGGTCCGCGCGTAGAGCCGCGAGCAGTGCCGGCACGGGCGTGCCCTGTTTCCCGCTCCCTTCACCGAGCGTCGCCGAGTTCGGCTCCGCGCTTGCGCACAGGTTCTCGATCTCGCGTGCGGCCTCCGCCGGCACGATGCCGACCTCGGCGCCAGCCGCAGCCAATGCCGCCTCGAAGTCGAGCATCGCGCGAATCCACGCTCGGTCATCGAGTTGGGCGCTTACCGCGCCATGGGCGAACAGGCCGCTAAAGATTTCAGGACACACGGGGGCAGGCCTCCGTCCGGGGTCGCTCAGATAGCGAAGAAGACAGTCTCATCCTGCCCCTGCAGGCGGATGTCAAATCTATAGCCACCCTCGATCGGCTCTGCCGTCAGCGTGCGCCGCAGCTCCTCCTCGCCCCGCAGGCTGCACAGCACGGGGTCGACGCTGTTGCGCTCCTGCTCGTCGGCGAAGTACACCCGCGTG
>JBEKAM010000187.1:0-7098 GCA_050015915.1 Solirubrobacteraceae bacterium
GGCGCGGCGTTCGGGGCTGTCCTCGCTCAGCGCCCGCTCGAGCAGCCGCGCGATCCCGTCGGCGTCCTCGGCGGTCTGTACCTCAGCAACATTCGCGAGCGCCGGTAGCGGCGTGGCGATCACTGGCAATCCGGCGGCCAGGTACTCATAGACCTTCATCGGGAAAATGCTGTTCGTGAGCTCGTTGCGCGCATAGGGGATCAGGCCAGCGTCTGCCGCGCGCAGCACGTTCGGGAGCTCTGCGTAGGAGCGTCGCCCCAGCAGGTGGATGTTCGGCTCGGCAGCGAGCGCTGAGACGTTCGTGTGCGGGTCGCCAGGGCCCACAGGTCCCACCAGCGCGAACGACCACGAAGGCCGCAGACGGGCTAGCTCGACGAGCAGCCGCAGGTCGAGCTTGGTGGCGACGATCGCACCCGTGAACACGATTCTGGGGGATGGCAAAGACTTCATTGCTGGGTCCGGTGTGGCAGGTGGGCTCGGAATCAGCGCCTTGGCAAACAGCTCAGTGTCAGCCACGTTCGGCGCATCGATCACGTTCTCTGAGACCGTACGAAGGCGCTCCGCTAGTGCGGGTGCGCTCGCCAGGACGAGGTCGGCGCGGGCGGCGAAGCGGTCCTCGGCGGCGCGGAAGCTCGCCGTGTCGATCAGCTCGTGCGCGGAGATGTCATCGACGCAGTGGTAGACGACCAGCGACGGGTCAAGCGCCTCGATCAGCACCTCTGCCTGCGGCACGTACGCCCACAGGATCGGTTCTTGCATCCCGAGCCGCCGCGAGGCTCGGTGCACGAGCGCCGGTAGCAGCCGAGCGTTGAGCGCGCGCACGACACGGTTGCTGTGCAGTGGTATGACCAGCGGTGAGAGCACATGCAGGCCGTCGACAGCTCGGGGCGGCGCGACGCCACGTCTCAGCCGCCGGGCGATGCGCGCGAGGTCGCGTCCCGCCAGCTGCGGGCGCCGTAGACCGAGCGACTCCACGAACAACACCCGGTTATCCCGTGCCAGGCGTGACATCAGATGGTGCTGGTTGGTCCACAGCTCCGTGTCCCAGTCGGCGAATCCGACGCACACGATGTCGCGGCCGCGCAGGGTGGACGGATCAGGCATCGGCGGCATGATCCCAGGCGCCGGGGTTGTAGTCTCGTTCTGGTGCCGAGCAGCGGTCCAATTGCCGAGGCGGACGGGGCTGGTAGGCCTGCGGTCCTCGACCAGCTGCGCGAGCGCTTCAAGCGCGTGGCGATCGTCCACGACTGGCTCACGATCCCCGGCGGCTCTGAGCAGGTGGTGCTCGAGCTATTGGAGATGTTCCCCCAAGCGGAGCTGTTCACCTCGGTGTATGACCCCGCGCCGTGGCCCGCGCAGATCACCGATCGCATCGTCCACAGCTCGTTCCTGAGCCGCATCCCGGGTGCTGCACGGCACTACCCGAAGCTCCTGCCGCTGATGAACCGCGCGTTTCGCTCGTTCGATCTCTCCGGCTTCGATCTTGTCCTCTCGAGCAGTCACGCATGCGCCAAGAACGTGCGCACGCCAGCCAACGCGCTGCACGTCTGCTACTGCCACACGCCGATGCGCTACGCATGGGAGGAGGGCTTCCTCGACGGCGAGGAAGTCTCTCGCGCGATGCGCCTTGCGCTACCGCCGCTGCTTGCGCAGCTGCGCCGCGCGGATCTCGCGGGCGCCGCCGGCCCGGACTTGTTCGTGGCCAACTCTCAGCACGTCGCTGATCGCATTCAGCGCTACTACGGCCGCTCTGCCGAAGTTGTGCACCCGCCGGTCGACGTCGATCACTTCCTCGGCGTCGAGCGTCAGCCAACGAACGATGGCTACTTGATCTTCGGGCGCGTGGTCCCCTATAAGCGCGTGGATCTCGCCGTGGCCGCCTGCGCGCGTTTGGGCAGGCCGCTCAAGGTTGCAGGTGCCGGGCGCGCCCTCGACGCCGTGCAGGCTGGCGGGGGGGCGGGTACTGAGTTCCTCGGCAAGGTCTCAGAGCAAGAGCGCGACCGCCTGCTGGGTGGCGCGCGGGCGCTGCTGTTCCCCGGCGAGGAGGACTTCGGGATCGTCCCTGTTGAGGCGCAGGCCGCGGGGGTGCCAGTGATTGCATACGGCGTGGGAGGAGCCGCCGAGTCGGTGCTCGACGGGCGCACGGGCGTGTTGTTTGCCGAGCAGAGCGTCGCCGGCCTAGTGGCTGCGATCGAGCGCTTCGAGACGCTCGAGCTCGACAGCGCGCTCGTGCGCGAGAACGCCATGCGCTTCGGACGGGATCGCTTCCGCACGGAGATGGCGGAAGTGATCGAGCGCGCGCTTGCGGCACGCGCGCACGGGTAGTGTGTCTGGCGTGCAGGAGGTTCTGCCAGGCGTTTTCCACTGGACCGCGCGCCACCCGAAAATCGGCTCGCAGGTCTCCTCCTACTGGCTCGATCAGTCAGGAGTGCTGTTCGACCCGCTGATTCCCCCGCAGGAGGGTCTCGAGTGGTTCGCAGCGCGCGAGGTGCCACCGGTGGCGATCCTGCTCTCCAACCGCCATCACTTCCGCGAGTCCGATCGTTTCGCCGAGCGCTTTGACTGCTCGGTGCAATGCAACAGCGCTGGGCTACACGAGTTCTCCCACGGCGAGCCCGTACGGAGCTTCGAGGTGGGCGACATCCTCCCCGGCGACGTCGTCGCATGCGAGCTCGATGCCATCTGCCCCGACGACACAGCGCTTTACGTGCGCGGCAAGGCAGCGCTGGTGATCGCCGACGGTGTCGTGCGCGGCGGTCCCCCGGGCGAGGGCGGTCCGCTGGGGTTCGTGCCCGACTCGTTGATGGACGATCCACCGGCCACCAAGCGCGGCCTGCTGGACGCTTGTTCGCGTCTGCTTGCGGAGCTCGACTTCGAGCACCTGCTGCTTGCGCACGGCGGGCCGGTCATCGGCGATGGCCGTGAGCTCTTGCAGGACCTCGTCGACTGCGGCGGGCGCACAGCTTTTGAGCTGTAGCTAAGCGCTTGTCGTGAAGTGCAGGTAGCGCGTAGTCCCGGGGACACCCGATGGCGAGACCGCAGTCGCGTCCAGTCGGTAGGAGCCAGCGGGTAGACCCGCAAGGCTCAACTTCAGCTGGTTTGCTCCGGAGTGTCCGCTCAGCTTGAGTTTGACCTTGGTAGTGCTCCAGCGCGCGCACCTCGTGATCGCGCCTTGACAGCGGTTGCTGACGAGCTTGCGGTAGAGGGTCAGCTCGACGGTAGCCGCTGCCGAGAGCGTGTAGCTGACGAGGAATCTGTGGGTGTTGGTGCTGTTGCGAGCAGTGCTTGCACGTAGCTGCAGCTTCGTGAGGTCAGGCGCTGGTTGCTTGGTTTCGATGAAGGCGCTGATGCCATTCAGCGGGGTGACCAGGTGCGCAGGGGGCGGCGACCCCGATTCCGGGGACGGCGTACTGGTCTGGGCCGCGACTCCGTCTCCGGCGAATTCGACTTCGTGCAAGCCGGTCGTGTCCTTTCCGTTGAGCACCCACACGGCGGTTGCGGGTCCTGAGACGATCGGCGTGAACTGGACCGTCTCGGTAAGGCTTTCTTGCGGCTCAATCGTCGTGCCCTCCGACAGCGATGTAGTGGCCGCAAAGGCGCCACCGATCGGAGGCTTGGACTTAGTCACTTCGACCGCGGTGCCACCCGTGTTGGTGATCGTGAAGCTCTTGGACTCGCTGGAGCCGATGGTCACCGGGCCATATTCGATCGCCCCCTTGGTGATTTCCAGCGCGCCGGGCGTGCCCGCGCTCCCGGAGAGGCCGACCGCTTCGGTGCCGCCAGACGTTTCGAGCCCGACTTCGCTGCTGAAGTGGCCGGTTTCTGTCGGATCGAACGTGACCGTGATCGTGACCGATTGACCAGGTGCGATCGTCGAGCCGACTGCCGGAACGCCCGCCACGGTAAACGGTGGCACAGGCAAGTGCACAGCGTTGATCGTCAGCGACGTACCACCGACGTTGCGGAACGTCGCCCCCGCGGACTCGGGTTCGCCGACGCTCGTGCCACTGAAGGTCACGAGCGGTGGCGTTGCTTCGAGCTTCGGGCTCAGCGTCTGACCGATACCGGAGAGCCCGAACATGGCCTTCTTGCCGGTGGTAGAAGTCGCTGTCAGCGTTGCGCCGATTGGGCCCGAGCCGACCGGCGAGAACGTGATCGGGATCTTGATGGTCTGGCCGGTGGTGAGCTCCGCGGGCAGAGGCGAGGACGGCGTGCCGATAGTGAACTGAGAGGAGCTGGAGCTGAGGCTCGAGAGCGTCAGCGGTTCGGTGGCGGTGAGCGTCAGCGTCTTTTCCCGCGAGTCGCCGACTGTCGTCGTTGGGAATACCGTGGTCGACCCGCTGAGAACGGGCGTGACAGGCGAGCCGAAGGCGATCACGTGCCCGTCGCGGGTGCCGACGTACAGCCGTCCCGCGCCCACGCCTGGTAGTGCAAACTTGGCGGAGGTCCCGATCGGTTCGCTCCAGCGCAGGACCGGTTCGCCATTCACCGGGATCGGGTCGTAGGCTCGCAGCTGGGCGCCTTCACCGGTGCCGTTCGGTGCCCATACGATCCATACGAGGGCCGAACCCGGGGTGGTTCCGTCGGAGGTGATCACGGGTGCGCTCGAGGAGAAGCCAAACGCTTCGGCGGAGGTGGCTTGGAGTGAGAGCGTGGGCGTGCCTTCTCCGGATACGCCGTACTGGTACACGCGCAGGTTGCCCGATGAGCCGGCTGGGCTGGTGCCGCCTGAGGCGGTCGGGATGTACACCCAGCCGCCTTCGCCAGGCCACACGCCCGGCCGCGACCAGACGCCGCCGTAAGGGCCGATCCGCTGAACGACATCATCGGAGCCCGACGGTCCCTGGGCTATACCGCCAAGGTTGTCGCGGTTGAGCAGGTAGACGTAGCCGTCCTTGCCGACAGCCACCGCGAGGTGCGGTATGGCGGGCGTGCCGAAATATTCTTCGGGCAGGCCGGTGACGCCACCGGAGGCGAAGTCCGCGTCCCACGTATCCAGAAAGTCGGCATCGTAGGGGGCGAAGAAGTCCACCGCCTTCAGCGAGCCATCGCTCTGCACGTCCAGTCTCACGATCGACTCGCCGAGATCTTCAGGCGGCGTGTCGCCCGGCAGCGGGAACGATGGTGCGCCGCCGTTACCGGTGCTCAGCAGGATCGTGCCCGGGCCGTCAGAGGTGAGACCCGCGCCGGACTGCCAAATGCCAGCGCCTTCGCCGGTCTCATCGGCGACCCAGCGCGCCTTGACTTCACCTTCGGTGGAGACGCCGAACACCCATCCCTGCCAGACCGGGTGGTCGCAGTCGGAGCCAAAGGCCGCATATACGACGCCTTCGAGCAGCAACAGGCCCGGGCGCTGCAGCTCGGTCTGCGGTTGGAAGCTCTGCCCGGGCGCGTTCTGGGCGGTGCCGCTCAGCAGCACCGGGAAGCCGGGCTCCTGTGCGCCCGTGGTGACAGCGACGGCGTCCATGAACCACTCAGGTTCGTTTTCTTTTTCCTTATACGTCTTGTATGTGAAGTACGCGATACCGGTGGCCGGGTCGATTACGGGCGTGGCGGTCACACCCACGTGGGGAGCGAGATCCGCGCAGGAGATTTCGCCCGCGTTCCACGGTTCACCGAGGCTCTGCGACCATTGCACCGCGCCTGTGGCCGGGTTCAGGCCATAGATGTCGTTTTCCTCTGTTGCGACGAATAGGGTGCCTTCGTCCAGCAGCGGCTGTGCGTACACCTGGCCCTGGACGGGGGTCGACCACAGCCGGCCAAAGGTACCGCTGCTGACGAGTTCAGGGGAGATCGCTTGTTCATTCGGATACCACCCAGTGCGGAGATTTCCCCCCGAGTTGGTCAGCCCCGATCCGAACGGTTCCGATGCTCGCGCCTGGCCGGTAGCGGCCAGCAAGAGCAGCATGAAAAGCAGTGCGGCTGAGCGCATCCTGCGCATCTATGTCCCCTCCGTGGCGAGGTGTTCCCTTGGCCATCGCTTTCTCGAATCGGGCAACGATACCGGCCAGTTGGACTCAGGGCAAACTCGAGTGACCCATTCGTCATGGGTGGTTTGGCGTTTAGCCACCCAGCTCGAGCGCCCGCTCTGCCTCATCGACGACGTGGCGGGCTATTGCCAGCGAGGAGGTGGCAGCGGGCGAAGGAGCGTTACGCACGTGCAGCGCTCGCTCAGTGTGGGAGAAGATGAAGTCGTCGACTAGCTTGCCGTCACGGCCGAGCGCCTGGGCGCGGACGCCCGCGAATGCGGGCTGGACGTCGCTGACCTGCAGCTCGGGCACGTAGCGAGAGGCGGCGCGCACGAACGCTGAGCGCAGCGCCGCATGGCGTAGCTCCGTCACGCCCGTCCGCCACCAGTTGGCGAGCATCCGCCAGGTGCCGGGCCAGGCGAGCGTGTCGAGGAGATCGCGGCGGTGGACGGTGGCGAGGCTATAGGCGTCGCGCGCACCGACCATCAAGGCGGTAGGCCCGATCAGGACCTCGCCGTCGATGTGCTTTGTCAAGTGGACGCCGAGGAACGGCAGCGATGGGTCGGGCACGGGGTAGATCAACGAGCGCACGAGATGGCGGCGCGCGGGAGCCAGGCGCAGATAGGCACCGCGGAACGGCACGATTCGGGGGTCGGCGCTGGCGCCGGCGGCGACGGCGAGACGGTCCGCCCAGGCGCCGGCGCAGAAGACGGCGTGCCCGGCTTCGGTGGCCCCGTGCGAATGCCCGAGACGCAGCGAGCGTCCGTTCCTGTGCACGGCGTTTACGTCACAGCCGGTGGCTACGGCTCCGCCCGCCTCGAGGATGTCTTGCGCGTACGCTCGCGCGACCGCGGGGAAGTCGGCGATGCCGGTGTTCGGTGAGTGCAGGCCGGCGACTCCCCGCGAGTGGGGCTCGAGCTCCTGGATGCCCGCGGCATCGATGCGACGGAGTCCCGGCACGCCGTTGGCCTTGCCGCGGCGCTCCAGCTCGTCCAGGCGGCCCAGCTCGGAGGAGTCGGTGGCGACGATCACCTTGCCGCAGCGCTCGTGGGCGATGCCCCGTTGTTCGCAGTACTCATACATCTCGCGCGCCCCCTCGACACACAGGCGCGCCTTCAGCGAGCCGGGG
>JBEKAM010000188.1:0-7081 GCA_050015915.1 Solirubrobacteraceae bacterium
TCCCGCCACAACTCGTCAGTGATCTCGAACCTTGAGGGCACCTCCACCGCCTCCAATCCTCGGGGACACACCCCAAAGATTCAAGACCCCAACCCACAACCCTCCATTTTGAAAGACCTTCTAAGGTGCCAATTCGTCCAGAGGGAACTCCTGAGCCGATGCGGGGAGCCGACTGGTAGCCGACTCCCGCACCTGACCTTCCAGCACCGCGATGACTACGCCGTGGCTAGGATTTCCATTCGAGCGTACCGCTTTCGAGTTCGCTCGTGATCTTGCCGGTGTAGGAGCCTTCGGTGTTTTCAGTGCCGCCGCAGGATCCGCCGGTGCCCTTGGAGTGGATATTGCCCATGTTCAGTTCGACCGTCACCTTGCCACCCGACACGTTGGTGTAGTTGACGCCTTCGAGCGTCTGCGGTTCGATCAGAACCGAGCAGCCGGCTCCTTCGGGTTTGATGGTGACCCTTTTTTCGAGTTTCGCCGAGCCGTTGGCGTTCAGTTCGAGGCTCGCCGAGGAGATCGTGATGTTGCCACCGAAGCCGACGCATCCGCCAAACGTAAGGACTTCTTTGTGCGTCACCGATTTCAGTTCGGTGATTTCGCTGCTGCCCGAGACTTCCGTGCATTCGATCGTGCCGGCAGAGGTTTTGAATTTCTGCGCATTCGCTTGTTTGCTTTTGACTTTGCCGGTTTTGCTGGCTACGAATTCATCGCCCGAAGCAGAGACGGAGATGGCATCAACAGCGACAAGCGAGAACGACGCAACCAAGGCCACCCCGAGAATCACAATGCGCTTCATGTCCCCTCACCCCTTATGTCGATTGATGATCCGCCGTGGCTATCGGGCTTGATGATTGGCAAACGGCTCGTACAGTGTTGCCCGATGATGGAAGCATTCCGCCCTGCGGGCCATACGGCCCGAACTATCACAGACACGCAGAGTTCTGTCAAGCGGAAGCAGACCATAGGATGCGAATCGCCACGGCATTAGATCGTGTGGAAACGCACGTAGTACTTTCGCATAGGCAGTGGACGGATCGGTATGCAGCACATATACATTGATCCAACGGTGCGGCAGAATCCCCTGCAAATCGAGCTTCTTCCGGGTGCTAGCGAGCTTCTCGGGCTACACGCGCGCGAGCTTCCACAGCGCGACGACCTGTGTGGAGCGTTCTGCGGGGCGCTGGCATTGGGCGCCGCCGGGATCAGCGAGCACGGCGGCGAGCCTGTCGATCAGGACGCGGTGGCACTCGCGGCCGGGAGCGTGATCTCGGGCGTGCGCGAGGCCGGCACGCTCCCGCATGGCGAAACCGGCCGACGCGACTATCGCATTCAGCTGCCGCTGATCGACGACTCCGACGCGTCTGGCACCACAGCCGCTGGTCTGCTCGATGCGATCGGCGAGCTCTCCGGCGGAGCGCTAACTGCGATCCCCTACGCGGGCCCCTGGGACGCGCGCACGCTCGGTGGCCTGTTCGAGCTCGTGGCAGCACTCGAGCACCCGGTCACGCTCGTCGCAAACCTCGCCACCCGCCATCTGTGGGGTGGACGCCCGAGCGTCAACCAGCTGCTCGGCTACCTGCTCGACGGTGATGCTGGCGGCCCCGCTCCCGACTGGGACGTGGGGCACTTCGCGTGCGTGTTCGCGCGCGTGCGCGGCCCCGGCGGGAGCCTCTACTGCCTCGCCGACACCTACCCCGCGCTGGGCAACGCCGGTGTGCACGTGCAGCCGCAGGAGCGACTGGCCACAGCACTGGAGCGACGGGACATGCCAGCTGGGGGCATGATCGTGGTTGCCGCAGCGCAGGACGCAGCGGCCGTGCGTACGGGCGCCAATGCACTGGGTCTGCGCGAGGGCATCTGGGACAACGGCACGGTCACCGTGGAGCCTCCGCGGTGAGCGCATCTGAGCTGGTCGCGCTCGTCTGCTGCGACCTTGGCTCGATCGTGCGCGGCCGCTCGGTGTTCTCAGCCGAGCTCGACGAGCATCTGCAGGCGGGCGTCAGCTGGGTACCGGCAAACCACGCACTCACGCCCCTGGGGCCGGTCGCCGAACCCAACCCGTTCGGGTCAACCGGCGACCTGCGCCTTTTGCCCGACGCCGACACGCGGGTCCTCGTCGCTGCGGATAGCGGCGAAAGCGCGCTGGAGCTAGTCCTGTGCGACATCGTCCAGACAGACGGCAAACCGTGGGAGTGCTGTCCTCGACGCTTCCTCCGCGCAACGCTCGACGAGCTCGAGCGAGAGCTCGGCGCGCGCCTGATTGCAAGCTTCGAGCACGAGTTCCAGCTGTTGCTCGACACGCCGCCGGCGCTGCCGTTCACGCTCGAGGAGCAGCGAAGCGTCGAGCCGTTCCCGACGCGCGTGATGGGTGCATTGGTGGACGCCGGCGTGGAGCCTGAGTGCTTCTTCGCGGAGTACGCGGCACACCAGTTCGAGATCCCCGTGGCACCCGCGGAGGGCGTGGCCAGTGCCGACCGTAGCGTCGTGCTCAGGGAGGTGGTGAGGGAGATCGCCCGCCGGGAGGGCGTGCGTGCGAGCTTCGTGCCGCTGCTTGATCCCGAACAGGCCGGCAACGGCGTGCACATCCATCTCAGCCTGGTGGACGCCGACGGCGTCTCGCTGCTTTACGACGCCGCACGGCCGGCCAGCCTGAGCCAGCTCGGCGCGAGCTTCGCGGCGGGGATACTGCGTCACGCGCGAGCACTGAGCGTGCTCACCGCCGCGAGCCCCATCTCCGGCGCGCGCCTCGCGCCCCACCGCTGGAGCGCGGGCGCCATGTGCCTGGCGCAGCACAACCGCGAGGCACTCCTGCGCATACCACCTGTCGTCGGGCTCGCCGGCGCCGCCCCCTCTGAGCAACTGCATCTCGAGTACCGCGGCGCAGACGCTAGCGCCAACCCGTATCTGGCGCTCGGGGCGATCCTCCGGGCTGGCCTCGAGGGGATCCGCGCGGGATTGCCCGCACCGCCAATGCTCGACCGTGACCCCGCCCGGCTGGACGCCCGGGAGGCAAATCGATTTGGCGTCGGTGCGCTGCCGCGCACGCTCGATGAGGCGTTGCGCGCTCTGGCCGAAGACGACATCGCGCGTGGGTGGATGACACCGCTGCTGTATGACGCATACGTGAGCGTCAAGCAAGCCGAGCTGGACGCGGCCCGCGACGTGGATCTCGAGGAGCTCTGCCGGCGTTATGCCGCCATCTACTGACGCGGAGATCCTCGGACTCCTGCTCGAGCGCATCGCGCAGGAGCTGCCACGCGCGGTCGCGCTGCGCAGGCGCCTACACGCCGCGCCGGAGCTCGCGCACGCTGAGGAGCACACGGCCGCGAGCGTGGCCGCCGAGCTACCCGTCCCCTGTCAAACGGCAGCTGGCACAGGCCGGCTCGCGCTCGTGGCACCGAGCAGTGCGCGAGCCCCCATCGCCGTGCGAGCGGAGCTCGACGGGCTACCGATCGAGGAGCGCACCGGTGCGGCGTTTGCCGCACGCGGGGGCGTCATGCACGCATGCGGACACGACGTGCACATGGCCGCTCTCGTCGCGCTGACACGCGCCGCCCACGAGCTCGGCGACGCACTGCCAGCGCCACTGCTGGCGATCTTCCAGCCGAGCGAGGAGGCCTACCCATCCGGAGCTGGGGAGCTTCTCGCCGGTGGCGAGCTGACCGCGTTCGCGCCCGCCGCAATCGTGGCGGCGCACATCCATCCGGAACTGCCGTGGGGTGCCGTCGGCCTGGACAGCGGCGCGGTCAATGCGTCCTGCGACGCGATCGAGATCACCGTCGAAGGCGAGCCCACACACGGCGCCTACCCCCACCGCGGACGCGACCCGATCCTCGCACTCGCCCAAGTTGTGGTCGCACTCCACGCCGAGATCGGCCGCAGGATCGACCCGCTGAGCGCGGCTTCGCTGACGATCGGCGTGCTCGAAGGGGGGAGCGCCGAGAATGTGATCCCGGCGCGCGCCGTAGCGCGTGGCGCACTGCGAGCACACCGCCCCGAGGATCGACAAGCGCTGCGTGAGATGGTCGATGAGGTCGCAGCCGGTGTCGCATCCGCACACGGATGTCGAAGCACCGTCGAGCTCGTACCCGGCGAGCCCGCATTGGAGAACAACACCTTGATAGTGACGCGCGCGAGAGAGCTGCTGGGCGATGCAGGGTTGGTGGCGGCTGCGACGTGGCGTTCGTGTGGGTCTGACGACTTCGCCTTCTTCGGCGCGCTTGCTCCCGTGGCGATGGCTTTCGTCGGACTCGACGGCGCCGAGGGCTTCGCCGCACGCCCTCTGCACCACCCGGAGCTTCTGCCTCCAGACGATGCCGTCGGCGCAGTAGCTCGCGCGCAGGCGGTGCTGTATCTCGCCGCGGCGCAATCGTCCACCGTTCAAACGTCCACCGAGCGTTCTTCGATTCCATCCCCTTGAACGTCGCACCAGTACGATGCAGCGATGCCAGACCGTCTGTACTTCACGGACTCCGACGAGGCCAACGCGCTGCTGGCGTCCGATCCGATGGCGCTCCTGATTGGGTTCGTGTTGGACCAACAGGTCACCGTGGAAAAGGCCTTCGCCGGCCCGCTCGCGTTGCGCGAGCGTCTGGGCTCGATCGACGCAACCACAATCGCCGGCGCCGACCTCGAGCCCGTCTTTCGCGAGAAACCAGCCATCCATCGCTTCCCCGGCTCGATGGCCAAACGCGTGCACGACCTGGCCGTATACATCGAGGAACGCTATGACGGCGACGCCGCGCGGGCCTGGACCGACGCCGCCAACGCGGATGAGCTCCGCGCCAATCTGGCCGCCCTGCCCGGCTTCGGCGAGATGAAGGTGAAGTCGCTGGGTGCCGTCCTCGCCAAACGCTATGGCGTGAGCACTGCCGCTGAGCTCGTGCCGGCCCACCCAACGCTCGGCGACGTCGATTCACGCCAAGCACTTACCGAGTACCAAGCGGCCAAGCGCATCCACAAGGCCGAGTGGACGAAACTCAAGCCGCGGCGTTAGACGATCGGCGGCGGCTCGCTGTCGAGGCTGCCCGCGAGCGCCGGCTCCCACTCACACACCGCGCACGCGTGGCGAGCAGCCGAGCGCGCGAACTCGAGCGCCACGGCATGCGGGTCATCGGCCGCGCTCACATCGCTCCAGTCGAGCACGTACTCGCCCAGCTCTGGCTCCCAGCGAGCGGGCGGCGGATATAGCTGCGCGCCCGCGAAACCCTCCGGCGCGGGATGCGCGTAGGCATAGAAGGCGGCCTGCCCGTAGCGCCCGTCGCCGGGCCACCAGCCGACCGCCACCTCCTGCGCGTCCATCGCGTTGCGCATGATGAAGTCCTGCGACGGCGGATCCGCGGGCCGACCGGAGAAGAGGTTGACGGCGAGATCGAATGAGCCCCACCAAGCGTTCACGGGTGTCGATCGCCCTCGATACGGAGCACGAAACGCAGCGAGTACAAGCGCCGCCTGCGTTGCGGCAGCGAAGTAGGCGGAGACCCGCTCGGCGTCGTAGCTCGCGTGCTCATCGTCCTCGTCGAGTGGGACGCTCCACGCCACCTCTTGCGGAGTGGGGTTGATCGTCACGAAACCGACGAGCGCCCCGATCGCGTCGAGCAGCTCGCGCGTGACAGCGCCGACCGCCCGGTCGGGGGCTAGCGCAACGCGACGTGAGCGTCCGTCGCTGTGCTCGACGAGCGCCTCGTGGCTGCGCAGGTCGAGCGCAACCACGAACGCACCGGAACCGTTTGGCGCCGGCAGTGGGTTCGTCTCCCAGCCGCGCGCAGTCAAGCGCAGCGCCGCATGCTGCAGCTCTGGCTCGGGCGGAGCGATCGCCACTGCCAGTTTGCCCAGCACCTGCGTATGCGCGTGCAGGGTGTCACAGGTCGCGCTCCACTTCTCGTAGGCGGGCAGTGTTGGCCAGCCGGCAGACATGCTCGCAGCGTAGCGGGGCCGCTGCCGCGGTGGGTGAATCTCGCGTGTCTACGTCCACGTGTCACTCGGGCGCACGCGTTCAGGTTTCTTTCACCTTTGCTCGTCAGCATCAGCTCATGCGCCTGCTGGTCGTCGATGACGACCCCTCCGTTCGCGAAGCACTCGCCCTCGTGCTCGACCTGGGCGGCTTCGACGTCGTCACAGCAAGCGACGGCCGCGAGGCAATTCGCACGCTTTCAGTCGATTCACCCGATGCTGTGATCCTCGACGTATTGATGCCCGGCCTCGATGGCTTGGAGGTCTGCCGGCGGATGCGGGCGATCGGCAATCACACGCCCGTGCTGATGCTCACCGCCCGCACCGAGGTGAGCGATCGTGTGGCGGGCCTCGAGGCCGGCGCCGATGACTATCTCGTCAAGCCGTTTGCACGCGAGGAGCTGATCGCGCGACTGCGCGCGCTACTGCGGCGCACCGGCTGGGAGGGCGAGGAGTCGACGCTGCGCTTCGCCGATCTCGAGCTCGATCCGATAGCGCACGAGGTTCGTCGTGACGGTCGCCTGCTCGAGCTCACGCGCACCGAGTTCCTGCTGCTCGAGCTGCTCATGCGCCACCCTCGACAGGTGCTCACGCGCGCGACCATCTTCGACCGCGTATGGGGCTATGACTTTGGTCCCGCCTCCAACTCGCTGGAGGTATACGTCGGCTACCTGCGTCGCAAGACCGAGGCGATGGGCGAGCCGCGACTGGTGCACACGGTCCGCGGCGTCGGCTACGTGCTGAAGGTAGCGCCAGGATGAGCTTCCGCCGGCGCATGATCCTGCTAGCGGCGGGTGCTGTGGCGACCGCGATCGTGCTTGCGTCGGCGGTCGTCTACGTGGTGACACGCGGCGAGCTGCTCGGGCAGGTCGATTCGAGCCTGCGCGAGAAGCTCATCCCGGGTCAAGCACAGTCGGTCCAGATACGAGCCACGAACATGAGCCCGGCCCTAATGAAGAAACTCGAACGCGAAGGCAAGTGGCCTCCGACCGTGTTCCAGCGGGTCGGTTTTGGCAGTGCTGCGAACGCCGTGCCCGCTACCGCGGATGGGGTGCCGGTGGTGAAGCGAGCCTCCAGCACGACACAATCGGCCCACGGCGAAACGAGCGTCCGTACAGAAAGCGTCTCC
>JBEKAM010000189.1:0-7079 GCA_050015915.1 Solirubrobacteraceae bacterium
TGATTGTTATCTCGTGGCGCACTCGCTGTCCTGGGCGTATCACACATTCGGGAGCATGTACCTGAGTTCGTAGCTTCCAGTTCTGGGGCTCACACTCTGCGCTACAGGACATCGTTTGTAACTGGCCGCCCGCTATCGCGTGCTTGCCGGGAGGTGTGATGCTACGTAGCTCGACTCATCAACTAGATCGATTGTCTTGGAGGCGATCGGCTGGTCGGCCGTCTCGCGGATGAGTTCCGCTACAAACCGCTCATCCCATGCATCAGCGAGCAATCCAACACGCCCTGGGAAACCCTTCGAAGCCGGCTCCCACGTAAAGGTCTTATCGGATAGCTCAAACCGCGCAAAGTCGTGTTGCACTCCACTAGCAACATTCACCGAGCCCGGCACGGTTGCGGTCACCATGTGGTCCGCCCCATCGTCGCCGCGGTCCCACAGCGCAGTAGCCGCCGTCTCGAGTTGAGTCAACGTCGCAAGTCGCTGACTAAATGAGGCGAGGTCGAGACGTGTCGACCAAACAACAGAGTAGTAGCCGTCGTAAAGCTCGACCTTGAATTCGTTCTTGTGCGAGAGTCGAGCAACAAACGCGGGGCGGTCGTCGATTCTGTAGCGCTTTACCCTAAGGCTCCGGTCGGCCAAGGGCCGGAGTTCTCCAGCCGCCTCGGCTACCTTGCCCAAGAGCGCGCGGATGACGTAGTCGAGGCCACGGCCACGCTTGGAAAGCACTCTCTGGCTCTGCGACTGCGCAGGCACTGTCCAGGACTGATACCCGGCCTGGGCAAGCACCAACATTTCCTCCGTCGTATAGCTCCCATCATCTCGACTAGACATACGCTAGGACGCCGATCGACCGGCAGTGAATGACGGTGCCAATACCCCGAAAACCAGAAGGCCAGCCGCACCGACAGTGGTATCGCTCTCTGGCCTGCGTCTATCTCGACGCATCGGGTACTTGATCCTTGGGTGATTGGAAGTTCGACATCGGGCAAAGATGATCCTATAGAGCAAAGTAGATCTATGTGTTAGGTTCGAGCTGTTGGCATCTCGATCCTGCAGCACCATATCGGAGCCCGCCGACATCCGCGATCCTCGATCAGCGGAACTACCGTGCTTGCGGTCGAATCCTTTCCTCGTGTGCGAGATCACGACACACCGGGCGACGCGAGGTGCCCGCCGATGGCACAGCTCGCTGTCTCGTACTCGCGCCGCAAGGGAGTAGCTCGAACTCGATAAGGAGCATTGTCTTTCCGACCCCGCGACAGCCCGAGTAGATATGACCCCGCACGGGGGCCGACCGTCAGCTGAGCCCCTGTGTGGAACTCGAAGCCCTCCAGTGAGCGACTACACCGGAACCGGCCATGTATGGATGTAGAAGTTGATCCATCTCTATCTACAAACGTAAAGAAAAGCAGATAGAGCCGATCGAACGGCCGCCTTGAGCGCCTACCCTGTCCGCGCCTGCGCCGCCCGAACCCGCTCACCATGGATCTTCAGCGTCATCCCCAGCACCTCCCAACGCCCAAGCTGATGCAGCAAGAAGTAGTTGCAACCCCTCACCCCCAGCTCCCCCACCTCCCCATCGAGCACCAGCCGCACCTCTTCCTCGCTAAGCGGCGGCTTCGCCGCCCGAATCGCCGCCTCAGCCGTGGCCCGCGGCCCATTCAGCGCGGCCCGCAACTCGGGCTCGTGCACCACGCGCCGGCAGAGCTTGTTGACCGCGTAAACGCTCATCGGCTGGCCTCCACGCCACTAGCCTCCGTAGGACCGCCCTCCGCGGCGCCCGCCTCGGCGTGCCCACCCTCCACCACCGCATCAATCGGCCAAGAGGCAAACGAGTGCCCAAACTGCGGCTGCGTCTCCACAAATGCTGGCGCCGCCGGGTCGATCATCCCCAGCATCGCAATCCAGTCGAGTAGCTCCCCCGCCGCGTTGCCAGCCTCGCCCAGCTGCTCATCCGTCGCCTCCTCCACAAGCCGAGTGAAGTCGCCCGCCTCCAGCAGCTCCACCACCCGCTGCGTCCAAGTCGGATCCGGAACCCCCACATGTGAGTCAGGCGCCAGGCGTGGCCCCCCGATCTCCACCGAGAAGCTGCCGCTCGCGATGATCGCCACGCGCTCGGGTGACTCAGGCGCATCGGCCCCCTCGATCGCCTCCCGGATCGCCTGCCCCAGCGCGTAGCAACGCTGCGCCGACGGAATCGGCCGCAGGAACGCGCTGATGTACACCGGCACCAGCGGAATCTCCCGGTCCGGCAGCAGGAAGTGAAGCGGCGCGATCACCGTGTGGTCGAACTCCAACTCCTGCAGCATGCCCACATCGAAGTTGCACGCCATCACGTGGCGCTGCACCGCCCGCGCCAGCTCTGAGGCGATCGGCAGCTCCCGCCGCGCGATCGTCGGGTAGTCGCTCGGGCCCGACGCCGACGGCGCCACCGCGATCGAGAAGATCGGCACGCTCTCGAAGAACAGGTTGTAGTGGTCCGAGGTGAAGTACACGATCGCGTCCGGCTCCACCGCCCGCAACTGCTCCGCCACCCGGCCGTAGTAGCGGTCGACCTCCTCGCCCAACGGATGCCCTTCCTGCGACCACGACGGGAAGTGCGGGTTGTGCGGAACGCCGAAGGCGCCCACGATCTTCGCCATGTCAGGCCACCCCACCCATAGGCATACACATCGCCTGCTTGAGCATCGCGATCTCCTCTTCAAGCATGAACCGCACCGCCATCCACAGGGATCGTCTGGCCGGTGATGAACCCCGCCGCGCCCGACACCAGGAACGACACCAACCCAGCCACGTCATCCGGCACCTGCGTGCGCTTGATCGCCTGCTCCTGCGCAACCAGCTCGAACAGACCCAGCTCCTCGTGCGGGCCCTCGTGCGTGCCTTTCGTCCTTGTCAGGCTCGGCGCGTATGCGTTCACCGTCACCCCGTCCACCCCCACTTCGCGCGATAGCGAGCGCACGAAGCCCACCACCGCGCCCTTGCTCGCCACATACGGCGTCAGGTTCGGCAGGCCGCTGTAGAAGCCGTTGCTCGCCGCCGCCACGATCCTCCCCCAGCCGGCAGCCCGCATACCCGGCAGGAACGCCTTCGTCAGGTGAAACAGCGAGTCCACGTTGATCGACATCACCGCCCGCCACTGCTCCCACGTGTAGTCGTCGAAGCTCGCCAGCGGGTAGATGCCCGCGTTTGCGATCAGCACGTCGCAGCGTCCGAAGCGGTCACGCACCGCCCGTGCGAACGCGCCCACGCTCACCGCCGAGGCCACGTCGCAGCGCTCCGCCAACGCCTCCGAGCCCGCCGCCTGCACCAGCTCAACCGTCTCCTCCGCCGGGGCGATGTCCGCGATCGCGATGCGCATGCCGTCTCTCGCCAAGCGCTGCGCCAGGGCCTGACCGATCCCCGCCGCCGCGCCCGTGATCACCGCGACCCGCTCCCCTGCCTGTGGCTGTCCTTGCTCGCTACTCACCCTTGATCCCCAATCCCTGTGGCGTCCCTCGCGCCGAGCTAATAAGGCATAATCATTACTTGTTTACGCGGGACGTGTCAGCTGCCCGCGAACGAGCCGCAAAGCGCCCGTGCCGAGAGCCCGCGGCGGGAGATCCACCCTGACCGAAACAACCCACACCCACGCCGAGCAGCCGCCCGTGCCCGCCGCCGCCGATGCGCCCATGGCGTGGTGGAGCGACGCCGTCGCCGAGCTGCTGCGCAGCTTCGACATCGACCACGTCAGCCTCAACCCCGGCGCCAGCTTCCGCGGGCTGCACGACAGCATCGTCAACCACCTCGGCAACCAGCGCCCCGACCTCGTCCTCTGCCTGCACGAGGAGCACGCCGTCGCGCTCGCCCACGGCTACGCCAAGGTCACCGAGCGGCCCATGGCCGTCGCGCTGCACACCAACGTCGGGCTCATGCACGCCACCATGGCCCTCTTCAACGCCTTCTGCGACCGCGTCCCCATGCTCGTCATCGGCGCCACCGGCCCGTTCGACGCCGACCGCCGCCGGCCGTGGATCGAGTGGATCCACACCACCGCCGACCAGGGCGCCCTGATCCGCCCGTTCGTCAAGTGGGACGACCAGCCGAGCTCCGGCCCCGCCAGCCTCGAAGCGCTCACCCGCGCCAACGCCATCACCCGCACCAAGCCCAGCGCGCCCGTGTATGTGTGCCTCGACGCCGCCGTCCAGGAGACCGAGCTGCCCGCCGACGGCATCGAGCTACCCGACCCAGCCCGACACCCAGCGCCCGCGCCCGCCGGCCCCCTGCCCGAGCAGGCCGAGCAGGCGCTCGAGCTGCTCACACTCGCCGAGCGGCCTTTGATCCTGATGGGCCGCGTCAGCCGCGACCCTGAGGATTGGGCACGTCGGGTCTCGCTCGCCGAGTCGCTCGGCGCCGCCGTCCTCACCGACCTCAAGGTCGGCGCCGCCTTCCCCGCCCCGCACCCGCTCAACGCCGCCGTGCCCGGCACCTTCCTCACCGACTCCGGCCGCGAACTGCTAGCCACAGCCGACGTCGTCCTCAGCCTCGACTGGGTCGACCTCGGCGGATCCCTCAAACAGGCCTACGGCCAAGATCCAGTGGACGCCAAGATCATCTCCGCCACCCAGGACCACGTCCTGCACAACGGCTGGAGCAAGGACCACTTCCAGCTGCCGCCCGTGGATCTCGCTATCGCGTGTGACCCCGACCTGCTCGTCGCCGCACTCGGCCAGCGGCTCGCCGTCGCCGATTCGGGCGTGACGCCGAAGCGGGTCGCCTGGCCACCGCCGGCGAGCACCACCGATCACGAGTCCGACACTGGCGCGGACCCCGAGTCGACCACCAACGAGATCGACATCCGTATGCTCGCTAGCGCCCTGCGCGAGGCGCTCGGCGGCCACGACGCCTGCCTCGTGCGCCTGCCCCTCAGCTGGCACGGCGCCGACCTGTACGTACAGGGCCCGCTCGACTACCTCGGCCAGGATGGCGGCGCCGGCCTCGGCTCCGGGCCCGGCATGGCCGTCGGCGCCGCGCTCGCGCTCGCCGACAGCGACCGGCTCGCAGTCGCCGTCCTCGGCGACGGCGACTTCCTGATGGGCTGCCAGGCGCTGTGGAGCGCCGCCCGCTACGGCCTGCGCGTGCTCGTCGTCGTCGCCAACAACCGCTCGTTCTTCAACGACGAGGTCCACCAGACCCGCGTCGCGCGAGCGCGCAAGCGCCCGGTCGAGAACCGCAGCGTCGCCATCGGCGTCGGTGACCCCGACCCCGACCTCGGCGAGCTCGCACGCTCGCTCGGGTTGCGCGGCCACGGTCCCATCACCGACCCCGCCGATCTCGCCGGCGCCCTCGCCGAGGGGGTCACCGAGGCCCTCGCCAGAGCGGCCGTCGTCGTGGACGTGCGCGTCAACACCCTTGGCTACCCCGGTAGCGCAAACGCGGCGAGAGGATAGACATGGCAGACGGAGCACTGCAGGGACGGGTCGTTGCGATCACCGGGGCCTCCTCCGGGATCGGCGAGGCAACAGCGCTCGCGTGCGCGCACGCCGGCGCGCGAGTGTCGCTCGCCGCGCGCCGCGGGGAGCAGATCCAAGCACTCGCAAAGCGGATCGAGGCGGAGGGCGGCGAGGCGCTCGCGATCCCCACGGACGTCAGCGACGAGGCGCAGGCGCGGCACTTCATCTATGCCACCCACGAGCGCTTCGGCCGCCTGGACGCGCTCGTCAACAACGCCGGCGTCATGCAGCTCGGGCCGATCGCCGGCGCCCCCACCGATGAGTGGCGGCGGATGGTTGCCGTCAACATCTTCGGCGTCCTCTACTGCACCCACGCCGCGCTCGAGTACATGCGCCCGCAGAAAGACGGGCACATCCTGAACGTCAGCTCCGTCGGCGGCAAGGTGCTCGGCACCTACTCCGGCGTCTACAGCCTCACCAAGTTCGGCATCGGCGCCTTCACCGAAGCGCTCCGCAAGGAGTCGCTCGATGACAACATCCGCGTGACCTCCATCGTCCCCGGCTCCACAGCCACCGAGCTTCGCAGCCACACCCGCCCCGAGGTGCTCGAGAAGATCCTTCCGGGGTTCGCCGGCGTCACGCCACTCGAAGCCGACGACATCGCCAGGGCCGTGCTGTACGCGCTCGAACAGCCCGCCAACGTCAGCGTCAGCGAGGTCGTCGTGCGCGCCGCCAAGCAGGGCATGTAGGACAGCGGTTGGCGCAGGGCACCCAATCGCCGGCCGCGGAACCGCCGGCCCCGGAGTCCGCGGCCACGGGGGCCTCGCCGCGGAGGGATCGCGGGCGCCTGACGACGCTGTTGATCGTCGGCTCGCTGTCCGGCCTTGCGCCGCTGTCGATCGACTTCTACCTACCCGGCCTGCCGCATCTGACCGCCGACCTCGGCGCAAGCGCCTCCACCGGGCAGCTCACGCTCACCGCCTGCCTGCTCGGGATCGCCGTCAGCCAGATCTTCGCCGGCTCGCTCTCAGACACCCTCGGGCGCCGCCGGCTCGTGCTCGTCGGCCTGCTCGCCTACATGGCCGCCTCGCTGCTGTGCGCCGTCGCGTCGAGTATCTGGATGCTGATCGCTTTTCGCCTGATCCAAGGCGCTGCCTGCGGCATCGGCTTCGTCGTCGCCCGCGCGATCGTCCGCGACATCTACAGCGGCAACGAGGCCGCCCGGATCTTCGCCCTGCTGGTCCTGATCAGCGGCGTCGCACCTGTGCTCGCCCCCTTGCTCGGCGGTCAAGTCCTGCTGCTCACGAGCTGGCGCGGGATCTTCGTCGTGCTCGTCGTCTTCAGCGCCAGCATGCTCGCCGTCTCCACGCTACGCCTGCGCGAGACGCTGCCCGCCCACCTCCGTCACGAGCCAGGTGTCGCCGCCAAGATCCAAGTGTTCAAGAGCCTGCTCGTCGACCGCCGCTTCGTCCCCTACGCAACCTCGGGGAGCCTCGCGTTCGCTGCCATGTTCGCCTACATCTCAGGCTCCCCATTCGTGCTCGAGAACATCTACAAGCTCTCCCCTCAAATCTATGGAGTCGTCTTTGGCGTCAACTCCGCCGGGATCGTGATCCTCTCGCAGGTGAGCCGCCGCCTCGTCGAGCG
>JBEKAM010000190.1:0-7062 GCA_050015915.1 Solirubrobacteraceae bacterium
GGGGAAGCGGCTGTGGCCGGTCATTGCCGCCTGCGCTTTGCCGTCGGCGTGGATGGTGAGCGACAGGGTTGTCCACACGAGCGGTGCCTGCCATTGCACGAACGG
The DNA here is from genome assembly GCA_050015915.1 of Solirubrobacteraceae bacterium. Classification (GTDB taxonomy): domain Bacteria; phylum Actinomycetota; class Thermoleophilia; order Solirubrobacterales; family Solirubrobacteraceae; genus Palsa-744. The sequence goes on from JBEKAM010000190.1 coordinate 106, forward strand.
ACGGCGGCGTACGCGCCGCGGCGCGGGCACGCCGGTGCGTCCGCCGACGGTCTGCACGAAGCGCACCCAGCCGTCGCCTTTGACGGGCTTGGGCACGATGTCGGGGAGCCCGATCGCTTCGAATGTGCGTGCGACGGGGCCGAGCTTGACGGTGGTTGAGCCCATCATGCTGCCGCCGCCCTGGCCGAAGTCGGTGATGCGTCCTTTGTCGTTTACCTCGATCCAGCCGCTGAGCGCATTGGCGAAGCGGAAACGATCGGCGTCGCGCAGTGCGGCGAGATCGTCGATGACTTCTGGCGGCGGCTTGTCGTAGTGGGCCATGCCGGCATCGAACGGCAGCCGTTGTGTGCCCTCGATTGCCTCGGAGGGAATCCACGACAACGACGTGAGCGAGCTCTTGTGGCGCATGCGAGCGCAATTATGTGTCAATAGCGACCAACTTGTCCAGGATGTTGGATGCCAGCGCGCCTATCCTTGGCGCCCATGGGCTATGACGCGCTGGTCGTGGGGTCCGGCCCCAACGGCCTGACGGCGGCGATCACGATGGCGCTCGCGGGCTGGCGCGTGCTGGTGCTGGAGGCCGGCGAGCGACCGGGTGGCGCGGTGGCCACGGAGGAGTTGACGCTGCCTGGTTTCCGCCACGACACGTTCTCGTCGGTGTACCCCGCGGGCGCGGCGTCACCGGCGTTCGCGAGCATGCCGCTGGAGCGTCACGGGCTGCGCTGGGTGCACCCGCAGGCGTGTGTGGCCCATCCGTTGCCGGATGGCACGGCGGCGGCGCTGTATCGCGATGTCGACCGCACAGCGGTGAGCCTGGAGGCGATTCACGCGGGCGACGGCGAGAGTTGGCGTGCGTTTGCGTCCCCATTCGTCGAGCATTTCGACGCGCTGCGCGACACGATGCTGGCGGGCTTCCCACCGCTACGAGGACCGTTGCGTCTGGCGGCGGGGCTGGGTCCGCGGGGGATCTTCGACTTCACGTGCCTACTGCCGTCCTCGGCGCGCTCGCTGGGGGAGCGGCTGTTCGCGGGCGAAGGCACACGGGCGTGGCTGTACGGCTCGGCGATGCACTCGGACGTGCCGCCGGTGGGCCGGGGTAGCGCGATCGCGGCCGCGTACATGAACCTGCTCGGCCATGGCGCGGGTTGGCCGAGCCCGGAAGGCGGCGCGGGCAGGCTGGCGGACGCGCTGGTGTCGTACCTGCGCGAGCTGGGGGGCGAGATCCAGACGGGTGCGAAGGTGACGAAGATCGAGGTGCAGCGCGGCCGGGTTGTGGGTGTGAGCTTTGATGGGGGCGAGCGTGTAGGGGCTCCTGTGGTTATCGCCGATGTGATGCCCGCTGCGCTTGATGCGCTCATGGCGGGGGCGCTGCCGGCGCGTTATTCGCGGGGGCTGCGCCGCTATCGCATGGGTCCGTCGACGCTCAAGATCGATTGGGCGCTCGACGGCCCGATCCCGTGGAGCGCTCCCCAGGCGCGTGAAGCTGGCACGGTGCACGTGGGCGGCTCGGCGGCGGAGATTCTGCAGACGACGGCGCCCAGGGATGGTCTGCCGGAGTGGCCGTTCATGCTGCTGGGGCAGCAGTCGCTGGCAGATCCTTCGCGTGCGCCGGCGGGCAAGCACACGGCGTGGGCGTATACGCACGGTCCGCAGACGGGGGTCGACTGGGTTGCGGAGCGCGACCGTCACGTGGAGCGGATGGAGGCGCAGGTGGAGCGCTTCGCGCCGGGCTTTAGCGACTTGATCCTCGCGCGCCATGTGCTCGGTCCTGCGGATCTGCAGCGGCGTAACGCGAACCTGGTGGGCGGCGATGTGGGCGGCGGTAGCTACGCGCTCAAGCAGGTGATCTTCCGTCCCATGCCGTCGCTGTCGCCGTACCGAACCCCTGTGCGGGGCCTTTATCTGGGTAGCGCGGCGACGTTCCCGGGTGGGGCGGTGCACGGGATCCCGGGCCGGGCGGCGGCGCGGCTGGCGCTGGCGGAGGCGAGGGTGACGCGTTTGCTTCCTAGGATGGGCCGATGAGAGCTGCGGTCCTTCAGGAGTACGGCGTGCCGGTGGCGGGCGAGTTCGAGGAGCCCGCGGCAGGTCTTGGTCAGGCCGTGGTGGATGTGCTGGCGGCGGGGCTGAACCCGGTGGATGTGGCGATCTGCGCGGGGCGCTTCTACGCGGGCAAGCCGCCGCTGCCGTCGGTGGCGGGCCGCGAGGGCGTGGGCGTGTTGGATGGTCGCCGGGTGTACTTCGACGCTCCAGTTGTCCCGTTCGGCTCGATGGCGGAGAAGGCGTTGGTCGATCCGCGCTCTACCTACCCGGTGCCGGAGGGGGTTTCCGATGGGGTGGCTGTGGCGCTTGGGATCTCGGGCCTGGCAGCATGGTTGGCACTGACGTGGCGCGCGGATGTGAAGCCGGGCGAGCACGTGCTGGTGCTGGGTGCGAGTGGGGTGCTGGGCCAGATTGCGGTGCAGGCGGCGAAGCTGCTTGGCGCTGGCAGGGTGGTTGCGGCGGCGCGCTCGCCGGAGGGTCTCGAGCGCTGCATGGAACTGGGTGCGGACGCGAGCGTGCGCTTGGAGGGGTCGGGTGACCTGTCGGGGGCGCTGGCGCAGGCGGCCGAGGGGCGTATCGACGTGATGCTGGACCCGTTGTGGGGCGAGCCGTTGGTGGCGGCCCTCGGTGCGGCTAGTTTCGGTGCGCGCATCGTTCAGATCGGAGCGGGCGCGGGCGCTGAGGCGACGATCCCATCGGCGGCGATACGCGGCAAGATGCTGGTGCTGATGGGCCACACCAACTTCGCGGCGCCGCCGGAGGTGAAGGCTGAGGCTTACAGGCGGATGGCTGAGGCGGCGGTTGCGGGCGAGATCAAGATCGAGGTCGATCCGCTGGAGCTCGACCAGGTGGGCGAGGCATGGCAGCGCCTGGCGGCAGGCTCGCACCGCAAGATCGTGCTTGTACCGTAGGTCTCAGAGTCGACTGCGTCCACGTATTCCGGCGAGAATCCGGTCGACGCTGTCATTGTCGTGAGGCGGGCTGGCGGCGAGCCGCTTGGCCTCGAGCACAGTCCGTTCGATTATCGAGTTTGTGGCGCTGTGGATAAAACGGTTGCTGTACCCGGTCTGCTGGGCGAGCGATGTCCATGCGTGCGTGTTGATGTCCGCGAGGTCGCGCGCTCCGTTGATGCTCATCGCGAGCCTGGTAGTCAACTCCGGATAGCAAGTCGTTGAGACGAGGTCGTAGAGCGGCGCAAGGGTCGGAGAGGCGCCGTCGTAGAGCAGCGAGAAGTTCTTGCCGTGCGCGTCGCAGTTGCCGATCAGCCAGTTGAACACGAGTGCGCGCCAGAGTGTCGGCAGGTCCCGTGCGGGAACGGTGGAGCAGGATCGCAAGAGCGCGACGGTCTCCGCGACGCTCGGACCGCCCTCGGCCTGGTACTTGGCAGTTGATGAGCGGCCGAGTGCCTGACAGACATCCTCTTGGTGGAGTCGGCGGATCGGGTCGGTGGTGACGTCGCGGTCGTAGCGCTCCACGAGCAAGTAGCGCAACCCGGAGAGGGTGCTCTGCTTGCTGACAGTGGCGGTAGGCAGTTCGACCGCTCGAGCGAGCTCCATGCAGAACGCCTCGTTGTCGACGAGACCTGGGAAGCGGTTGGGCTCCGGCTTGATGATGTGGGTGCTCGCAGCTGCTGCGTTGAGCGGCAAGCCGACCTCGAGCCGTTCAAGGACCACCGGCAGCTTAGGCTGTGCTCCGGCGAGCGAGAGCCGAACCCCCTCCTTTGGATCTGCGGCCAGCGGCCGCTGTGGCAGCGAATGGAGCAGCCGGTCGAGCTCCTCGGGCTCTAGTGGCTTCACCTCAGGCTTCGACGGCAGCTCCATGTCCGGCTGTAGGAGTGTGATGGCGCCGGCGCAGTCGCCGCCGAGATCCTCGAGCAGGGCGAAGTCGTTACCGGCCGATACCCCAAGGTTTCTAGCCAGAACCTCTCGCGGCTCGCCCTCGAGCAGCAGGCCGCCGAACACGGCGACACAAACTCGATGTGGGTGCGCGTTCTGCTGGACCGGCAACGCTTGAGAGATCACGGGGCCTGTGTAGGCAGGGTCGTAGCGGAACTGGAGGTTCCCGTTGTCCTTCCGGGTGAGGGTGCCGGCATGCTCCCCCGCGAGGTAAACGGCGAGCTCGCTCACCGCTATCGGCCACGTGCCTGTAGGTCGATGTCGAGGCCGACGGCACGTGCGGCTTCGAGTGCGATCTTCAGCTGTACGGTCTCCTTACCGCTCTCGAGCTGACCGATGACACGCCGGTTGACGCCGATCACGTTCGCGACATCCTCCTGGGCCAGGTTTAGCTCGCGACGGCGTTGGCGTATCGCGGCTCCGAGGTCGGAGGCTGTCATTACCCTGGTCATGTGATCGATCTGTAACTGTAGCAACCGAGAGCCTAACATGCGATCGATCGGTAGCGTCCTGGCTTACGAGTGCGTTATGCGATCGATCAATCACGATGGCACGTCGACGGCCGGGCTATAGGCCCGCGACTACTTGCGGGCTACGCGACTACTTGCGCTTGGACTGGTGCGCGAGCACCTTGCCGAAGGCATCCTCGAGCTGGGCGGTCATGCGCTGCTTGAACAGCGCGAGCAGCGCCTCGGAGGCGAGCGGTCGCAGCGAGCTGACGCCAGCGATTAGCTCATCCCAGCCCTCGTCGGGCTGACCGGCCTGATCGAACGGCTCCCACAGCTCGCGCAGGAACAGCTTGGTGAACGCGCGTGAGATTGATTCGCAGTCGCGGCTGACCTTCTCGACGAGCACAAGCGCTGCGTGCAGCGGGATTCCGAGCTCCACCACTTGCTCGGCGGCGCGCAGTAGCGCGGGGCTGGGGGCTTCGAAACGGCCGTCGCCGAGTGGGATGAGCAGCTTGAGCTTGCGCACGCGCTCGATGTCCTTGGAGTCGACGTCGCCGAAGCGGGCGGTGAGCTCATCGGCGGTGATGATCTCGGGCTCCTCGGCCTCGAACGGGGTGGTGACGGCGATGCGTAGGCCGAGTAGGCGCTCGGCGAGTCCGTGTGAGCCGCTTAGCAGCCGCTCGATGGCGGCGAGGTTGAAACCGTCGGCCTGCAGGTCGAGAATCAGCTTTAGGCGGGCGACGTGCTCGGCGTTGTAGTAGCCAACCCGCGCCCTCACCTCGGGCGGAGGCAGCAGGCCGCGAGTGTGGTGGTTGCGGATGTTGCGTACGGACATGCCCACCTCGGCGGCGAGCTGCTCGATGGTGAGGTCGTAGTCGGAGGTCTGTGAGTCCGAGGATTGGGCCTGCACCGCGCGGCTGCGCTGCCGGGCGGGCTTCTCGAGCGTGTCTGCGGGCACGGTTGCCATCGTCATTTCAAGATACCATGTTTGATGTGCCCTCATTTGAGGTAACATCATTCTACGTCATGCTTAGCTTCACGGAAAAGTCGAACTGGATTTGGTTGAGAAGGAGTTCGCGTGGCTGAACGGGGCGCGGTGCCGCAGGTCTCGCCGGTGCGACGTAGGGCGCTTGGTCTGGTGCGCTCGTTCACCTCGCCGCTGCTACCGGACGACTACCTGGAGCTGGTGAACCCGCTGTGGTCGACGCGCGAGCTGCGCGGTAGGGTGGAACGCGTCGAGCGCGAGACACCGGAGGCGGTGAGCGTGTTGATCAAGCCGGGGTGGGAGTGGCCGGGCCACCAGCCGGGTCAATACGTGCGCCTGGGCATTGAGGTGGACGGCATCCATCACTGGCGGGCGTATTCGCTGACGTCCGCGCCGGGGCGCCGCGACGGCTGCATTGCGATTACCCCCAAGCTGGTGCCTGAGGGAAAGGTCTCGCCGTTCCTGTTCGGTCGTGTGCGCCCGGGTGCGATCGTGCGCTTGGGCGGCGTGGAAGGGACGTTCACGCTGCCGGAGCGCCTGCCGGAGCGGCTGTTGTTCATCAGCGCGGGCAGTGGCATCACGCCGATCATGAGCATGCTGCGCGCGCTTGCCGGTGGCGGTGAGCTGCGCGATGTGGTGCACGTCCACAGCGCGCGCACGGCGGAGACGGTGATCTTCGCTCGCGAGCTTCGTGAGCTGCACGCGCGTGAGCGCGGCTATCGGCTGCACGAGCAGCTGACGGGCGAGCGGGGGCGTGTGACACCTGAGCGGCTGGATGAGCTGTGCGCTGACTGGCGTGAGCGCGAGACGTTCTTGTGTGGTCCGGCGGGTCTGCTGGCGGCGATGCGCGAGCAGTGGGAGCGCGAGGGGGCGTCCGAGCGGCTGCACGTGGAGCACTTCCAGCCGTATGAAGAGCTCGGCGACGCACACGCTGGCGCGGGCGGCACGATCAACTTCTGCTCGAGCGGCCTACAGGCAACTAGCGACGGCAGCCAGTCGATTCTGGCTGCCGGCGAGACCGCGGGCGCGACGTTGCCGTATGGCTGTCGCATGGGCATCTGCCACAGCTGTGTGGGGCGCCTGCGCGCGGGCCAGGTGCGCGATCTGCGCACGGGTCGCGTGCACGGCCAGCCGGGAGACACGCTGCAGACATGCATCAACGCGCCTGAGGGCGCGGTTGAGATCGATCTTTAAACCACTAGGAAGGAATCGCGATGGCTGCAACTCAAGTACAAAGCACCTCAACGGAGCAGGGCGTCCATGCCTCTGAGGCTGATGCGAGCGAGGAGCTGCAGAGCCCGCTGGCACGCCTGACACCTGAGCAGATCGAGCAGCTGGGCGGCGAGTTCGATGCGCTGCACGACGAGGTGTATGCGGACCTGGGCGAGCGCGACTCGCGGCATATCCGCGCGACGATCAAGCTGCACCGTCAGCTGGTGCTGGCGGCACGGGCGCTGCTGTTGGGCTCGCGCTTCCAGGCTCCGTGGCTGGCGGGCACGGCGTCGCTGTCGGTGGCAAAGATCCTGGAGAACATGGAGATCGGCCACAACGTGATGCACGGGCAGTGGGACTGGATGAACGACCCGGA
>JBEKAM010000191.1:0-6984 GCA_050015915.1 Solirubrobacteraceae bacterium
CACTCAGCGCGAAGCCGAGCACAAACGGAAGCACGAGGCTGCCGAGAGCGATCAGCGGGAAGCTCTTGTTGATGCGTCGCATGACCGGGTCCTCGACGAGGTCGCGCGCGTAGCGTTTCGAGGATGCCTGGCCATGGGTCTCAAATAGCCAGCCGACGTGCGCATGCCATAGGCCGGTGACCATGCCGCGCAGGCCAGCGCCGTGTCCAGCATGCGGGCTATGCGGGTCGCCCTCTTCATCGGTGAACGTGTGGTGCTTACGATGGTCTGCCACCCAGTCGATCACGCCGCCCTGCAGCGACATCGAGCCGAGGATCGCCAGCGTGTAGCGAAGCCACGGACGCGTCTGAAAGGCGCGGTGGGTGAGTAGGCGGTGGAAGCCGACGGTGATGCCGAGCGCGCTTAGCAGGTACATGACGGCGAAGATCGCCAGGTCGCGCGGCCCCAGGAAGTGATTCCACAGGATCACCGCCGCCGCGATCACGCCCAGGAAGGGGACCACCACTGCGGTGATGTTGGCGTTGCGCTCCAGGCGGGTCACTTAGTTGAACCTACTCGCGCGTTTGGGCGGCGTTACCTGCCTGCCGCGCAAAGCCCCCCGATTGGGGGGGTGTCGCTGGGCCACTTGAAGTCCAGCAGGAAATCTGCCACACTGGGACTCAGATTTATCAAGCGTATTAGAAGGAGCACTTTTTCATGGCTAAGACCATAGGCATCGACCTCGGCACGACGAACTCGTGCATGGCCGTGCTGGAGGGTGGCGAGCCGACCGTCATCGAGAACTCCGAGGGTGGTCGTACGACCCCCTCTGTTGTTGCGTTCACGGCTTCGGGCGAGCGCCTTGTAGGCACGGTCGCCAAGCGCCAGGCTGTAACCAACCCGCAGAACACCGTCTTCTCGATCAAGCGCTTCATGGGCCGCAAGGAGGCCGAAGTGCATGAGGAGGAGTCGATCGTTCCTTACAAGGTCGTCGCCGGCCCCAACGGCGATGCCCGCGTGGAAGCTGGCGGTGAGCAGCACTCCCCGCCGGAGATCTCCGCGATGATCCTGCAGAAGCTGAAGACCGACGCCGAAGCGTATTTGGGCGAGGCTGTCGACGGCGCGGTGATCACCGTTCCCGCGTACTTCAACGACGACCAGCGGCAGGCCACCAAGGATGCCGGCAAGATCGCCGGGCTGGATGTCAAGCGCATCATCAACGAGCCCACCGCAGCGTCACTGGCGTACGGTCTCGACAAGGAGTCTGACCAGACGATCCTCGTGTTCGACCTCGGCGGCGGCACGTTCGACGTGTCTGTGCTCGAGATCGGTGACGGCGTGTTCGAGGTGAAGTCCACCGCCGGTGACAACCACCTCGGCGGTGACAACTTCGACAAGGCGATCGTCGACTGGCTCGTGTCCGAGTTCAAGAAGTCCCAGGGCATCGACCTGTCCGCCGACCCGATGGCACTTCAGCGTCTGTACGAGGCGTCTGAGAAGGCCAAGATCGAGCTGTCCACCACGCAGGAGACGCAGATCAACCTGCCGTTCATCACCGCTGACTCCTCCGGGCCCAAGCACCTCGACACGCGCCTTACCCGCGCGAAGCTCGCGGAGCTGACGTCCGTCCTGCTCGACCGTGTGGTCGCGCCGGTGCGTCAGGCGATGGATGACGCCAAAAACAAGGGCGTCAAGGAGATCGAGCACGTCGTGCTCGTCGGCGGTATGACCCGCTCTCCCGCAGTTCAGGAGAAGGTCAAAGAGCTGACCGGCAAAGAGCCGCACCGTGGGGTCAACCCCGACGAGGTGGTCGCCGTCGGCGCAGCCATCCAGGCGGGCGTGCTCGCAGGCGACGTCAAGGACGTGCTGCTGCTGGACGTCACCCCGCTGACCCTCGGCATTGAGACAAAGGGTGGCGTGATGACCAAGCTGATCGAGCGCAACACCACCATCCCCACCCGCAAGGGTGAGGTCTTCTCCACCGCCGAGGACAACCAGCCGTCGGTTGAGATCCACGTGCTGCAGGGCGAGCGCGAGATGGCTCAGTACAACAAGTCGCTGGGTAAGTTCCAGCTCACCGGCATCCCGCCGGCACCACGAGGAATCCCGCAGATCGAGGTCGCGTTTGACATCGATGCCAACGGCATCCTCAACGTGTCAGCCAAGGATCTTGGTACCGGCAAGGAGCAGAAGATCGAGATCAAGGCCGGCTCTGGGCTCTCTGACGAGGAGATCAAGAACATGGTCTCTGACGCCGAGTCCCACGCCGAGGAGGACCGCAAGGCACGCGAGCTCGCAGAGGCACGCAACAACGGCGAGAATGCTGCCTACCAGGCAGAGCGCCAGCTGGTGGACCTCGGAGACCAGGTCGACGCTGACTCCAAAGGACGCATCGAGGAGGCCATCAAAGAGCTCCGCGAGGTGCTCGAGTCAGACGATCCAACCACCATCAACGCAAAGGCGGAGACGCTGCAGACCGCATTCCACGCGGTCTCCGAGGCGATGTACCAGCGCGCCCAGGAGCAGGCTGCTGCGTCCGGTAACGGAGCCTCGGCCGACGGTGCGTCCGACGCGTCGTCCTCAGATGACGAGGACGTAGTAGACGCCGAGGTCGTAGACGAGCCCAAGGTCTAGGCGCGATGACGGAAATCAAGATCACAGACGGCGGCCAGCCTGAGGAGATCGAGGAGTCGGAGTCCGTGTTCGCCGACGCGCCACTGCAGGACGGTGCGTCGGCGGACGCCGGCATCGACGATGCCGATGAGATCGAGACCGAGCTGGACGAGTTGGTCAAGACGGCAAAGCAACGGGACGACTACCTAGCGCTCGCTCAGCGAACACAGGCTGACTTCGAGAACTACCGCAAGCGTGTTGCTCGCGAGGCGATAGTCGCGAAGGAGCGTGGCGTGGGCGGGCTTGCCAAGGAGCTGTTGCCCGCCCTCGACAACCTCGACCGGGCGCTCGACGCAGCGGCCGAGGACGACCCACTGCTACAGGGCGTACGTCTCGTACGCAACGAGCTAAAGGCCGCGCTCGCGCGCGCTGGCATCCAGTCGTTCTGTCCGCTCGGCGAGCCGTTCGACCCTGAGGTGCACGAGGCGGTTGCCACCGCTGAGCAGGCGCCGGGCGGTAGCCCCAGTGGCACCGTCGTTGAGGTCTACCAGGACGGCTACCGGCTGGGCGAGGGCGTCTTGCGTCCCGCACGCGTGGTTGTGGCCGCATAGGACGGGATCCAGATGGCAACCCGACCCGACTACTACAAGACACTCGGGGTCGACAAAAAAGCGACCGCCGAGGAGATCAAGAAGGCCTACCGCAAACTCGCGCGCCAGTACCACCCCGATCGCAATCCCGACGACAAGCAGGCGGAGGCGCGCTTCAAGGAGATTTCCCAAGCCCACGACGTGCTGGGTGATCCAGAGAAGCGCAAACAGTACGACTCAGGCTCCGGAGCGTTCGCAAGCGGCGCTGGGCCCGGTGGTGGCTTCGGCGGCTTCGGCAACTTCGACTTCGACGGGTCCTCCATGGGCGACATCCTGTCGAACCTGTTCGGTGGCTCGACCAGCGGTCGGCGCGTGCGCACGCAACCGCGCGCAGAGAGGGGCAACGACCTCGAGGCGCAGGTCTCGATCTCCTTCGACCAGGCAGTCTCCGGCGCGCAGGTGCCGCTGCAGATCCCCATGCACGCGACCTGCCCGACCTGCCATGGCACCGGCGCCAAGCCGGGCACCGCGCCCTCGGTGTGCCCCAGTTGCGAGGGGCGCGGGATCGAGACGCAGGGACAGGGCATGTTCTCCATCTCCCAGCCATGCTCGCGCTGCGGCGGCACCGGCACAGTGATCGAAGATCCCTGCCCGACATGCGCCGGAGCAGGCGCTGTGCGCACGGTCAAGAAACTTCGCGTGAACATCCCCGCGGGCGTGCGCGACGGCAGTCGCATCCGCCTGGCTGGCAAGGGTGAGCCCGGCCGCAACGGCGGGCCGCCAGGCGATCTGTATCTCATCACCCACGTCGACGCCTCGCCGCTGTTCACACGCAAGGGCGACAATCTCGAGGTCGAGGTGCCGCTGACGATTCCCGAGGCGCTGCAAGGCGCAGAGGTACAGGTGCCCACGCTGAACGGCACCAAGACCCTGCGTGTGAAACCGGGCACCGCGAGCGGCACGGTGCAGCGGTTGCGCGGCGAGGGGCCACCAAAGCTCGGCGGCAAAGATAAAGGCGACATCCACTACCGCTTCGTGATCGACGTCCCGGAGAACCTCAGCAAGGAGCAGCAGCAGGCGGTCGACGAGCTGTCAAAGACGCTCGGCACGAGTAACCCTCGCGCGAAGCTGTTCGAGAACGGCGCCGCCGCCTCCTCCGGTGCAACGGCCAAGAGCGCGAGTAAGGGAGGGGAGAGCTGATGGCAGGCCTGGACGGCAGCTCGCCGAGCCCCACGCCGCGCTCGCGTGAGACGAGTCGAACCCCAATCGTGCGTATGCAGGTGGAGACCGATCGCGGAGTGTTCATGATCTCCGTCGCTGCGGAGCTCGCGAACATGCATCCGCAGACGCTGCGCATGTATGAGGCACGCGGTCTGATCGAGCCGAAGCGCTCGCCAAAGGGCACGCGCCTTTACTCACAGGAGGACGTCGAGAAACTCAGGCGCATTCAGGAGATGACCGCTGAGCTCGGCCTCAACCTGGCGGGCGTCGAGCGTGTGCTGCGCCTGGAGCAGGAGATCGAAGGCATGCAGGCGCGTATCGAAGAGATCGAGCTGGAAGCGCTGCAGGCGCAGGTGCGCCTGGCCCAAGAGCTCGAGGAGGTGCGTCGCTCCTTCCGCGCCGAGCTGACTGTCCCTTACCGAGGCGGCCTCGAGCTCGTCCGTGCTGCAGACGCGCGCTCGCCATTCCGTCCCAACCCACGCAGGAGCCAGAGATGACACCTCCCAACGGAGTCGGTCCGGGCGCCCAGGCAGCTACTCCCGAGGAGGAGCAGAGCCCGCTTGAGCGTTTCGGCCGCGACCTCACAGAAACAGCCGCACAGGGCAAGCTCGATCCGGTGATCGGGCGCGACGATGAGATCCGTCGCGTGATCCAGGTACTCAGCCGGCGCACCAAGAACAACCCCGTGCTGATCGGCGAGCCCGGCGTCGGCAAGACTGCAATCGTCGAGGGTCTCGCCCAACGGATCATCGACGGCGATGTACCTGAGACGCTGCGCGACAGGCGCGTGATCGCGCTCGACATGGGCGCGCTGATCGCCGGCGCCGCCTATCGCGGCGAGTTCGAGGAGCGCCTGAAGGGCGTGCTCAAGGAGGTGGCAGACGGCGAGGGCACGATCATCCTGTTCCTCGACGAGCTGCACACGATCGTCGGCGCGGGCGCCGCCCAGGGCTCGGTCGATGCGTCGAACCTGCTGAAGCCGATGCTCGCGCGCGGGGAACTGCGCGCGGTGGGCGCCACCACGCTCGACGAGTACCGCAAGTACATCGAGAAGGACGCCGCGCTCGAGCGCCGGTTCCAGCCGGTGATGGTTGGCGAGCCCTCCGTGCAGGACGCGATCGCGATCCTGCGTGGGCTGAAGGAGCGCTACGAGGTCCACCACAAGGTGCGCATCCAGGACAGCGCGTTGATCGCCGCCGCCACGCTCTCACAGCGCTACATCGCCGACCGCTTCCTGCCCGACAAGGCGATCGACCTGATCGACGAGGCCGCTTCCAAGATCCGCATCGAGATCGACTCGCTGCCCACCGAGATCGACGAGGTCGACCGCCGCATCATGCAGCTGCAGATCGAGCTCACCTCGCTGCGCAAGGAGAAGGACTCCGCCTCCAAGGAACGCCGGGAGGCGATCGAGCGCGAGCTGGAGGAGCTGAAAGAGCGCTCCGACACGATGAAGCGGCAGTGGCAGAAGGAGAAGGACGCGATCCAGGGCGTCTCCGAACTGAAGGAGCGCCTCGAGCAAGCGCGCCTGGAAGCCGAACGGGCCGAGCGCGAAGCCAACCTGCAGCGTGCCGCCGAGCTCCGCTACGGCGAGATCCCGGAGCTTGAGAAGCAGCTCGCCGAGCGCGAATCCGCCGAGAGCGAGGGTGCTTCTGAGGAGGCCGCACACCCGGTGTTCCTCAAGGAGGAGGTCGACGCGGACGACGTCGCAGAGGTTGTCGCCCGCTGGACAGGCATCCCCGTCAGCCGCCTGCTGGAGGGCGAAACGGAGAAGCTTGTGCACATGGAGGAGCGCCTGCACGAACGGGTGGTCGGACAAGACGAGGCGATCGAGGCGGTCGCCACCGCGCTGCGCCGCTCGCGCGCCGGCCTGCAGGACCCCGATCGTCCGATCGGCTCGTTCCTGTTCCTCGGCCCCACCGGTGTCGGCAAGACCGAGCTCGCACGGGCGCTCGCCGAGTTCATGTTCGACTCACAGGACGCCATGGTCCGCATTGACATGTCCGAGTACATGGAGAAGCACTCCGTCTCACGGCTGGTCGGGGCGCCTCCCGGCTATGTCGGCTATGAAGAGGGCGGCCAGCTGACCGAGGCCGTCCGCCGCCGGCCCTACTCGGTGGTGCTGCTCGATGAGATCGAGAAGGCCCACCCCGACGTGTTCAACACGCTGCTGCAGGTGATGGACGACGGGCGCCTCACCGACGGACAGGGCCGCACAGTCGACTTCAAGAACACCGTGCTGATCATGACCTCCAACCTGCGGACAGGTGAGGGCAGCGGCTCCGCGGCCAGCCGCGACGCGGAACTGCGTACGTCGCTGCTCGAGTACTTCAAGCCCGAGTTCATCAATCGCCTCGACGACATCGTTCGCTTCGAGTCGCTCACCCGCGAGCAGATCTCCGAGATCGTCGAGCTGCAGGTCGCACGCGTAATCGAGCGGGTGGACGAGCGCGGTGTGCACGTGACGCTCACAGACAACGCACGCGAGTTGATCGGCAACCTCGGCTATGACCCCACCTACGGCGCGCGCCCGCTGCGCCGTGTGATCCAAAAGCAGCTCGTCGACCGGCTCGCACTGGCT
>JBEKAM010000192.1:0-6968 GCA_050015915.1 Solirubrobacteraceae bacterium
CTCTGCTCGAGCAGTTGGCGCGGGAGGTGGAGCCATGAGGGAAATCACCGTGTTCACCCACCGGCGCCCAGAGGACACCACGGAGGCGCTGCAGCTGCTCGCCGCGAGGGCTGCCGCGGCGGGGGTGACGCTGCGACTGGACGAGAATGAGACGCGCAAGCACAAACTGAACGCTGGTCCCGGCATGGTGGTCGATGTCCCCAACGCGGACGATGTCGAGCTGTGCATCGTGCTCGGCGGCGATGGCACGATCCTGCGGGCACTGCGGCGCTACGCGGGCACGTTGGTGCCAGTGTTCGCGATCAACTTCGGCGCGATTGGGTTCCTCGCGACGGTCGAGCAACAGGACATCGAGGACGGCATTCGTCGCGCCCTGACCGGAGACTTCGAGTTGCTGCGGCTTCCGGGCATCGTGCTGTCGCTACCGGAGGGGCACTCCGAGTTCCGCCCACAGACAGCGATCAACGACATCGCGATCCATCGCAAGGTGGGGGAGCGTGTCGCCGAGATCGCCTATGCGCTCGACGGCGAGGAGGCGGGCAGCGTTCGCTGCGACGGCCTCGTGGTGGCAACGCCAGCGGGCTCCACCGGCTACAACCTCGCCAACGGCGGTCCGGTGATGGCTTGGGGCGTTGAAGGCTTCGTGGTCTCGTTCATCGCGCCGCACTCGATGAGCGCACGCGCACTTGTGGTAGCGCCGGACGATCACATAACCATCTACAACCGCTCGCGTGAGCCGCTGGATGTGGCCGTGGACGGTCGTCCTTCGGGGGAGATCGCAGCGGGAGCCGCGATTGAGGCGCGCTTCGTCAACGACATCGGCACGATTGCCCAGCTCCCCGGCTCCTCCTTCTACCGCCGACTGCGGGAGAAGTTCGGGCGCCTGGCCAGCTGAGAGCAGCGCTCAGCCAGCTAAGACGTGCTCAGGCGACCTGTGCGTCGCGGTGCTCGATCTCGGCTGCGACGGGGCCGGTGCGCTGCATCGAGGCGATGAAGTCGTCCAACTGGGCCCTTGAGAAGCGCCGCTGACCGCCTGGCGTCCTGTAGCAGCTGACGTGTCCTGCGTCGGTCCAGCGACGGACCGTGGCCAGCGAGACACCCAGGTAGCGCGCTGCCTGTGAGCTTGTGAATACGAGCTGGCGCTCGTTACGGGATGGGGTGGGCGTCACGGACAGGGGCATTGCAGGGCCTCGATCGGTTGGGGTCGCTGCATGTTTCGTCCGAAAGGGCGGGGAACTTGAGCGCCGGGGAGGTTTGTCGACGTTTGTGCCCGGTTTCCTGCCGACTGTCGCAAACTGCAAGAAACTATGCAGCGCTCTTCACAGTGGACGAAAGCGCAGCTTTCCGTTAGGATGCTGCTCAAACCTACTCAAGGGTAGTCGTGCCTGACGGACGGAGACAGGGGGCACGGCAAGCAAAGAATGCCCTTAGAGGGCACTGGAGAAGGAGACACTATGACTCAGCCACACGGCACCTGAAAGCTGATTAGCAGTTCAAAGCTTCAAAGCGAGGGCGCCTGCGATCCGCATGGCGCCCTCGCCTTTTAAGCTCGTTTCACGCCGCATGTTTCAGTCCGCAGTTGGGGGAGCCTTGGCCGCTAGCCGCGACGTAGGACTGCGAACCGGCGCGATCCTGCCGAGCTGGCGTGACGTGAGCTCCCTCGAGGCTCGGGCTCCGCCATGTCGCGCACCCGCCGGTCGAATTCGAGCTCTGTCTCGAAGTCAGCGTCCTCGGCGAACCTCGTGTCATCGCGCTCGAGTAGTGCGATAAAGCTCTCTACCAGCTCATCGTCTAGCTGTCCGTTGCGGGCGGCGAGGCGCAGCTCGGACATGGCTTCCTCAGCGGTCATCGGCGAGCGGTAGCTGTCACGGGCGGTCATCGTGTGGTACGTGCAGCAGATCGCGAGGATCCGCGACTCCAGCGGGATCTCTTTGCCAATCAGCCCGGCCGGGTAGCCGCCACCGTCGACGCGCTCGTGGTGGTAGAGGATCGCGTCGGCCGCGGGACCGTAGCCGTCGAGTGCGCCAACCAGTTCTGCGCCATCCTGCGGGTGTCGCTTGACGATCGCCTGATCCTCTGGGCGTACGACGTCTGCGTGCAACACGCTGTCTGGCCAGGTGAACTTGCCGATGTCGTGCAGCAGGCCGGCCGTGCGCACGACTTCCTGCTCCTCCTCGCTGCAGCCGACCTCCTTTGCCAGAGCCTCGCAGTAGCGCGCGACCGCTGAAGCGTGGCGGCTGGTCGTGGGGTCGCGCATCTCGAGCGCTTTGAGCAGAGTCCTGAGGACGCCCACCTGCAGCGAGACAAGGTGGATCGTGCGTGCCTGTAGCTGTTCGGCGCGGTGCTCGGAACGCACCAGCGCGACCGTCAGCTGGCGGAAGATCAACAGGACCGGGACGGCCGCCAGCAGTACGGGCAGGCCGATGCTCCTGTAGGCAAGCACGAGGATCGTCGCGATCACACCCACGGCAAGCTCGCCGGGCAGCAGGGGTAGGAACAGTTCGCGCACGGAACGCAACGGCGACCGGCTTTCCCGCACCCGCAACTCCAGCGCGAACAGGACGAAGTTGACTACCAGCAGCACAATCAGGGACGCGAGCATCAGCATCCCGAAGATCATGCTTTGAGACATGCTCTGGCTGTGTACACCGGCAACGTTGCCTGCCGCCGCGCGCACGACCAGTCCTCCGGCGAAGGCAGCGACCCCAAACGCCGAAAGATTGTTCAGCCATACCGATAGCGAACGACGTTCGATAGCCGAATGCAGCCCAATTGCGGCGATCGCGCAAGCGCCCGCCGGTCCCGGCCCAAGCAGGCCGATGGCAAGCGCCATCACGCCAAGCGACGCGCTCAAGATCCCGCCGCTTGTCTCGACGGTGAACCACTCGCCACCTAGCGCGAGCACGAGCAGCAGTGCCACCAGCGTGAACGGGTGCCATTCCTGGGGTTGCGAGAACCACGCTGCCGCAGCGATCGCGCCTGCAAGAAGCAGAACCTCGGTCGCCCAAAAGAGACGTCTGGTGAGCATGGGTGCAGGCATGTGATTGCTCTGTCGTCCTTAACGACCGTCGTGGCGTGGTACTTGAGGTGACAGGCGCGCGTCCGCAAGGTGTGGGCGGACTGTCCCGGCTCGTGGCCGCTGAGCGTTTGTGCTGAGCTACCGGATTGTGGCGGCGAGGCCTAATCCACCAGGGGCCCACCGGGCAGCGTTACACCCGTCTCGGCTAGCGGGCTACCGGTAGCCGAAGTGTCCACGCTGTCTTGGGTGGCGGGCTCGAATCCGGCGATCGTCAGGCGCACGAACGCGGCGGTTGCGGTGGCTGCGCCGATGCCTACGATCAGGAAGGCGGTGCGGGTGGAGCTCAGCGACACGAGCGCGCCGCCGAGCGGAAGGCCGATGGCGAGGGTGAGCGCGGCGAGCGATTCGACGGCCCCCATCAGGCGGCCGTGCAGGGGTTGAGGGGTGAGGCTTTGCACGAGGCTGATCAGCGAGGGCCACTCGAGACCGTTGCCGATCCCACCGACGAGCGAGCAACCGCACGCTATGGGTAGCGAAGGCGCGGCGGAGATGCCGATGAAGCACGCGCCGAGGGCAAAGACACCGATGCTGAGCATCCAGCCGAGGGGACGGTGCGCGGAGCGGGCGAAGATCACGCTGGCGATAACCGCGCCGGCGCCCCATGAGGTCACGAGCAGCCCGTAGCCGGATTCGCCGGCGTGCAGGGTGGCCTTTGCGAAGGCAACCTCGATGGGGCCGGCGCACTGGATGAAGATCAGAGCGACGGTCTCGGCGATCAGCAGTCTGCGCAGGGCGGGAACGGCATTGACGTGTGCCCAGGCGGCGCCGAGGCGTGCGCGCACGGAGTCTCCCGCGGCCTCATCCACATGGGGATGCAGATCGATCAGCAGCGCGCCGCAGATGAGGAACGAGCCGACGTCGATGAACAGCGCGGCGGGCGCGCCGGCGGCGGCGACCACGAGGCCGCCGACCACGGGTCCGCCGACGAACGCGATCGAGAACCCCATGTTCAGCGCGGCGTTGGCGGCGCGCTCTGCGGCCTGTGCACGCTCCTCGAGGGTCTCCTCGCCCGAGTCGCTAGCGCCTTCCGCGGATGCGGTGACCTCTGCACGCGCCACACGCGCGACCTCCGCGCGCAGCAGGGCACTAGCTGCCAGCGCGGCAGTGCCGTCGAGTGCTGCCAGCACGAGCATGGCGGGGAGTGAGAAGTGCCAGATCAGCACGGCGAGCGCGGCGGTTGCGAGCGCCTCGAAGAAGTACAGGCCGCTGAGCTCGCGCTGTCGTGCGGATGCCTCGACACGAGCAACGAGTACGGGCACGAGAAACGCTGGCAGCGCCTGCCAGGCGAACAGCAGTGCGGCGACAGCGAGTGCGCTGTGGGTGTGGTTGAACACCGCAAGTGACAGGGCGACGAGCCCAATCCACGACCCGAGACGGTTGACCGTATAGGCGGTGATGATCCGGCGCAGCCGCGGCGAAGCGAGTGAGGCTCTCACAATTGCGGCACGCTACCGGCTGGCGCCGGGCGTGGCGAGGGCTGCATGGACAGCGACGTTCTCCGAAGCCATTGGCTGAGCTTGTCTGGAAATACGGTCGCGCAAGCGTCTTTGCATCACAAATAGGCCTTTGGGAACGGCGGGAACCTGCCGATAGGTTCCAAACATGGAGGCCTCGACGGCAGTGTTGACGAAACCGATCAGCGTGATCATCGCTGACGACCACACGGTCGTTCGCGACGGTATTCGCGCGGTGCTGCAGCGCGAGGGGGGCGAGTTCAGCGTGGTTGCGGAGGCGGCAGACGTGCCGTCGATGATCCGCGCGGTGCGCGAGCACCAGCCGGATCTGCTGACGCTCGATTTGACGATGCCCGGGGGCTCGAGCCTGGGTGCGCTGCCCTCATGTTTCATCGCTCATCCGACGCTTGCGGTTGCGATTCTTACGATGCGCGAGGACCCCGAGTACGCACGCCAGGCGCTGCGGGCAGGGGCGCGCAGTTATGTGCTCAAGGAGGCCGAGCCGGCGGAGCTGCTGCAGGCGTTCCGGCTGGCTGTGGCGGGCGGCAACTATCTGCACCCGCGGCTGGGCGCGTTGATGGCCACCGGTGAGGAGGGGTTCGCGGACAGCGTGGTGCTCTCAGAGCGCGAGCGCGAGGTCGTTCGCCTGATCGCCAACGGCTACACCAACCCGGAGATCGCCGAGCAGCTGAATGTGGCCGAGCGCACGGTCAAGACCTACCGCGCACGGGCGATCGAGAAGCTCGGCTTCTCCTCGCGCGCGGAGATCACCGCGTACGTGCGCCGTACCGGGCTCGCTGATTAGTTGATTTAGGTCGGCCTTGCGGCCGGGTGGGGCGGCGATGCGCTGCGTCCTAACGCCTCGCGATGCGCGACCGTCTCGTGTTGCCCCGTGTACGCTGGACTCATGTCTACTCCGGGATCAAGCGTTCCCGCCGAGGGCTACCAGCTGAAGAACATCTCAGCGCGAGCCTTCCAGCACCCCGCAGACAAAGCGGCCACCGCGGCGCTGGGATCAATCCCGTACCTCGACACCGTCGTAAGAAAGCTGATCGAGCTCGGCTACGAGCGTGCCCTACGCCAGAGCTACCTCGGGTCCTCGGTGCGGCTCTCCGAAGACCAGCTGGGAGACGTCTACCGCGAGCACGCGATCGCATACACCACGCTCGACATGAGCGAGGTTCCCGACCTTTACCTCACGCAGTTCCCCACGCCCAATGCCCTTGCGATCGGGGCAAAGCACCCGATCGTGGTCGTCCAGTCAGAGCTCGTGCGGCTGCTCGACGCCCCCCAGCGCCGCGCAGTGTTTGCGCACGAGGCAGCCCATATCCTCGCCGACCACCAGCTCTACCGAACGGCGCTTGCGATCCTCGTGCAGCTCACCAGCAGCGCGCGACTTCCGTTGCCGCTTGCGCCCGTGCGCACGGTGCTGATGGAGTGGGGACGCGCCACCGAGCTGAGCGCCGACCGTGCCGCAGCGGTCGTCACCCGTGACCCGCTTGTCGTATGCCGCACTTTGATGTCCCTAGCGGGTGGCGCCATGGTGAACGAGCTCGACCTCGACATCTTCATGCGCCAGGGCCTCGACTACAAAGAGAAGGGTGGCGGCCTCGAGCGCCTGACCAGGCTGATGCTCGACCTCGGTGTCACGCACCCGATGCCCGTCAAGCGCACGCACGAGCTGATGGCGTGGGTGCGCTCCGGCGAGTTCGATCGCATCGTCGGTAACGGCGAGTACCCGCGCCGTGACGACCCTGTCGACGCCCGCGCAGATGGGGGAGAGGCCGTGTCGTTCTACGCAGATCGCATCCGCGACGCGTTTCGCGACGCGGGTGAGTCCGTCAGCTCAGTTGGCCAGCAGCTCGCCGGCTGGCTGCGTAGGGACGCCCCCGACGAGGACTCGAGCACCGACGAGGTCCTCGACGCCGACGATCAGTAGGACGCGGGCTGCCCGGGAGCCTGGGTGGGCCGTCCGGCCAGCGGCACAGTCAGGCGCACCGTCATGCCGCGTCCAGGCGCGGGCATGAATTCGAGCTCGCCCCCGACCAGCTCGGCGCGCTCGCGCATGCCCGACATGCCAAAGCCGCCCTCCAGGCCGTCGCCGCGCGGCCCGAGCCGGCTCGAGTCGGGGAGCCCCTTGCCGTCGTCGGTGACCGACGCGCGGACGATGCCGTCGTGCTCGCGCACGCTCACCACCGCTTTCGTCGCTTCCGCGTGGCGGCTGACGTTCGTGAGCGCCTCCTGCACGATTCTGTAGATGGTGCTCTCGAGCTCCGCATCCAATCGTCGCGAGCCGTTGTCCTCGCCGCCGTTGCCAGAAGGGTCCAATGCCCCGGAGAGCTCGATCTCCGTCTCCACATCAAGCCCCTCGATCGCCTGGGCGCGGCGGGCGAGCGCTTCCAGCGCGGCCGCCAGCCCCAGGTCGTCCAGCGCCG
>JBEKAM010000193.1:0-6911 GCA_050015915.1 Solirubrobacteraceae bacterium
CATCGATCCCGTCGAGCTCCAGGCGCCGCCACACCATCCCCGGGGCAGCGATCATCACGCGAGCCTGAACCTCATAGCCGCCCGCCACATCGAGCACAAACGGCTCGTTTGCACCGCCGCGACTTGCGGTAACGCCGCGTAGAACGAGCACCTCGGCACCGAATCCCTCGGCTTGGCGGCCTGCCAGCCGTGCCAGCTCGGCACCACCGATGCCACCGGGAAAGCCGAAGAAGTTCTCGATCAGCGACGTGTGCGATGCCTGGCCGCCGGGAAGCTCGCGCTCAAGCACGAGCGTGGAGAGACCGTCCGATGCCGCGTACACAGCCGCAGCCAGCCCCGCCGGCCCCGCGCCGACGATCGCCAGGTCGTATGCAGAGCGAGCCGGTGCGCGGTCGGCCTGCCAGAGCTCCACCAGGTGCTCGACCGTGGCGGACGGGATCACGCCCTCCTGCTCGATCACAATCGGTAGCTCCTCGTCTGCGAGACCACGGGAGCTCAGCAGCTCGAGCGCCTCGGGTGAGCCGGCCTCCACCCACTCATACGGCTGCGCCAGTCGCGTGAGGAAGTCTCTGAGGCGGTGGTCCTCCGGCTCGAGCCGGCGACCCACGACCGTCACCTTTGGGCGTACCGGGCTCACAATGCACTCATCTGCTGCACGGCCTACCTACATAGCAGCCCGCCGCAACCACCAGGTCTGCGGCCCGCCGGGCACAACCACGTCTGTAGCCTCGGTGAAACCGCGATGCTCATAGAAGCGACGGTTGCCCACGGTTGATGTCTCCAGACAGCAGGCGAGGCGAAGGCGGTCGGCCTCCCTGAGCATCGGCTCGAGCACAGCGCTCGCGAGACCTTCTCGCTGGCGCTGCGGATGGGTTGCCAACACTCCCAGGTACCAGTAGTCGGACGCCGCAGGCGCGGCCTCCTCGAGGGCGTTGTTGTAGCGGCTGAGGCGCTCGAACGCCTGCTCACCGGCACTCGCACGGTAGCTACCCCACACGCCCGTGGCATACCCCGGCACAGCGTCGCCCTTGTCGGGGGGATCCCACATTGCCACTGCCGCCAGGTCGTCGCTAACCCATACCGTCTCCGTTGCCACGCGCAGATCGAACAGCGCACCGGCAAACTCGGGCGCCAGGCGCTCGTACTCCTCGCCGAGGAGGAACGCCCATGCGGGATCCTTGGCGAAAGCCGCCACGACATTCGCCACCACCCCGGAGCGGTCGTCCGGCGACGCCTTCCTAACCACTGCTCGCCGCCGTTGGCCGCACCAGCTCCTCGCAGCAGATCAGCGTGGATTCCAGCGACGACGGCCGTTTGTAGCCCCACGACGGAAACCCGTAGTAGTGGATCTTCACTGGGTCGCTTAGCTGCGCTCGTTTGAGATCAACCACCGCATATCCGTGATCGTAGTAATCGCCCCGCGCCTGGAGCTGGTATTTGCTGGGGTCGAGGTATGGCACCTGTTTGTATTTAACACCGTATGGGTCGGCGCTCACCAATTCCTCGTAGGCGCTACAGCCGACGAGTCGGCCCTTGCTCAGCCCAAACAGGCCTTCTTGATACATCGCGAAGTTGTGCTCGTGTCCCCATAGCCACGCGGCGATGTCGCTGGCAAAGTACGGCTGGAAGGCCGTGTGCAGGTAGGTGTTCAGGTACGGGGTGGCACCGGTGTTGAGCGTGTCGTGGGCGGAGAACAGCTGGTTGTGCGAGAGCATCACGGTCGCCCCGTTGAATTGCTCCAGCTGCAGGCACAGCCATTCCTTCTCGGAGAAATGCAGTTCCGGGCCCACTTCCCCTGGGTCGATCAGGTCAATCGGGCTCGCATCGCCGTAGCCGGTGTCCATTGCGAGAAACTGCCAGGCGCCATCTTCAGTGCGTAGGCAGAAGTAGCTCGCGACCTGTTCGGTGCGGGGCAGCCCGCTGTTGATCGATTTGAGCATCGGGTAGAAGCCGTAGCCGAACGCGTAGTAGTCATGGTTGCCGGCGAGCGTGAACACTGGGATCCGCTCGCCATCAGGGAGCGTTTCCTTGAAGACCTCCGCAATGATCTTGGTGAAGTTCGCCTCGCACTCGCTTGCGAGCCCCGAGTAGTAGATATCCCCCAGATGGATGATCGCCGCGGGCCCTCGTTTCATCAGGTCCTTGAGTAGTTCTCTCGCGTCATCGAGCCCGGTGCCCCAGTCGCCGATGATGCCTACAAGCGCGTCGTTGGGGAGCTTCCAGTCGATCACGCCGTAGCTCGCTTGTTCTTTGCCCTGCTTCTTCCAGTCGTTGTATAGGAGCTGGCCGTCGTGTTTGAAGTAGTAGTCAACGAAGACGATCGCGAGCTCGAAGAACCCCGGGTCGATGTTGCTGTAGCGACGAAATTCGAGGTCGAGCGCAGCCACTCGCTCAGTATCTCCGTCGACCATCGCCATGCCTTTTTCGAGGCCCAGCCGCGACAGATATGCGGCGGCCTGATGCTCGTCGCCGGGCGTCGGCTCGGTAGCGATGGCCTGCGGGTCTGCCAGCACAGCCGCCACATGCACGTTGGTGGCGCGCATCATCGGATGCTGGAGCACATCGGCGGTGGACGATCGGTCGCCCAGCACGCTGCGCACGTAGTCGGCTACCAGTGACTGCCACAGCGACAGGTTGAGGTCATGCGCTCTGACGAAACCAAGGTCGGGCATGGCGACTCCAGTTCTCTGTGATTTTTGATAACGGGTAGATTGACATAGTTGGGATTTCCGCATAGGTTCTCGTCCGATTCCGAGCCCCCGGGGGGAAAGCGAGCTAGACAATGAGATGGATATCGAGCGTCGGTATGGGCCTGGTGGGAGCACTGGCTTTGGCGGCAATGACGGCCGCTGGGGCGAGCGCCGCTCCACCCGAATTCAGTCCGCCATTCCCCAACACGTTCAACTCCACCAGCAAGGCGATGACGCTGGAATCAGCCATCAGCAAAGTCAAGGTGACGTGCAAGAAGGACACCGACAAAGGTGAAATCAGCGGCCCAAGCACAGCGCTCGTCAGGATCGCTTTCACGGGATGCAGGTCGACAGAGGTTGTTGGGGTGCTGTGCAGCAGCCCCAACGGTGCTCCGGGCGAAATCGTCACCGAACGGCTGCTGGGCACTCTCGGCTACACGATGCGCGAACCCGTCAAGGAAGTCGGCCTGGACGTGTCCGCAGCCACGGGTGGACCGATAGCGGTGTTCTTCTGTGGAGCGCTAAAAGGCGAAGTGCTCGGATCAATGATCGGCAGGATCACCCCGCTGGACAAAGCCACCAAGAAGCTGACGCTCAGCTTCGCTCAAGCTGGTGGCCATCAGGCGATTGCGAAGTTCCTTGGTGGGCCTGTAGATGTGCCAGAGCTGAAACTCGGTGGCCCGCTTGAAGAAGCCGGATTCTCCAACACCGACAAGCTCAAGCTTGCAGCGTGGGCTGTGATCGTCGCCTGAAGCTCGCGGCGATCGTCTCCGATTCAGCGACCCGGCGCGCGACAGGCGTGCGCGTCGGGTCCACGCTCGAGCGGGTCGCACCGACGGGTATGCTGCGCGCCATCATCGCGTGCAATCGAGAAGGGGGCAAACAATGGCTCGCAAGACCACTCTGATATTGGCGCTGTTCATCCTCACCGCCCTGGCTAGCACCGCGAGCGCATCCTCCGGTGGACCCAAGTCGCTGGGCTACTACGCCTCGACCCAGCCGCGCCTGTCGGTGTATGTAGACAAAGGCGCCAAGACGGTGGAACTGTACATCTCCTGCCCCACATCTACGACCGTTAGCGAGTACTGGGACAGTCCCAAGCTCAAGCTCAAAGACGACAAGTTCAGCTTCGACGGGAAAACCAGCATCTCTACCGAGAATGGCGCCACATTCAGCCATCTTTCCGGCAGCATCCTGTTCAACGGCAAGTTCTCCGGCGGCGCCTTCCACGGGACCGCTCAGATAGTTGGATCGTCGTGCCCGAAGAGCAGCTACACGGCCAAATACGACAAAAACGGCGCCGGCAGCGGCGCCTGATTGATCGGCGCGGTGCGCCCGGCCACGCGCACCTGATACAGACATGATGCAATTTTGATACGCTGTACGGATGTCAGCTGCTGAAGCTCCCCATGCGCTCATCCGCGAGGCGGTCTACCTGCACGAGATCGCAAGGCTGTCGGACGCGGATATAGCGCGCGCGACAGGCGTGGCGCGCAGTACTGCGCGAGCATGGCTTGCCCATACCCGCTCACCGACGGGCGAGCGTGCGGAGCGGTTGATCGAGCTTTCTGCGCTGGTGGAGCGCCTAGCGCGGGTAATGGAGCCGTCCTACATTGCTGTGTGGCTGCGAAAGCCGGTGCCCGCGCTTCAGGAGCGTAAGCCGATCGACGTGATCGCGAGCGGCGACTACATGCAAGTCGCCGAGCTGGTTTCTGCGCTCGAAGAGGCCCCCTTCTCCTAGGGCTTGCCAATTCCGCGCCCAGGAAGGCGAACCTGGGAGCCCTTCCAAGCCGCCGGCGAGGCGCTACACGGTGACGGATGTCGTGGGGTGCTGTATCCGAGTGCCGCCCGTCCAGATCACAAGGCGCTCTGCCTGTTCCGAGATGGCGTACTGCTCCCCGGTGCCGACCCAGTTCGGCCACCAATCACCCATCGTGACCCGCCGGCGCCCCCAACCGGCATGCAGACGTGAGCGTAGCCGGCACATTGGTGTCGCCTCGGGCTCTACGCGAGGCGGTTCTTGAGGCTGTCGCGTTCGAGGCGGTTGATCGCCTCGAGTGTCAGGTCGGGGTCACGCAGGTGGGCGAGCGTGACCTCCGCCGGCGCGGGTAGCTGCTGTTCCTCCGGCCAGCTGTCGGGCTGCCATAGTCGCGAGCGCACGAACGCCTTCGGGCAGTGCACGTACACCTCCTCGACGTTCACCACAATCGCCGTGATTGGGGGCTTGCCAACTGCAGCGATCTGCTCGAGGCACTCGCGCTCTGCGGTCACGCAGGCCCGCCCGTTCACGCGCAACGTCGTGGAGCGACCTGGTATCAGAAACAGCAGACCCGCGCGGCCACTGTCGATGATGTTGGTGAGCGAGTCGAGACGACGGTTGCCGGTGGCGTCCGGGATCGCCAGGTGCTGGTCGTCGAGCACCGTCACGAACCCCGGCTGGCCGCCACGCGGGCTCGCATCGCAGCGCCCATTGGCCGCGCTGGTCGCAAGCAGCACCATCGGGCTTGCAGCGATCAGCGCCCGAGCCATCTCGTCGAGGTGGCCGATGTCCTTGCGCCATGCGCGCTCCCGGGCGGGCGGATAGAGCGAGCGCAGCACGTCGTGGTCGGCGAGTGCACCGTCGAACCAGTCCATCGGTCGATGCTACCGGCCCACAGGCTTCTCCGGGAGCGGATCTGGTCGAGCAGGCCGAACATCCCGGCCGCCGCGGCGACAGCTCAAGCTCTGCGCATCACGTACTTGGCGAAGATGCCGTCGTCCGAGTACCAGACATCCTCGATCTGAAGGCCCGCCCGCTCGATCATCGGCTCGAGCAGCCAGCTGAACGTCGAGTGCTCATCGCGAACGTGCTCCTCGAGCTCCGCTCGACTCCAATCCTGCTCCACATCCTCGCCGGCGCTCGCACACCACGCCTCCAGGCGAGCTTCCGCTTCTGCGGGCTCGAAGCTGTAGACGATGTCCCACAGCCGCAGCACGCCACCTGGTCGCAGCGCCCGCTGCAACCGCTCGAGCGCGATCGCCTTCCACGCGTCGGGAAGGTGATGAAACGCATACCGGGAGTAGATGAGATCCGCTGGCGGGCCCTGGTGCTCGTAGGTCAGAAACCCCGCGTGCACGAGCTCGATGTTGTCCAATGCCGTCTCTGCGATCTTCGCCTGCAGACGCCCCAGCATGACCGCAGACACATCCACCGCTATCACCCGCCCACAGACCGCCGCAGCTGCGATCGTGAACTGTCCGGTGCCCGCGCCCACGTCGACCACGGTCGAATCGCCATCCACGCCGAGCGCTTGGCAGAGCCGTAGCTCAGCGGCCGCGCCCCCATCCTCCTTGGCGTCGTAGCGGGCGACGTGGCCGGCGTCGAGGTTCTCCCTGCCGGCCGTGGCCAGCTCATCGAGTAGCCAGCCGGGGCCTTGACCCGAGTGGAGCTCACGTGGCATCGCGTCATCCTGCCACAGCCCCAGACCGGATACGCGGCTGCGATCCGCCAGGATGAGCGGCTGATGGCACCCGCCCGCAACCTCTTGAGCCTGAAGGACGTCGCAAAGGGCTACGGCAGCCGCTCGGTGCTGCGCGATCTCACGCTGGGGGTGGCCGCGGGCGAGCGCATCGGCGTGGTCGGCCAGAACGGCGGTGGCAAGTCGACGCTGCTGCGGTTGATCGCCGGGGTCGAGCCACCCGACGCGGGCACCCTGACTCGGGCGGGCGATCTCGACGTGGCGCTGCTCGACCAGCGCGATCGGCTCGACGAGCGCTTGACGATCCGCGACACCCTCGTCGGCGCTCGCGCCGATCACGAATGGGCCGCCGACAGCGCGTTTCGCAGCGTGCTCGACGGGCTCATGGGCGGTGTGACGCTGACGCTGTTCTCCGCCGGCATGGACACGCCGATCGCGGGACTGTCAGGAGGCGAGCGCAGGCGGGTCGCGCTGGCGCGAATGCTCCTTGACGCACCGGAGCTGTTGCTGCTGGACGAGCCCACCAACCACCTCGACGTCGAAGCGGTCGACTGGCTCGCTCGCCACCTGGCCAACCGGCGCGGCGCAATGCTCGTGGTCACCCACGACCGCTGGTTCCTGGACGCCGTGTGCACGAGCACATGGGAGGTGGCCGATGGCGCTGTTCACCAGTATGAGGGCGGCTATGCCGCATACGTGCTCGCCCGCGCCGAGCGCGACCGCCAGGAGTCATCGCGCGAAGCGCGGCGCCGCCAGCTGTTGC
>JBEKAM010000194.1:0-6883 GCA_050015915.1 Solirubrobacteraceae bacterium
TTCTCGTGCGAGGATCTGCATGCGAGCAGCGGCTTCCTGGGGGGTGGTGTAGTAGTCGAGGAGGCTCTGCTGAGCGACAGCCGTGTCGTCTGCTTTGTCTATGAGGCTGTCGAGTAGCGAGTGAAGCGCGCCAATCCATGGCCAGTAGGCATCCTCGATTGCGCTGGCATCTGCTGGGGGTAGGGACGGGTGGGCAGCGGCTGCGATGAGGGCGAACAGGCCGAGTGAGGAGCCCGCTGACGCGGTGGCCGGGCAGCTCGTGGGCCAGGTCACGCCCGCCGCCGAATGGCCGAAGCTCCTCGCTCACTGGGAGTCCCGCAACCCCTCTGGAGTGGCCGCCTGGCCACGCCGCCTTGATCCCGGCGCGTATGCTTTGAACCTCTGGCCGATGCGTGCGGGCAGTGCTCGTCGGCTGGCCGGGGTCGGAGGGGATGTGCGCAAGCCAGCCCAAGAAGCTTCTCACCACGCCCGGCCTGACGACCTTCTCGCCTGAGGGAACCGCAGGCGATGCGCAGACAGCGCTCAGCGGTTGTCTGTGCCACCTGGCTTGACGACGTTGGGATGAGTGCCTACGCTGCCATGCGTCTCGCGCCCCCAATCCTGGAGCACAGATCAATCGCGTAGGGCCAGGGGAATGCGGTATAGGGCTTTACTACCGGTGCCGGCGTGGAACGACGAGGGTCGCGGGCAGCTCGAGTGGCCCGAGTCCGGCGCGCTCACCTAGTAGCCGCGTGAACAGACGCGCGGAGAGAGTGGAGGGCCAGCGTCCACGCCGTTGCGCGTACCACATTGTTCCGATACCCCACGCGAGCGTTCCGAAGGCAGCGAAGGCTACGCAGTAGCCGTAGCCGCCCTGGCTGCCGCACGCCCACGCTACCCACCACGAGCACCAGCCGGTCAGCCGCGCCAGTGTTGGGCCGACACGCCAGCTAATCCACGTGACGGCGGCGAGCAAGCCGAGCATGCAGATGATGCCGGCGGCGGGGCCGGCCGAAGCGATTGGAACGAGTGCTGATTAAGCATGCCTTCTCAAATACCAGGCGCTTGGGACGGAATAGTCGCGAGCGTTGCGCTCGACTAGCCTGGCGGCCTCATCGTAATTGCTGGTGGAGCAGCCGTTGCGGCCTTGGGCGACTACGGCACTGGCTGATGCCGTGGAGGTCGATATCAGCAATCCGTACCACAGCTTTGCTCGGGCACGGTGCTTTTGTACCGTGCAGTATCGAGTCAGGAGCATCGTCATTGTATCTGGGTCTTGTAGCTCATCGTCCCACCGCATAAATGTGAATCCTTGAGTGCTGCCGTTGCCGAACGCAAATGCTGGATCAACGACGAGCACTCGTCTTTGGTGGTCTCTATCAGTGTTGACGTAGCTCCAGGCTGCGGCGATCCTGGGCCAGGTAGAACGCGGAAGGTCTAGGAGACTTATCGACATTTGCAGATAGTCGGGTGGGCGGTCTTGCTCTAGGCGTTGAAGGAGGGTCCGAAGGCCAGGGGGTAGGGGTAGCGCTGGCTTGCTCACTGGCGGTCCGAGGCCGCGCTCGCCTTCGAGCCATGCTTGATATTGGCGAAACTCGTATGTTGAGATTTGAAGGACAGCCTTGCCTTGAAATTGTGGTTGCCCATAGACGGCAAACTCCAGCCCGTACGATCCGGCCATCCCTAAGCGCGTCCTCGAGCTCAGGAAAGCTCGTGATCGGATGCCCGAACGCGTCCATGAACTCGCATACTCTAGGAAACAGCTAGGCCAACCGCGCGCCCGGACACCGCGACCGGGCTGTAGCGAAAGCACGTGGCGGCCGCGTCTGCCAAATGACGGCTAGAAGCGAAGCCCTGGGGCTGACTTCGCTGGGGGCGCACTCAAGACACTAGGTTTACTGGGCTCGAAGCGTTTTTTAAAAAGGGCGATAGCTACCTGTGCGAGCGAAGCGCCCGCGACAACACAGCTGGCAGCAGCTGAAATCCAATCCGTTGCCATGTTCGCCATCGGCAGCATTCGATCAAGTCTTGCACGAGTGGCCGTCAGAACTGTAGTGACGCCAGGTCCGATCCGGAGTCGGCTGGCTGAGAATGTTCTTTCGAAGTCGGGCTCACAGCGTCTTTGCTGGAGGCGAGGCGAGTGTTAGGTTGCCTCGGCGGGCGCTTCATGGGGCCGGCTTGCGACGGTTACGATCAGCCTCCGTAAAGCGCCTCGTCGGGTGCCAAGCAGTCGGGCGCGGCGTTTGGTCATACGCACCAGTCGTATGCCCAAACCGCCCCTAAACCGGCGGACATCAGGCCGCTGCGCGTGCCCAGCGTTGCCACAGAACTACCGATTTGCAGGGGATTCGCCGCAATGGCAGATCCGCTACCCATAATTCTGGGACGCGAGCCGGCTGACCTGGTCGGCGAGACACTCACCGACGACGTCGACGCTGAGGAGCTCTCACGACTGCTTCGCCTGTGCGAGTCCTCGGGTAGCGCAGGCGCGGAGCTCGACTTTCACCACGGCGACGGTGGCTCGCGAGCCTGCGAGGTACGCGCAACCAGCCTGCTGCACCGCCCAGAGTGGCGAGGCATAGTTCTCAACGTTCGTGATGTCAGCGAGCGCAAGCGCCTAGAGATCGAGCTACGTCTCGCGCAAAAGCTCGAATCCGTCGGGCAACTCGCGGCCGGGATCGCACACGAGATCAACACGCCCGTCCAGTTCGTTAGCGGCTCGATCGAGTTCCTCGCTGACGCCTTCACCGACCTAGAGCAACTACTGGACGCCTACGCCTCACTACGCGACGCCCCAGACTGCTCGCCGTCATCAGGCCGGATCAGCACCACCGGCTCGTAGACACCAATGATCTCCTGACGGTGGTGGCATCTTAGACGGTTCATATTAGAAATGGTGCCAAATTACGGCCACGGCGCCCGCCGCGAACCCGTGTGGTGTCCAGGCGGTGCCCGAAGAACCATGATTGCCGCCAAAGAGCGTGCCATGCCGGTGAGCCACTCCACCAACGTAAGGCCAGAGGAGCTGAGTCAACTGGTCTAGCTCTGAATGAGCTCGACGAGCACTGTTGTCGCGGCGATGATGCGCCGCACCTATGAATCTGGCGAGTGACTGGAGAACGTCGTTGCAGCGCACCATGCTTCCGGCTTCGTGAGCGCGAGGCCGACATTGTGCTCGCTGGCGGTTAGTGTGGCGATGCTGGCTGCCGCCACTTCAGGCCCAGCACGTCCTTTGTGTTATTCGTCGTCTATTAGTAGTCGTGCGTTGACTGTGGGGTTGCCGGCTTGTGAGAGGGGGAAGTGGTCGAGCTCTGGATGCCCGGGTACCTCGATTTCGATCGAGAGTTTGCGGTCGAGGAGCTTTTGCGGGTCGACCCGGAAATCAAGGTTGACTAGCGCATGTTTGCGGCAGTTCTCGCAGTCCTGTGGCGTGTTGGGTTGGAAGAAGGCGCGGCTCGCGACTGGCTGCCCGTCGGCCAGCAGGTTCACGACGAACGACCCGGGGATGTTGAGGCGGTCGATGTCCTTGACCCTGACCGAAACGGGGCTGGAGCTCCCGATCGAGAAGCTCTGTGCGGCCTGGATGCTTCCGGTCTTGTTCTCCAAGGTGGCCTCCTCGTCGGAGGGTACTGGTTCGTCGTAGGAGATCCCGAGCGCGATCGTCTCCTCGGCTGTCGTCGTAAACGGTGGCAGGGCGTTAAACGGCGCAGCTAGCCAACTGGTATCGCCGGCGAGGGTCGATGCGAATCCGTGTAGCGTCGTCGCGCTGACCTTTTGCTGCCACTTCAGCCAGAGGCGGTCGATGTTGCAGTGGTAGAACCAGAACACGGGGTCATAGGAGGCGACGTTTTGGTCGGCCATCGTCGGCCCGATCGAAAGGTGGCCGCCGTCGTGGGCCTGTATTGAGAAGTCCTGGTAGCCGCTGATGTTGTATGCGCCCCACAGCGACTGCAGGAGGGAGGTGGTGATGTCCTCGAAGACTCCGTAGCTGGCTAGCTTCTTTGCGATCGTGGGTAGTGGGTAGCGCTGCGTCGTGTACGGGAAATACTCGCCAGGGTGAGGCGGCTGGGAGCTCTTGCCGGGGTCTTCCGGCAGCACATAGCTCGCGAACGGCGGCTGCTGCAGCAGCTCGGGTAGAGGAGTCGTGATGTCCCAGTAGGGGAGTGTCAGATTCTCACAGCCCTCGATGGACCGTAGCTGGTCCTCGAACTGTTTGATGTACACGCGGTGCCAGGGGTTGAAGCGGTCTTCGTGGTGAAGGCACCATGTTTGCGGCAGCCCATGGATGCCGGCGAGAGCGAAGTAGCTGTTTGGGTCTGTAGGGTCGCGGCCCATCAGCCCGGTGAACGCGGTCTTGAGGGTCGCGAGTTCCTCATCGCTAAGGCTGGTGATGTCTTTGCGCACTCGGTCTGTGGGGGCACTGATTGCCGCTACTTCCGCGGTCGGCTGGGGTGTGGCGGACCCCAGTGGGCAGCCGTTGGTGATCCAGTTCTTGAAGGTCTGTGACTGTTCGGCGCTCCACTTAGCTTTTTCTTCGGGGGGCATTTCGGCGTTCGGCGGGGCAGTGTGGGCATAGATCGCCAGCGCGTTCTTCTTGACGCCTTCGTAGGTTCCAAGTTCGATGCCCATTTGGCCCATGTGTGCTACATCCACCGCCCGGAAGAAGAACCGGATGTTGGCCATGTAGGTCGGCGAAGCGACCACCTCTTCAGTTGCGCCATTCCCAGCCATATGCCCTCCCTAAGGCAGAATCATGAACGGCCCTTCTTGGCCAAGATAGGTTCGTTTCGTGCTCGAAACGCGATCGAATTGCACCGTATCGGCTAGTCCGATCAGAATCAACAGTCAAGATATCCGCCAGCGGTTCACCAATATCCACCGCTCACCTACGCAACGATCCCGGGCCTGCCGGCGAACAAAGGCGACTCGCCAGCACAGCCACCAGATCAGTGGGGAGGGAAGCGGCTGGGCGTCCACATGCTGTCGCCCATGCCTTTGTCTCCAGCCGTTAGGTGCGTGTCGCCGCCCATTGCGCCTTGGCTGGTGGTTAGGCTTTTTTGAGGGTGGCGACGGTGACGTGTGGCCAGCGTAGTCCGTTGAAGTCGAGTTGTACGAGTTGTGTGTATTGCAGCTGGAGTTGTGGCTCGCCCTCGTATCCCTCGACGGTCTCGATCCAGAATATGGCGGTGACTTCGGAGGCTTTGGCGTTCCCGCCGGGTGGGTCGGATGCGGCTTCGAGGAATGCGGTGTTCGCGGTTCCGCCGCCGGCGACCGGGGTGTGTGCGCTTGAGATCGCGAGCACGGTCGTGCTTGTGATGTTCTGTCCGTTGATCGCGGCCTGGAGCACGCTGTTGGGGTTTTCCACCATCGCCTGGGTTACTGCTGCGGATGCTTGGCGAAACGGGGTTGGGGTTTTGAGGTTCAGCTCGGTGAAGATCGCCTCGGCCGCCGCGAAGTCGGAGTTCGCTGGTGGCGGTGAGCCGATCGGGAAGGGGATGATGTTGTTTTCGCCGATGTGTGGGCCGCCGGTGATCGGCTTGCCGGTCCCTTGCGCGAGGATTGTGGTGCCGTGAGGTATAGAGGCCATCCGTACGACTGTGGCGGGCACCGCTGGGTTCGTGGTGGGGGGGTGTCGCGCTGCCATTCGTGGCGCAGCGTGGGGAACCCGATCAGATCGAGTCCGCTACCGACCCACGCTCCTAGCGACCGTTGGAGTGCTCCACGATGACGGCTGATCGTCGCGCCTAGCCCAAGCGCGGCCACGCTTGGTGAGCCAACTGCAGAACTAGTCGATCCGACCAACACGCCCCCGTGTCTCTTGCGAGTTACCTACATCGCGGAGCGTAGATAGCGGTCGTGACCCTGTCAATAAATGTTTCCAAGATCGACACAACTTCTGGCCAGCGGACGCCCTCCGCGAGGGGTCGGGCGTCGTGGAGGTGAGCAGGCCGCGCCAAGCCTTAGAAAAGTCGGAGACACCGCCCAGAATCCTAGCCCGTCCAAGATCCGACTAATTCGTATGAAGCTACTATGTCGGCTTCTCGCGGAAAGCAACATCGATACATAAAGGGGGTCGGGGCTGATGCTGTTGATGAAGCCGGAGCTACTTGATGGGCTCGATACACCAGAAGGGCTCCAGGGCGCGTTGCAGGTCGCGATCGAACTGGAGCTTTCAACGCTACCGCCCTACCTGTATACGATGTTCTCGCTGCAGCCAAACAGCAACACGGAAATCAGGGCCCTGGTCGATAGCGTCGTCAAAAACGAGATGGCGCACATGGCGCTCGCTTGCAACATTCTCAACGCGATCAAAGGAACACCAAAGCTAGGCACCCCGGAGGTCACGCCGCGCTATCCCGGGCATCTGCCAGGCACCGTCGAGGACCAGCTCACCGTGCATCTGAGGGCCTTCTCGATCCCTCAGGTCGAAAGCACCTTCATGGTCATTGAGGAACCAGAGGAACCACTGAACATCCCGGATGAGGCAGCTATACAGCGGCTAACGATCGGGGAGTTCTACGGCGAAATCGAGCGCAGGCTCAAAGAGGCCGGCCCGTCGATCTTCTCCGGCGACCCCAACAGGCAGCTCAAGGTGGGCTTTCCCGAGATCAAAGCGGTCACTGACTTTGCTAGCGCCTCTGCAGCAATCAACACGATCGTCGAGCAAGGCGAGGGGACGAGCAGCTCACCCGTCGGAGGGCAAGCAGCCAACGAACTTGCGCATTACTAC
The DNA here is from genome assembly GCA_050015915.1 of Solirubrobacteraceae bacterium. Taxonomy (GTDB): domain Bacteria; phylum Actinomycetota; class Thermoleophilia; order Solirubrobacterales; family Solirubrobacteraceae; genus Palsa-744. The sequence continues at coordinate 6,710 of JBEKAM010000194.1, forward strand.
CGCTTCGCGGAGATCACCCACGGCAAGAAGCTCATCGAAGCCAAATGCGAGAAGCCGCCTTGGCGTTATGACGGCGACCCGATCCCGTTTGACCCCACGCAAGTCTACCCACTCAAGGAAAACCCCCACTGCAGCGAATACCCAGCCGGGTCACCCGCACGCCACGGCTGCGAA
>JBEKAM010000195.1:0-9916 GCA_050015915.1 Solirubrobacteraceae bacterium
CGGCGCGGCGGTCGGACAGCCGCTCGCGGCCAACATCACCGGCTGGATCGATCAGGCTAGAGGGCAGGTAAGCCAGGGGGGTCCCATGCGCGGCACGCCGTCCACGATCCTCGACCACGAGGGCCTGCGACTGCGCGCGCAGCTGGTGCCGGATGCCTACCCTCAGCTCGACGGGCTGTGGCTCACGCCGATGGCGGAGCTTCCAGGCCCGCAATTGCTACGTGGGCTTGGCCTCACCAAGCGTCAGGCCGATGTGCTGGCGCTGGTGCTCGAGGGGCGCACCAGCGCCCAGGTCGCGCAGGCGCTCGTGCTGAGCACGCGGACCGTGGAGAAGCACCTCGAGGCGATCTATGCCCGCCTGGGCGTGGAGAACCGTGGACAGGCGATCGCAGCCTCGCTGCAGGCTCTGTGGGAAGGCGGCCTCGGACCGGCGCCCACGCGGCACACATAGATCTCTAGGAACAGGCCAAAGTCTCTTACTCGCCTTCGCGTCGCCAGCGGCGGCGACGCTTGCCCGTCAGCTGCCATGGCCCGGGCGTGAGGTCGAGCAGGACGTTGACGAGCCACACGATCAACGTGGCCTCCACAAGGGCCCAGAAGCCATGGATGTAGAAGCCGCTGACGATGGCCTTGGTCGACAGGAGCATCAGCAGCGACACGAAGAACCAGGCGATGCCGAAGGAGATGATCGCCAGTGGCAGCGTGACGAGCCGTAGCAGCGGCTTGAGCATCGTGTTGAGGACGCCGAACACAGCCGCTGCCTCGAGTAGATCGGCGACGTCGTGGACCCGTACACCGCCGAGCAGCCCGGCGACGATGGCCAGGACGAGCGCGTTGGTGAGCCACGAGATTCCGAGTCGTACGGGGAACGACGGCGAGCGATCGGGGGATGGCTCTGGTTGCCGGCGGCGCATGGCCGCCAGCGTATGCGAATCTCTCGATGTCACGGGTCCGCGCGCCGGGCTCGATACAATTCCTACTGCAGCGCACAGGATTGCCAAGCCACAGCCAGCGAGGAGCCTCATGGCCACGATTGACCGCACGAAGATCGACAAGCCCAGCCCGATAGTTGAGGACGAGCAGGGTCAGTTGCGTGCCCGCCAGGGCATCTCGCGCGAGGTCGTGACAGAGCTATCGAAGATCAAGGGCGAGCCCGACTGGATGGCCGAGAAACGGCTGAAATCGCTGGAGATCTTTGAACGGAAGCCGATCCCCACGTGGGGTCCGGACCTGGGCGGCCTGAACCTCGACGACCTCGTCCTGTACTCGCCTCCCACGGCGGGACGCTTCAACAGCTGGGACGAAGTGCCGGCGGACATGAAGCAGACGTACGAGGACCTTGGTATCCCCCAGGCCGAGCGCGAGCATCTCGCGGGCGTCGTCGGCGTGTGGCGCCAGGAGCCCGTGTACGAGGGCCTGAAGGAGGAGTACGCCAAGCAGGGGATCCTGTTCTGCTCGATGGACACGGCAATCACGGAGTACCCGGAGCTGGTGCAGAAATACTTCATGACCAAGTGTGTTCCGGCACAGGACAACAAGTTCTCGGCGCTACACGGCGCGGTGTGGTCAGGCGGGGCCTTCTGTTACATCCCGAAGGGCGTCAAGTGCGACCTGCCGCTGCAGTCCTACTTCCGCATGGAGGGCGCCGGCGAGGGCACCTTCGAGCACACGCTGATCATCGCCGACGAGGGCTCCGAGGTGAACTACATCGAGGGCTGCACCGCGCAGACATATAGCGTCAACTCCATGCACTCAGCAGTCGTTGAGATCTTTGTGCACGAGGGCGCGAAGGCGCGCTACACGACCGTGCAGAACTGGTCGAAGGACGTGTACAACCTCAACACCAAGCGCGCCATTGTCGATGCAGAGGGCACGGTTGAGTGGGTTGGCGGCTCGATGGGCGCCAAGTACGTGATGCTCTATCCAGGCTCCTATCTGATGGGCGAGGGCGCACGCGCGGATCACTTGAACGTGGGCGTGGCGGGCAAAGGCGTGCACAAGGACACAGGCGCGAAGGTCGTGCATCTGGCGCCGAACACGACGTCGAACATCCTCGCCAAGTCGATCTCCAAGGACGGCGGCATCATGGGCTACCGCGGCCTGGTCAAGATGGGCCACAACTCGGCTGGCTCAAAATCGCGCGTGCAGTGCGATGGGCTGATGATGGACGGCGAATCGAAATCGGACACATGGCCCGACATCCAGATCCAGAACCCGAACGTGACGGTCGCGCACGAGGCCACCGTGGGACGCATCTCCGACGACCAGCTCTTCTACATGGGCTCGCGCGGCTTCACCGAGGACGAGGCGGCGGCGATGATCGTCAACGGCTTCATCGAGCCGGTGACGAAGGAGCTACCGATGGAGTACGCGGTGGAGCTCAACCGCCTGATTCAGCTAGAGATGGTCGGCTCCATCGGCTGATCTGGACGCCGATCGCCGGCGGCTGGCGGCGTCCTCCCTCGTTCGCGTGCTAGCGCACGCCGCACTCGGTGCGTCCTTGCCAGCCTTGGCGCTCGACCCCCAGATCCCCCCACCCAACAAAAAGCAACGATGCGCGTCCCGGTAGACACGATCGCTGCACCGCTGTTCCCCACGGGGCTACCGTGGGTGAACGCTCCCACCGCAGGAGTGAGCACACTGCAGCGTGGCAAGCCGCTGCTGGTGGAGTTCTGGGACTTTTGCAGGCCGAACTCGATGCGCACGCTGCCGTATGTGAAGGCGTGGCATGAGCGCTATAGCGCCGACGGCCTGCGGGTGGTGGGCGTGCACTGTCCCGGCTTCGATGCCTCGCGCGACGAGCAGGCGGTGAGGGACGCTGTCGCGCGCCTGGCTATCTCCCACCCTGTGCTGGTCGACAGCGAGCTGGAGGTGTGGCAGGAGTATGAGAACGCGGGCTGGCCCGCTCGCTACTTGTTCGACGGTCGTGCGCGCCTGTTCGACTACCACTACGGCGAGGGCGCTTATACGGAAACGGAGCTGGCCATCCAGGAGCTACTGGAGGTGGAGCGGGAGCCGCTCACGCCGCTACGCCCCGAGGATGCACTCGGGGCGACGCTTGCGGCGCAGACGGCTGACCAGGAGGGCGCCTACTCGGGGCCTTATGAGGCAGGCGGCGTGTGGGCGGTGCTGGACGGCGTGGGCACGGTGACGGTCAACGGCGGGGCGTCGAGCGGCGGCTGCGAGCTGCCCATCGAACATCCCGGCGCGTACCCCCTGATCGAGCACAAACTGCACACGATCGGGGATCTCGAGGGGTGACCAGGAGCTTGACGTGAAGCTTGTGCTCGAGCTTGAGCAGCGCCCGCCCAGCGCCGTTGAGCGAGACGGTCACGTTCTTTGACTGCCCGCCGCTGAGCGTGACCGACGCGTTACCGATGGTGACGGTCTTCTTCTTCGTCTTGGATGCGGCTGCGACGGCGATGAGCTTGCCCGAGCGCAGCGTCTCGACAACCGACAGCGTCACCGTGTCCAAGCACGCGCTCGTCGACCCACCCGCGCATGCCACCACCAGCGACGCCGTATTGCCCTTCGTCTGGGCATGCGCGACGCTGGTTGTTCCGACGATGACCCCGCCGGGGTTGCCACCGCCGCCGGGGTTACCACCGCCGCTTCCAGGGTTGGTCCCCGTCGTCGTAGGAGAGCTGCGGAAGACGGTGGCGCAGTTGAATACGCCAGCCGTCGAGACGACGTCGAACACGTCGGCGTAGACGATGTCCGCGCCCGGCGCACAGCTGATCTGATCCTGAATCTCGTCGTTTGCGTAGATCGTGGTGTTGCCGGTTGGGCATGAGTATTCGAAGTTGCAGAATTCCTCGGAGGCGAAGATGCTGTCTGGCCCCACCCCGTCAGGACCGACTGTGTGAATCGAGTCATCGCCACTACCGCCCCGTAGCGTGTCGCCGCCGGGCCCGCCGTAGATCGTGTCGTTGCCGCCCTCGCCGTCGAGCGTCACCGGCGTGGTGCCGGCAACGAGTTCGTCGTTGTATTCGCCGCCGTCGACCTCGCTTATGTTCCCCTCGATCGTGTCCTGTTGACCGGCGATTCCGCTGTCGGGCAGCCCGTCGACTTTCGCGTACACCGGCCCGGGCGCATGGAAGAAGGAAACAATCGAGGTCCCGCCTTCGCCGTCGAAGGTCTCGTCGCCAGCGTCGTAGCTGTCCCAGTCGGGCGCTTCCGAGTCGAAGGTAAGTCCCAGTTTGTTCGTGCCTTCGCCACCTGACTCCAGGCTTTTGCCGCTCGATCCGCCGATGATCTGATCGTTGCCGCCTTCGCCATACAGCTGGTCTTCACCGCCGCGACCGTCGATTATGTCTTCGCCGGGGCCACCTCTGATGATGTCGTTGCCGGGGCCACCGACGAGCCGATCGTTGCCGGTACCACCGGTGAAGATGTCTTCGTCGGGAAATTCGCCGTATTCGGGAGGGTCGGTGCCCTCGATCAAGTCGCCGCCGTTGCCCCCGTTTACGATCGCCTTTTGGTACTGAAGCGGCGCGTCGAGTATGTACGTGTCGTTCGTACCGTTGCCGAGGGTCGCTGTGAAGTTTTCGGCATCCGGGCACACGATCTCGTTGATGTCCGGCGCACAGGGCGCGATCGCTTCGGCGGTTCCCGCAAAGACGTAGTAGTCGTCGCACTGTTCTTTCTCTTCGTGGCTTTCGCCATCGCATTTGAGGCTGCCGCTGGTGAATTTGCCGGGAAACAGATTGACGGTGACATCGGTCTCGACGGCGTCGTTGCCCTGGTAGTGGCTGGTGCCTTCCCGTTCTGTGTTGGCGACACCGTGAGCGTTGGTGTAGCTGATCGTGATATCGGCGGTCGCGTGCGCTGAGGCGGCGCCCACAAGCGCGCACACCAGACATGCGAACAGCGCGAAACATACGCGGGCCGGCATCGGCCTCGATAGAGCGCGAGATCCCCCCATGGACTGCGCAGACAATAACCGATCATGCAGCTTCCCTGCTATCAAGGCCGACAAGAAACTGGGCGGCTACGAGTCGGCTCACACCATTGGTGAGGCGATCTGTGCGTGCGCGTAATCCTGCAGAAGCCGCTTGATCTCCGGCGGACCGTCATCGTCGACCAGCACGCACACTCCAGGCCAGTAGGGGCTCTCACCGGGCTTAGCGGTGAGGAAGATCTCTGAGTAGGTCCAGCTGCCGGTGTTCACCAGACGCGCACCCTCGCGCCCGCGCCACTCGTGCTGCTCATCGCTCGGAAGCGGGCCGGCACGGTGCGTGTGGCCGAAGACGACATACGCGTCGCCGAGGTCAAGGCGCGCGGCGACCTCCCCCATCGCACTCAGCCCCGCACGACGGAGCTCGCTCATCGAGATGTCAGCACGCAGCGGGCCCACGCCGGCGCGGTTGAGGGCAGCGATGGCGAGCGGGAAGGATCCTGCGATCGCCGCGCCACGCAGTCGCCGCAGGACCCGTGTGTAGCCGCGTGAGTGTCGTCCAGCTTCACCTCTGAGCGCCCGCCACGCGCTCACCGTCGCCGCACCGTTGAGCGCGGCCCCCGTGTGGGCGTCCCTGGCCACCGCATCCCGCCAAGCGAACACCGGCGCCACGGTCGCCTCGTAGTCCTCCACACAGTCGAACGTGCTGGCCGGCCGGCCCAGCAATCGCGTCATCGCGCCGAGGCTCAGGCGCTCGAGCGTGGGGACGGTGAGATGGCAGTCAAGGTAATGACCGTGGGTTGCATACACGTCAGGGCGCACCCACAGGCCGGGATAGGCCACACGCACACGCGCGGGTGCAGCCCAGTCCGCAATCCGCTCGAGCGCAGGCGAGACCTCAGCGGGCTCCAGCAGTTGCTCGACTGCGAGCGCCGGCGGCTCGTGCTCGGAGCCGCGACGCGCGAGCCACGGTTCCACGAGCGCGTGGTCGTGGTTGCCTGAGACCAGCACCAGCTCGCGCCCGGCGAGCGCACGCCCGAGATCCTCGAAGAACGGGCGCGAGGCCAGCATCACCTCGCGCATTGGCCCGTGGCGCAGCTCGAGTACATCTCCCAACAACACCACCCGGTCGACGTCCGTCACCGCCTCGAGCAGCGCAGCGCGCAGCTCCACGCGGCGCAGCAGATCGGTGCCAGAAACGCTACCGAGGTGCAGGTCGGAGACGATCAGCGTACGCATGGCTGAACGCGCACGCTCACGCTCACGCTGGCTCGTGCGCTCGAGCGCCGACGGTACGCCTCACTGATGAGGATCAGCCGGCCTCGCCGGCCACGACGGCTTCGCGGATCTGCTTGGGGAGCATAAAGCGCACGTCCTCGCGGATCACGTCGAACTCCGAGATGTCCGTGACCCCACGAGCACGGAAGAACTCGACGAGCTCGATCACCAGCTCCTCAGGTGCGCTGGCCCCGGAGGAGATGCCGACCACGCGCCTGTCGGTGAGCCACTCCTCCTTGACCTCGCGCGCAGCGTCGATCAGATGCGCCTCGGTGCCGCAATCGCGAGCGACCTCAACCAGACGCACGGAGTTGGAGGAGTTGCGTGAGCCGATCACCAACATCAGGTCACAGCTGCCCGCCATCTGCTTGACGGCCGCTTGACGGTTGGTGGTGGCGTAACAGATGTCATCCGTGCGGGGACCGACGATGTTTGGGAACCGCTCGCGTAGGCGCGTGAGGATCGAGCTCGTTTCATCGACCGCAAGCGTTGTCTGGGTGACGTAGGCGACCCGGTTGGGGTCGGCGAGCTCCAGCTCATCGACATCCTGCTCGTTCTGGACGAGCACGATCTGGTCGGGCGCCTCGCCCATCGTCCCTTCCACCTCCTCGTGACCGTCATGGCCGACGAGCACGATCGTGTAGCCGTCCTCGGCGAAGCGCACCGCCTCGCGGTGGACCTTCGTCACGAGCGGACAGGTCGCGTCGATTGTGCGCAGGCTGCGTTCCTCCGCGCCCGCGCGAACGCTGGGGGCAACGCCGTGCGCGGAGAACACGCATACCGCCCCCTCTGGCACTTCCGTCTGCTCGTCGACAAAGATCGCGCCTTGCTCGGTCAGCTTGGCAACGACATGCTTGTTGTGCACGATCTCCTTGCGCACGTACACAGGCGCACCGTGGATCGCGATCGCGCGCTGGACGGTCTGCACCGCGCGATCGACCCCCGCGCAGTAGCCGCGCGGAGCCGCCAGCAGCAACTTCTCGACAGTGTTGGCCATGCATGTCATTGTAGGGGCCTGCTCGCTACGCTAAGCCCTTCACAATGAGCCAACGCCACCTCGATAGGCTGACCCCGGTAGACGCCTCGTTTCTGCATCAGGAGAGCGGCGTCTCCCACATGCACATCGGCGGTCTCACGATCATCGAAGGCCCGCCGCCGGGGATGGAGGAGTTCCTCGAACAGATCCGCCGGCGGCTGCACCTGGTCCCCCGTTATCGCCACAAGCTCGCCCACACGGCCATCGACAGCGGGCGACCAGTTTGGATCGATGACCCGAGCTTCAACCTGGACTATCACGTGCGCCACACCGCGCTTCCGGCCCCTGGCTCCTGGGAGCAGCTGCAGGACCTGACCGCGCGGATCTTCTCCCAGCAGCTGGACCGCTCGAAGCCGCTATGGGAGATGTGGCTGATCGAGGGCCTCGAGGACGATCGCTTTGCGCTGATCACCAAGACGCACCACTCGCTGATCGACGGCATCGCTGGCGTGGACCTGGCGACGGTGCTGTTCGACCTTTCTCCCGATCCACCGCCGATGCCGTACACCGGGCGTCCCTGGCAGCCACATCCAGAACCGGGAACAGCACACCTGCTCGCCGCCGGTCTCGTGGGTGCGATGCGCGCCGGTGTAGCGCTCGCGGAGGGCGCAATCGACGCGCTCGCGCATCCCGAGCGAGCTTTGTCGCATGCGCGCGAGGCCGCGGAGGGCGTCGGCGAGATCGTGTGGGCGGGCCTGAATCCAGCTCCAGAGACACCGCTCAACGTTCCCATCGGGCCGCACCGCCGGTTCGTCGGGGTGACCAGCCAGCTGGACGATTTCAAGACCGTCAAGAACGCCTTTGGCGCGACCGTCAACGACGTCGTTCTCGCCGTTGTCGCCGGTGCGCTGCGCTCTTTTTTGATCTCCCGCGGCAGGCACACAGCCGGCGTGGAGATGCGCGCGCTGGTACCGGTATCAGTGCGCACCGAGGGGGAGCACAACGAGGGCGGCAACCGCATCGTAGTGATGCGCGGGCCGCTGCCGATCTACATCAGCGATCCGCTCAACCGGCTGCGCTTCGTCTCCAGCGCGATGGACGGCCTGAAGGAGTCAAAGCAGGCGCTCGGCGCGGAGGTGATCGCAGGCGCTCAGAACTTCGCCCCGCCGACGATCCTCGCACAGGCCTCACGACTGAACTTCTCAACGCGGCTGTTCAACCTGATCGTCACCAACGTGCCGGGGCCACAGTTCCCGCTGTATGTACTCGGTCGCGAGATGCTGCACGCGATCCCAGTTGCGTTCCTGCCGGAGAACCACGCGCTGGCGATCGCCATCATGTCCTACAACGGACAGATGAACTTCGGCCTGCTGGGCGACTTCGACGCGCTCCCAGACATCGGCTCGATCGGCGAGAACATCGCTGCGGAACTCGCCACTTTGGTCGCGCTGGCGCGCGAGTCCGCTACCGCGCCGGTTTAGCTAATCGGCTTCAAACGCTGAGAGCGAGCACGAGCTGCGAGACCTCGTATCGGTCACCTAGATTGCACCGGGCCACGCGCTGCTCGGCGTCATCGAGTGCGGGTAACGAACGCATAGCGCGAGCGGACTTTGCTGAGCCATATCTCCGGTTCGACGGGCCGTGTCAGCAGTCCGATGTCCTCCGGCGGCAGCGACTTCGCGTCCAGGTCCGCGACGATCTCCGAGGGATCGAAGGGCCGCTGGCCGAGGCCGTCGTCAACGACGTCGTGCCAGACCTTCAGGACGAGCAGTCTGCGTATCTGCGTCTCCTCCAGAGCGCCTCGACCGAAGAGGTCGAGGTCATAGAGTCCCTCAACTTGCGTCGCCGGCGCCACGCGGCGAGCTTCTCGGCGAGCGACTCCTCTAGTGCCGGCGCCGGAATCGCCGGAGAGGTGAACTCGTAGCCGGCGTGCACGGCGAGCTCGACCGGCGTGGATAGTTCGATGGGCAGCCACAGCTTCCGGGGTGAGATCTCGACGCGGGCGGGGATGGCCGGACGGCCGAGCGGCGTGTCGACGATCAGCTTCGCGCGCGTGGCCTCGCGCTCCTCGAGACTGAACCGGACATCGAACAGCTCGGCGCCGTCGAGCGTGTCGAGGAGGAACTCCGCGGTCTCCATGTCCGGTGTGGCGAAGTCCAGGTCCGTGGAGAAGCGGCCCGCGTTGCCGGCACGCAGCTTGCGCAGCGAGGTGCCGCCCTTGAGAACGATGCCCAGCTCGAATGCGCCCTGGTCGTGGAGGTACTTGAGCGCGTAGTCCTGCGCGACATCGAGCAAAGCCGGATCGCGCATGCCGCTGCGACCTTGGAAGTGGCGCGCGAGATAACCCTGCGTGATCATTGCCGTGGGAGCAGCGAGTTGTACACGCGCCAGCGGTTGCTCCACTGGGCGCGACGATCGCGGGGCCCCAGGAACGTAACGGGGAGCCTCGAGGACAGCTGCGTCTCGACCTTCTCGGCGATGTCGTTGCGGCCTGCCCACTCGGCAAGATAGCCGAGCCGTGCCAGGGTGGAGACGCGCCGCCCGCTTGCCTCCCACAGCAGGTCCTCGGTGGTGGCGGCACGGAACGTGTCTGGGAGCCACTCGTCAGCGTTGCCCCAATTGCCCTGCGCTGCAGGACGCTCGGCGGCAGCGACGAGGATCGTTGCCTCGATCCATACGGGCAATCCCCGCACGGTCTTCGCAGGCACGCGCCAGTCGAAGGTCACTGCGCGGACGCCCAGTGACGGCGGTGGGCGCCAGCCCCG
>JBEKAM010000196.1:0-6800 GCA_050015915.1 Solirubrobacteraceae bacterium
CACAGGAGAGAGGTTCATCGCCGCCGCTGGACGACAGAACCGCCTATGGCAAGCGCTGGATGACGTCATGGCCAACCAAGGCGAAGAGAACTCGGGATGGCTGAGCTCACCGTTGCTCGAACAGATCGGCGCGTCGATACCGGGATTCGACGTCGCTGCGGCTATGACCGCCGCTAACTCGCCTGCCATCACGACCGAGCTCACCGAGGACCTACAACAAGGAGAACGGAGAGGCATCGAAGGAGTTCCAACCTTCGAGTATGGTCGGCGCGGCGGGCGCCTGAGACCGCTTGAATTCATTGAATTGACGCCGGACGACTTCGAGCGAGCCATCAATCCTCTGCTGCGCAGCGCGGGCAAGTAAACACCGGCGTGATGTCGACCTCGCACGCGCCGACACCTCGCCCAAGCATCGGTCCACTGTCTAGATCGTTGGGCTGTACTCAGGAATCTTGAGGGCCCGTCGGACCATATGGCCGGCGCGGCCGATGGCAGATCCGTCACTTTCCTCCACGGATGTCCACACGCGGAGGCCACCCGAGGAGGCAGATGGCAAAGATTGGAGATGTTTTAGGAGAACACGCGTGCTGTGGATCAGCGAGTGGATGCGCGGGCGCACCGCCGCTGGCCAGTGAACGCGCGTCAGCGCATGGATGTCCGCATTGAGCGCTGTCGCAAATGTTGAGTTCGCGGATGCGATTTGTTCCTTGGGAGTCGTGGCGGTCCATCCGCTGAGCTGAGCAGCGAATGCTCCTGTGGCAGCATCCTCGGCGGCTGCAATATGCAGATATCGAGCGCCGATCGGGCTGACGGTCGCAGGACCCAGCGTGAAGGCATCTTGGCGGAGCGGGCTCGGGCCGAAGTTCACCCCGTTTGCCGACATCCACTGGGAGTAGAGGTCGCGGTAGGCAGGCATCACTGAGTTTATGTACAGTCGACGGAACCGGATGGCGCTTAGCCGCGGGTAGAGAGCCGGCTTGTGGGTGAACCCGTTCCTGGGGTCCTCCTGCAGCCACTCGGCCTGGTTGAACGATGCGCTTGCTTCATCTCGGGTGGCGAAGTGCGCTGTCGCGCGGGAGGTCTTGTCAACGATGGTAAGCATCCACTGTCGGTGCGCCAGCATGAGGCTCGCGGATATGCGATCGCCTGGGTAGACGGGAAAAAGCAAATGTGCGTGGAAGTGGTTGGCAACGTCGCTCCAGAACGCGTAGTCCTGCGTGAACCGTGCTCCCAGTGCAAAAGGCCGGAGACGCGCCTCGTTAACGCCGATTTGGATGAAGGCTCCAGGAGAGCCAGGCGCCTGCGCGCCAATCCAGGTGCCCGAGAGGCCCGACGTGTTGCTGGCAATCTCGGGTACCGTCCACGATGCCTGTACCGAGGTGACGTGGCCGCGCCAAACATAGCCGGCGAACGATCCGAATGCCCAGGGCGACGGCGTCGCACCATACGCAGAGACGGCCAATACGGAGGGAATGAGGACGAGCGCGAGCAGCGCAATCAGTCCGCTCCGCATTCGCGGCCCTGGTAAACACAAAAATCTTGCGGTCCGGGGCGTGCCCAGATAATGGAAGCAGTCATTCATGCAGGCCGGATGATGTCACGGACGCGTGGATGGAGGGATCCGCCAGACTCCATTGGATGGTGACCAACCCCACCACCGCCATCCGCGCAACAGTGACGGGCCAAGTCCAAGGCGTGGGCTTCCGCGAAGCGACACGCCGCCGCGCGCGCGAGCTGGGCGTGCAGGGCTGGGTGCGTAATGGCCAGGACGGCACGGTGCAGGTTCACGCAGAGGGTCAACCAGATGCAGTGGAGCAGCTAACGAACTTCCTGCACGAGGGCCCGCGCCATGCACAGGTAACAGAGGTATCGGTTGAGCAGGTCCGCCTCGAGGGCCACGAGCAGTTTGCAATCAGGGGCGTGAGCGCGGGCGTGTTCGTGGTGCAGGAGCACCAGGCGAGCACCCACCATTTCGACCTGCGGCTGGAGGTGGATGGGGTGATGCGCTCGTGGGCCCTTCCGAAGGGCCCGTCGCTTGACCCGGCGGTGAAGCGTCTTGCGGTGGAGGTGCCGGATCACGCGATGGAGCACAACAAGTTCGAGGGCGCTGAAGGAGGGGACGCGGTGATCGTGTGGGACCACGGCACATACGAGCAGGGCGGCCGGGTGCCGTGGCCGCAGGCGCTCACTCGCGGCCATGCGGTGTTCGTGCTGCACGGACAGAAGCTGCAGGGAGGTTTCGCGCTGCAGCGCACGGGCTCAGGGGAGAAGCCACAGTGGCTGCTAATCAAGCGGCGCGACGACGATGCGAGGCCGGGCTCGGACATCGTGACGGAGCAGCCCCGCTCGGTGCTCAGCGACCGGACGTTGGATCAATTGCTGGAGTGAGCACACACGACGGTGCGCGCGGCGCAACGGATGTGCTTGGCTGTCGTTGATGGCCCCATCCGCAGTACCTCCCACGAGGCCAGAGCTTCCCGAGCAGCTCGAGCAGATCGAGCTGGCGGAGCTGGAGCACGACGAGCGGCTGGCGGAGCTGGAGCTGGCGGGCGGATCGTTGGTGGATCAGCGCGCGCGAGGGGTGACGCTGCAGACGATGAGACTGTCGGGTACGGATCTTTCAGGCTCGCAGCTGGAGCACCTGCGGGTGGTGGACAGCGTGCTGAAGAGCTGCAACGTGGCGAACGTGAACGCGCGTGGCGCACGACTGAAGGGTGTGGTGATCGAAGACAGCCGTTTGACTGGGATGTCGCTGTTTGAAGGCGAGTTGACGGACGTAACGTTCCAGGGCTGTCGCGTGGATTTGGCGTCGTTCAGCTCGTGTGGGATGCAGCGTGTGCGGTTCGAGGACTGCGCGTTGACGCAGACGGACTTCATGGAGGGGCGCCTGCAGGCGGTTGCCTTTCTCGGCTGCGATCTGACCAAAGGGGACTTCCGCGGCGCGAAGCTGAAGCTCTGTGAGCTGCACCGCAGCGATCTTACCGGCGTTCAGGGCGTGGAGAGCCTGCGTGGCCTGGCGATGGATTGGCCTGACATCGTGGAGATGGCGGGCGTGTGGGCGACGGCGCTGGGGATTGAGGTGCTTGATCCGTGAGCGTTAGACAGCCGACATGATAGAAAGATTTTATAATTCTATCGCTGCGCTAACCCTGGATCATGCGTTCACAGACGCCACCGCCAGGGCGCTACCTTCCCCTACCCCGCCAGCTCAACCACCAGCGGAATCCCAGTGTCGAACCAGTAGCGATGAAGCTCGATGATCTTGGCGCGGGTGGGCAGCCCACGTATATGTAGATCGCACTCGCCGTAGTCGAACAGGGTGACGGTGTCACACATGGCACGCCTGGCAACGGCCAGCTCGTCGGGATCGGTGATCTCGCGTGCGACACCGCGAAAGCTCCCGCCGCGGATGCGCAACCCCACGTTGGGGTTGGCGCGGATGTTCCACAGCCAGGCGGCTGCGCTGTTGGGGTTCTTGAGGGCGACCTGGGGCGGGCGCAGCTGGACGATGTAGGCGTTGTTGCCTTGCCTGATCACGCGTACGCATTTGCGCCGCGTCTTGCCGGTCTTGCGTCCGGTGGTGGCGATGACGCCGTAGCCGCTGGGTGGGCGCAGCTGGAAGAACGGCAGCATGAGCGCGCTGAGCCAGCGCCCGTCGCGGGCAGAGCGGATACTGCGGGTGTGCTTGGCGGCCTCCTCGGCAGCCCTGTCGCGCACACCGGCGCTCATGATGTGCTGCTCCCCGCCGAGGGGACGGGCGGGCGCAGCATCAGCCGCAGTGGCTCGCTACCGCCGTAATGCATCTCGTGAATCACCTCGAACCCGAGCCGTTCATACAGGGCGGCGTTGCGCTCACTCGAGGCCTCGAGGTAGGCGGCCAGCCCTTCCCGGTCGCAGCGCTCGAGCGTGGGTGCCATCAGCCCCCTCCCCAGGCCCTGTCCCTGGCGCTCGGGCGCGACGCCGATCGCGGCGAAGTAGTGATGAGGTTGGCGTACGTGCCGCGACTCCATGCGCGTGAGCAGCGTCACAGCGCGCGGCAGCCTCACGCCGAATGCCCGATGGAATGCCCGCCCGTTCAGCACGAGCACGTGTAGCGGCAGACGCCACTTGCCGGGGTCGGCGGATAGCGCGACGCCGGCGAGCTCGTCGGTGGTCCATGCGCTGCCGCGGGCGAGGCCAACCGTGCGTAGCTCCAGCGCGAAGAAGCGGCGAAGACCGGCGGGCCGCTTGCGCTCGTTGGGCAGCAGCCATTCGAACGCTGGGTCATCGTTGAAAGCTTCGGCGAGCACGCGTGCGAGTTGGGGTACGTCCGCGACAGTGGCCTTGCGGAGCGTGGCGGGCTTGGTGATCGCGGTGGAGCTCTCGATCGACGCGTCGGCAGCCGTCGACTGGCGCTGGGATGTCGCTGGCGTTGACGTCTGCTGCGCGATTCCTGTAAAAGAAAGCGCCATTGTGCAAGCCTCCATATGCTCGTATTCCTCTAATAATACGTCTTATACAATGTATAACCGATGATGTCCAGACCAGTTTCTGACACGCGCCCAATCCGCGATACACACCGTACGAGGCTGCTGCTGGCGGCGCAGAGCCTGCTGCGCGAGCGCGCGTACGGCAAGATCACGGCGCGTGATCTGGTGGCGGCGTCGAACACCAACTTGGGGTCGATCAGCTACCACTTTGGCTCGAAGGAAGCACTGCTGAACGAGGCGATTGGGGTGGCGCTGGAGGAGTGGGCGGAGACGATCGGTCGAGCGATCCGCGCGAATACGGACGCGGGATTGCTGGGGCTAATGGCGGGCTCAATGAGCTTGATGCTGGATGAATACGAGTCGATCCGCCCGTACTACAACGCGTTCATCGAGGCGCTGGCACGCAGTGCGCGCTCGCCAGAGTTGCGCGAGCAGTTGGCAGCGCACTACAACCGCCAGCGCGAGCGAATCGCCGGGTGGATTGAGGAGTCGCTGCCTGACACGCTGAGCAGCTTGCAAGCGCGCCACCTCGCGTCGCTGCTCCTTGCCACGGCGGACGGGATGCTGATCCAGGCGTTTGTGAACACCGATGACACACCAACGAGTGCAGAGCTTGCGAGCGCGGTGGGAAGTGCGTTTGCTGGGCGTAGCCAGCAGCTCGCAGAGCAGTGAGCGTGACCAACCAGGACGGCAAACGACCTCCCCGGATCCCCGGGAAGGTCGAGTGCTCTTAGCGTTGGCTCGCGCGCTAGCTGGGCGAGCCAGCGGTGGGTGCTATGCCCCCAACACGTGGGGCTCCGGAACGCCTGCGTTGCGGGCTAATGCTGAGCCGCCAGTTGAGCATTGGCAGCAGGAACAAGATGCCGCCGAACACGATCAAGAGGATGCCTGCAAGGACGGCGATGCTGCCGATCTGCGCCCATCCCCAAGCGTTCAGCAGTAGGCCCTTGAGCGTCTCACCCATGAATAGGGTGGTGCGCTCACCGGCGAGCTTTTCGTTCTTCATCCCTCCGGCGATCCATTCGTCACTCACCTGCGAGTAAGTCTTGCCACCGGCGATCTTGGTCATGTCCGGGCCAATCTGGTCCTCTGCGTAGAGCTTGGCCTGAGTACCGGTAAGAACCTGCTGGCCTTCATACTGCTTGAGGTTCGCGTACTCGGCTGGCTTGGGGAAGTAGATCTTCTGCGGACCAAGCTGTTCGCGCACCACGCTGTGGTCGTAGCTACCGCCGACGATGGAGATGATCCCCAAGACGATCAACCCAGCGGCCGCACCTGCGGCGATCGGGGTGAGACTTGTGATTTTCTGCAGAAATGAGCGCATGGCCCCTCCCGGGTTGAGAATTTCCTTATGCGCACAGACTGACCGGTGGGGGGCTGCCGTTTATCCGCTGCCAACCGCATGCATGGCACGGAAAAACCCCTACCGCCGCTACGCACATCACACGCGCCTGTAGCGCCGCGATTGCTACACCCCCTGCCCACCGGCGCCGCCACATCCGATGCAGTCGGTCAAGCCTGCCTTCAGCCGCTGTAGCTCGTCGATACGCGATGACCACCGGCTCGACAGGCGTGACCAGCCGCATACGGCCGCCGCGGCGAGTTCGCGTTCAAGCTCGGCCACAGGGAGATCGGGCACCTCCACGGTGACCACGCCGCGCACTACTTCTTCACAGAGCAGCAATGGGCCCAGCTCAAAGACCAGGGGCGCATCGAGCCCCACCCCGTGTTCCCAGACCGGCGCGGACCGGCCGCGCGGCGAATCGCGGACGACGCGGACGTTCGAGATGTGATCGCGCTGATGCGCCTCAACTACAAGCGCATCGTCGAGCGCCACGGCCTACCGGCAGATTCGAACGGCTCACCGCGAGACTGACGCAGAGACCCTACGCGAGCTCGGCGATGCTGTGGTCAGCCCAGGTGATCGCCTCGCGGTAGACCTGCTCAACATCGGGCTGACATTCGATCAGCTCGCGGGCGGCGTCGAAGTCGCCGCGCTGGTAGGCGATGACTCCGGCGAGAAGGTCACCGAGCTTGCCTCTGCCGTAAAGCAAGGCGTCGACGATGTCATAGCGGAATGGCAGCTGCTCGATCACGAGTTGCATCGGTGCATCGGCGAGCGCGTCTGCGACGGAGAACAGGCCGACGGTGAAGTACGACTCTCCGGCCGCGCCGTCTCCGGCACCGGAAAGCAGTTGGCACATGCGAGCCCGCACCAGCGCGGTTATGAGCAGCTCATTGGGGGCGTCGTGAGCGTTTGCGAGAGCGACCATCATGGCGAAGCGGCGTACGGTCACCGCGCCCAGCCAGGCGAGCCCTTCTTGGACGGAG
>JBEKAM010000197.1:0-9970 GCA_050015915.1 Solirubrobacteraceae bacterium
CGTGCTGCGCAACATCGACGCCGACGCCGCCGCACCGCAGGCCGCCGGACCGGGCCACTGGAACGACCCGGACTACCTTGCTCCCGGCCAGGGCATGTCAGCCACCCAGTTCCGCTCGCAGTTCAGCATGTGGGCGATGCTCGCAGCGCCGCTGATGATCAGCGACAACTTGACCAAGATCAGCACCGCAAGCCTCGCCGCCGTGCAGAACACCGAGGTGGTTGCCATCGACCAGGATCCCGCCGGCGTGCAGGGCACGCTCTTGTCCACCGCCGGCAACGGCGAGGTTTGGGTGAAGCCGCTGGTCGGCGGCTCGCGTGCCGTCGCGCTGCTCAACCGTGGCTCGAGCGCCATCAAGATCGAAACGAGCGCCAGCGCGATCGGCCTACCGTCCGCCCCGAGCTATGCGCTGCGTAACGTGTGGACGCACACCACAAGCGCGACCGGAGGCTCCATCAGCTCAGAGGTCCCCGGCGACGGCACCGTGCTGTTGCGCGTCTCGCCGCGCTGAGCACCGGCCCTACTCGCGATCCACGGGTCATGGCGTCGGGGTGGAATTGCTGAGGCTGTCGATGGTGTGTGCTGCGGCAGCTTGGAAGCGGGCGAGATCCCCGTAGGGGCGTGCGACGAGCATGGCTCCCTGAAGGGCGCTGAGGATTGTTTGGGCTGTGTCCGAGGGGTCTCCAGCAAAGGTCAGCTCGTCGTCCAATCGGCCTTCTCCGAGCACACTCGCCAGCCAGGTCACGTTGTGGTCGAAGAAGCGGATCACCGAGCCGCGCATCGGCTGCGGCAACGTTTGGTATTCGGCAGCGAGCATCCCGCACAAACACATGCGATCTCCGCGCAACACGTCCGCGTAGAGACCGGCGTACGCGTCGAGCTTCGCGCGAGCACCCGGACGCGTGCTGCCGATCGCTTCCAGTGCCTCTGCGAAGCGTGCGGAGTAGCGCGCGATCAGAGCCTCGCCGAGCTCGGCCTTACCGGCGAAGTGGTAGTGCAGGCTGGCCTTTGTGATGCCCAGCTCGGCAGCTATGTCCGCGTAGCTGAACCCGTTGTAGCCCCGGCTCTGGACCAGCCTCTCGGCGACATCCAGGATCCGCTGCGCCGTCCCCGTCGAGGCTTGAATTTGCGTGGCCGCCATGTATCCCATCTTCGCAAAGGGTCGGCCTCGAACCGGCCTTGACAACCAACCTACCAGTAGGTAAGTATATCTGCCGCGAGAGGACACGCGGACGAGAGGACATCCAAGAATGCAGACAACTGAGCACAGGAGCTTCGAGGCGCCTGATGAGACGCGCGAGTTCCCAAACGGGCATGCGGGCATCCTCAAGATGAGCGGGGGAGAAGTCGGGATGATGGTCTTCGAGCCCGGCTGGCGCTGGTCAAACGACGTCAAGCCAATCGCCAACACGAACAGCTGCGAGGCCCCGCATTTTCAATACCACGTAAGCGGACAACTGGCGATCCGCATGGACGACGGCACGGAGTTCGTCGCCGGCCCAGGAGACGTCACGTCCCTGCCCAGCGGGCACGACGCCTGGGTGATAGGCGATGAGCCAGTCAAGGTCATCGACTGGTTCGGCGCCAGCGACTACGCCAGGAAAGCCTGACCCAGCGACCAACACAACCGTCTCACCAAAGACCTCCCCAAATTCCCTAGTCGCAAAGGAGAATCACATGGCCCGCAAGATCGCAGACTGCCGTCGCTTCGAGAGCGACAACAACTGCTCGCTAACCATCATCGGCGAGGAGGACGAGGTGCTGATGGCCGCAGCACAGCACGCCGTCACTGCCCACGGCCACCAAGACACGCCGGACCTCCACACTCAGCTACAGGCGTTGCTCGAGCCTGAGGAGAGCTATGTCGCTGGAGCCCGCCAGCCGGAGCCGTTCCCAAGCTGACAGTAAAAGGCTGTCAAGCTGCAGGAACCTGCTGGGTGATGCAGTGGATGTTGCCACCGCCCAGCAGGACCTCGCGTGCAGGCACTCCCACTACCTCACGCTCGGGGAAGCAGTCGCGCAAAACCTCCGCCGCCTGCTCGTCGTAGCGCTCGTCCAGCAACGGGTACACGATCCGCTTGGTGGCGATATAGAAGTTCGCGTAAGAGGCCGCCAGGCGGTCGCCCGCGCGGCGGGGCAGCGTGCCAGCGATGACATCTACGCCTTCGGCCTCCTCCGCGGTGATCGTCACCGGTCCCGGCGAAGGCAGGCGGACAACCTCGATCGCGCGACCACGCGCGTCCGTCGCCGCTTCCAAGCGCTCCTCGGCGTCGCGTGAGATCGCATGCTGCGGGTCGGACTCGTCCTCGCAGTAGGTGAGCAGCACCACTCCCGGGCGCGCGAAGCAGGCAAGGTTGTCCACGTGCCCGTTGGTCTCGTCGTTGTACACGCCCTGACCGAGCCAGATCATCTGGGTCGCACCGAGGTACTCGAACAGCGTCTGCTCGATCTCCTCGCGCGAGAGCTCCGGGTTGCGGTTGGGGTTCAGCAGGCACTCTTCCGTGCTCATCACCGTCCCCTGCCCATCCACGTGGATCGAGCCACCCTCCAGCACGATCGGCGCGCGGTAGCGATCGGCGCCTTCGATCTCCAACACCTTCCGCGCCACACGCTCGTCGCGATCCCATGGGAAGTACAGGCCACCGCTGAGACCGCCCCAAGCATTGAAGTGCCAGTCCACGCCGCGCCTACCGCCATTGCCATCGACGAGGAACGTCGGCCCCATGTCGCGTATCCACGCGTCGTCAGTGGAGACCTCCACCACGCGTATAGATGGCGAGAGCAGCGAGCGGCAGTGCTCGAACTGCGCATCGGAGACCGCCACCGTCACTGGCTCTGACGCATTGATCGCCTCGGCGACCGCCGCGTACGCGTGCTGTGCTGGCTTGGCGCCCAAGCGCCAGTTGTCAGGGCGCTCGGGCCACGCCATCCAGCAGCCCGCGTGCGGCTCGAACTCGCCCGGCATGCGGTAGCCGTCGGCTGCGGGCGTGGAGGTCAGGGTCGCGCTCACCGCAGACAGCCTAGAGTCAGATGAGATGGATGAGATACGCGTGATCGTCGCGCCTTCGGTGCCAGCATCGCCGGCCCGCACCCGCGCGCCCCAGCGCGAGCCCTTTCGCATCGGCGCGGTGCAGCAGCGCTGGCACGCCGACCCCGCCGAGCACGAAGCCGCTCTACAGGACGGAATCGCTTGCGCCGCCGCCGAGGGCGCGCGTCTGGTCTGCCTGCAGGAGCTCACGCTCAGCCCATATTTCGCGGTCGATCCAGCCGGACCGCAGGCCGGCGGGGTGCAGCAGGAGGAGCTTCCCGGCGGCGCCACCTACGAGTTCGCAGCGCGTGCAGCACGCGCATACGGAGTGCACGTTCACGCTTCGCTTTACGAGCTGGCGCCGGGCGAGGACGGTCTCGGCTACAACACCGCGATCATCGTCGCACCAGACGGCGAGCTATTGGCACGCACGCGCAAGCTGCACATCCCTGTCACCGCCGGCTACCACGAGGATCGCTACTTCCGGCCCGGACCCGGCGACCAGGAGGCCTTCCCGGTCATTGCGCTCGATCAGGCACGTCTCGGCCTGCCGACCTGCTGGGACCAGTGGTTCCCCGAGGTCGCCCGCGCCTACAGCCTCGAGCAGGCAGACGTGCTCGTGTATCCCACAGCCATCGGCTCCGAGCCCGAGCACCCCGACTTCGATACCCAGCCGCTGTGGGAGAAGGTGATCGTCGGCAACGCGATCGCCAACGGCGTGTTCATGGTCGCCGTCAACCGCATCGGCGCGGAGCCGCCGCTGCGCTTCTACGGCTCCTCGTTCATCTGCGATCCCTACGGACGCAAGCTCGTGCAGGCCCCACGCGATCAGCCTGCCGTGCTCGTCGCTGACCTCGACCTCGACCAGCGCCACGACTGGCTCGAGCTGTTCCCCTTTCTCGCCACCCGCCGCCCCGAGAACTACGCGCGGCTTGCGCAGCAGGCCGCCGAGCTTGTCGCTGATGACTCTCGCGACTGACGCACCGACCGCTCGCTCCGGCGCTCACGCGTATTCGTCGAATGTCACCCCGCCGGCGTATGACTGTTGGCTTGACGAGCCATCGCCGGTGTAGCCACTCGATTCCAACAACGAGCTGGTGCCCGCGCCGTTTGCAAGCTCTTTCAAAAGGACGCTGGGTTCGATCCCGAGAGATTCCGCCAGCGTCGAAAGGCTGCTCTGCGACCCGCTCGTGGAAGAGCCTGCGCCAGCCACACCCCCTGTACCGCCCAAGCCGCCCGGACCACCGGAGGGCGGGGACGGCGGCGTTCCCGCGGCAATGCTGGTTGCCATTTCTGTGAGCTGGGTCGAGGACAGAGCGGGGGCTCCTTCGGGCTTGTGTGCAGTCAGTTCGCCTTCGATCGTCTTGATCAGCTCACTGCTCGATACGCCCTTCTTCGACGCAAGTTCATCGAGCGTCTTACCCGCCTGTAGTTCGCTACTCAGTTCAGAGGTGCTGAGTCCCAGTAGCTTTGCCACTTCCGTCATCTGCGGGCGCGGGGGCTGGGACGGCTGAGTCATCTGGATGTTCGAGGCACTGCCGACAGGGCTGACGAGCATGGGGATCTCCGATTGTTGAACTGTGGGCCTAGCTGCGTATATCGGCCGATCGATCGACTCGCGCGTTGGAATAACGTAAGAGCCCACCCTCGATGGCGACTCTTGCCTTGCTCTTATGGTCGGGCTGGAGACTGGCTCCGTGAACATCGGTCGCGTACTGCTCGTCGATGACGACCGCGCACTACGCGACGCGGTCGGCCGCGCCCTGCGGCTCGAGGGATACGACGTCGTACTTGCCACCGACGGCCCCGAAGCACTCGGCGCGATGGCGCGCGAGCGGCCAGACCTGGTTGTGCTCGATGTCTCGATGCCCACGATGAGCGGCGTCGACGTGTGCCGTCGCCTGCGCGATGCCGGTGATCCCGCCGCTGTGCTGATGCTCACAGCCCGAGACGGGATACCCGAACGCGTGGCCGGCCTGGACGCCGGAGCCGACGATTATCTCGTCAAGCCGTTTGCTCTCGATGAGCTGCTCGCGCGCGTTCGCGCCGGTATCCGGCGATGCGTCGACGTTGCCCCAGAAATACCAGCACCACCAGAGAGCGAGCTCGCTTTCGCCGACGTGCGCATCGATCTCGGTGCGCAGATGGCGTTCCGCGCGTCCAGGCGCATGGACCTGACCAGAACCGAGTACCTGCTGCTCGAATATTTCCTTACTAATCCGCGGAAGGTACTCTCGCGCAGCACCATTTTCGACCGTGTCTGGGGCTGTGACATCGCGTCGAGCTCGAAGGTGCTCGACGTATACGTCTGTTACCTGCGTCGCAAGATGGAGGCACACGGCGAGGCACGACTGCTGCACACCGTTCGCTCGGTCGGCTACGTCCTACGCGAGGATGAATGAGCCTGCGCCACCGGATGGTGGTGCTCTCGGCTGCGGCAGTCGCGCTCGCCGTCGTGATCAGCGCATGCGCGTGCTACATCGCCGTGCAGAGCAGCATGCGCGGACGCCTCGACCGCCAGCTGAAGTCCTTCGCCACTACCGCTGCTGCCATCGCCCGCAGCGCACCAGCTCATAGCCATCCACGCAAGGGAGCACGGTTCGCACCTCGGCTACCCCGAGCGGGACTGGAAAGGGGCGGGGACGCCGCGCTGTTCAGCGCCACCGGGACGATCTATCGCTCACCTGAAGATCACACCGTCTTTTCGCTAACCAGTCACGACCTGAACGTCGCACGGGGTAGCGCAACGGCATACTTCCGCAACGGCATGGCAGGCAGCACCGATGTACGGATCTATGTGATGCCAGCCGGCGCCGGACGTGCGGTAATCGCGGAGCAGTCACTCAGCGACCTCCAGGGCACGCTGCGCGAGCTCGCGGTGATCCTGACCGTGATCGCCCTCGCCGGGATCGCATTGGCGGGGCTGCTCGGCCTGCTCGTGGCACGCGCCGCGGCCGTGCCCGTTCACCTGTTGCGCCAGGCCGCCGAGCACGTCGGCTCAACGGGGGATCTCAGCAGACGCATCGAGACCATCGGCGACGATGACCTGGGGCGGCTGGGCGTTTCGTTCAACACGATGCTCGCCGCCCTCGAGGAGTCCCACCGTACGCAGCAGCAGCTGATAGCCGACGCATCGCACGAGCTGCGCACACCCGTCGCGAGCCTGCGCACGAACCTCGAGGTGCTGCTTCGTAACCCCGAGCTTGACGCAGACGAGAAGACGCCCCTCCTGAGGGACCTGATCGAGCAGAGCGCGGAGCTCGGTGCCTTGATCGAAGACCTCCTGGAATCCGCCCGCAGCGGCGATACCGCTAGCAACCCCGAGCCGGTGGCACTCGATCAGCTCATCGCATCTGAGATCGAGCACTACAGCGCCCACCATTCACATATTCACTTCAACGCGCACCTGCAACCACACACCGTCTTGGGTCGCGAGCGAAGACTGCGCCGGGCAGTCGTCAACGTGCTCGACAACGCCGTCAACATGGGTGAGCTCAGCGTGCGCGACCATGGCCCGGGGTTCCGCGAGGAGGACCTGCCGCGTGTGTTCGACCGTTTCTACCGCTCACCCGCAGCGCGCGGTGTCCCTGGCTCAGGGCTAGGCTTGTCGATCGTGCGCAAGGTGGCAGGCGAACACGGCGGCGCCGTTAGCGCATGTAACGCCAGCGGTGGCGGAGCGTTGATAACACTCACATTGCCCTCCCACACGGTCCGTGATGAGGAGATGCACGCTCAGCTCATGGCTCACGCATGATGTAACCCCTGCGCGGGACCGTGTGGATCAGCTCGCGAGCACCGAGCTCACTCAGCTTGCGACGCAGATACCCCACATACACCCGCAGCCTCGCCCGATCAGCCACGTCATAGCCCCACACGCGCTCATGGATATGACCATGGGTGAGCAGGCGATCCGGATTGCGCATAAACAGCTCCAGCAATCGGTATTCCAAGCGCGTCAACTCTGAGAGCCGCTGGCCGACGACGACGCCATAGTAGGTGGCGTCGAGCTGAATCTCGGCGAACTGCAGCGGCACCCTGGCCAGGCTTGCCCGCCGTGTCAGTGCTCGCACACGAGCACGCAACTCGAGCACATCGAAAGGCTTGACCATGTAGTCGTCCGCGCCTGCCTCGAGCCCGTTGACGCGGTCGCTGGTGGCGCCCGCCGCAGCGAACATCAAGATCGGGATGCGGCGCTCCAGACGCCGCAAACGCTGGCACACCGCAAGCCCGTCGAGATCGGGTAGGTCACGCTCGAGCAGCACAGCATCGGGCGCCCACTCTGCCGCCATTGCGATCGCCTGATGCCCTCCCGCAGCGCTCAGCACCTCGAAGCCGTCGAGCTCCAGGACTGCCTGCAGTTGCTTGCGCGATCTGGGGTCGTCGTCGACGAGAAGCGTTCTCACCCTTCCGATTGTTACCGCCCCCAGAGCGAATGTGAGTGCGTTCCTACGGTGGCCTTACACGGCTCCAACCAAACGCTAACCCAACCACTCGATCCTACTCGGGTGCACCGGACTCGACCAACGCTCAACATCTTCCTGGGCCTTTTGTGTGTAGCTGCAGCCGTCGTCGCCTACACATCGGTCGGCAGCGCATCCTCGACGACAGCCACCACGACACGCACGGCCACCGTTGCGGATGGGGTCGTCCAATCGACCGTATCCGGGACGGGAACGCTTCAGCCGGCAAGGAAGATCGGTGTCGACTTCACTTCCAGTGGCACGCTCACCGGAGTATTCGTAAGCGTCGGCGATCACGTCAAAAAGGGTCAGTTGCTGGCGGAAACCAACCCGGCCAGCGCAGAGTCCAGCCTGCGCACCGCGGAAATCAGCCTCGCTACCGCTGAAGCCTCCTATCAGTCAGCTGTCGCAGGGCTCACCCCAGCGGAAGAGCGCCAGGCGCAAATCACCGTCGAGGAGTCACGGGCGTCGGTCAAGACGGCCAAGCAGACAGTCCACCAAGACGAACAGGCATCAAAGACCGAAGCAGCCTCCGCTCGTGCCGCGGTCGAACAGGATGAAGCCTCGCTGAAAAGCACCGAACAGTCGCTTGCGGTCGAAGCCAAGAGTCAGCAGGAGGCCGTCGACGAGGACATCACCCAGCGCGACTCCGACGAAGCCGCAGTCACAGAAGCAAAGTCCAAGCTCGCGGAAGCGAAGGCCGCCCAAAGCACCGAAGACGGTCAGTCCTCCACCAGTAGCGCCGGCGCAGGGTCAGGCGAATCGAAGGTTGCCTCGGCTGAATCAGCGCTCAGGTCCGATGAAGCAAAGGTGACTCAAGATGGCTATGCGATCGAGAGCGCGCAGAACAATCAAGCTGAGGCCGCAGTCAAGAGCGCACAGTCACTCGACAGCGCCCGCGACACAATCGCGAGCGCAAAGAAATCCGAGCTCTCCACCAAGACCAAGTCTGAGCAGACGATCGCACAAGCCCGCACGAGCCTCTCAAGCCAGGAACTGTCGCTGCAGTCAACCCTCGCTTCGAATGAAGTCAAAGAGGCTCCAGCCAAATCCGCGACCGTGCTGAGCGCTGAGAGCACCGTCAGGAGCGCACAGGAGACGGTCGAAAAAGCACGCCAGGCACTCGCCGATACAAAGCTCTACGCACCCGCTGAAGGCGTGGTCGCCACGGTAAAAAGCTCAGTCGGCGAAAGCGTCACCGGCTCGGGTACCGAATCGTCATCCAGCGAAACAAGCACCAACACTGGCAGCAGTAGCACCGGCAGCAGCGGTACTGCGAGTACCGGCTCGGGCGCCGCTGGCTCGACCGCCAGCACCGGCTCCAATAGCAGCGGCGGTTCAAGCGCGGGCACTGGCTCGAGCGCCACTGGCGCCACCAGCGGCGGCTCCACCAGTACCGAAACCGTCGGATCCTCGAGCACAGGCACCAGCGGGAGCGGGACCACGGGCGGCGGCACTAACGGGAGCGCCAGCAGCACTCCCGAAGGCGCAGATGCGACGAGCACAGCCGACACCGATGGCGGTAGCTACCACGATATTGCTCTCACCAGCAGCAGCGACTCCACGACCAGCGGCACCTCCAGCAGCAGCAGCTCGAGCAGCGAAAGCAGTAGCTCCTTCATCGAACTGGTCGACGTGCAGGGCTATCAGCTGGTGGTGCCGTTGAGTGAATCTGAAATCGGCAACGTGCACGTCGAGCAGATCGCCACCGTCACCGTGGAAGCCCTCGAAGGACGCAAGTTCGCGGCGCAGGTGGCAAGTGTCGCGGTGCTCTCGACCAGCAGCAGCGGGGCGGTCAGCTACGACGTCGCCTTCCAGCTGGAACAGACGGCAAGCGGCCTGAAGCCGGGCATGAGCGCGACCGCCGAAGTCGTAATCAAACAGGCCGAAGGCGTGAACGTCCCGACGAGCGCGATCAAAGGCGGCTCCGTAACGGTGGAGCGGGACGGCAAGAAGGTGACTCAGGCCGTGACAACCGGACTGGCCGGGAACAGCACGACGATCGTCCTCACCGGCCTGAAAGCGGGAGAAACGGTCGTGCTGCCAACGGCGAGCAGCACCAGCTCGAGTACCAGCGCGTCCAAATCAAGCAGCGGCACCAGTGGCAGCCTCGGCGGTGCGGGTGCGACCGGCGGTCTGGCTGCCGGCGGCGGCGGAGGCTTTCCAGGGGGCGGCGGGGGGCCACCGTGATGCATGCCTCGCGACCCCCGGCGATCCTGGTGCGCGACGTCACGAAGACCTACCAGCTCGGTCAGATCGAGGTGCGTGCCCTGCGCCACGTCTCGTTGCAGATCGACCGCGGCGACTTCGCCGCGATCATGGGTAGCTCCGGTAGCGGCAAGAGCACGCTGATGAACATCCTGGGGTGCCTGGACATCCCCACCAGCGGTCACTACCTGATCGACGGGGTGAACGTGCGCAGCCTCGACGAGGACGACCTCTCCGACCTGCGCAACCGCAAGATCGGCTTTGTCTTCCAGAG
>JBEKAM010000198.1:0-6428 GCA_050015915.1 Solirubrobacteraceae bacterium
CGCGCGAGACCACTGCCCGCTGGACCCCACGCGTCCGGGAGGCGAGGAGACCGAGATCCCCTTCCCGGCGTTCGAGATAGCGGTCTTCGCCAACCGCTTCCCCGCCTTCCAGGCGCCCCACGGCGCGGCAGAGGTCGTCGTCTACACCGCGGATCACGACGCCTCTTTCGCCACGTTGGCACCCGAGCGGGCAGAGGCGTTGATGTGGGTTTGGCGCCACCGCTACGCGGAGCTCGGCACGCGCGAGGACATCGACTACGTGTTCATCTTCGAGAACCGCGGCGTCGAGGTGGGGGTCACCCTGCACCACCCCCACGGCCAGATCTACGGCTACCCGTTCCTGCCGCCCGTGCCAGGGCTGGAGCTCGCGGCGGACGAGCGTCTCGGCGGCTGCGCGCTATGCGAGTTGTTGCGGCGCGAGCTCGACGACGGACGCCGTGTTCTGTTCGAGAACGATGGCGTCGTCGTGTATGTCCCGTACGCGGCCCGCTGGGCGTATGAGGCGCACGTGGTCATGCGCCGCCACCGGGCGAGCCTGCTCGAGTGCGAGCCTGAGGAGTTGCGCCAGTTGGCAGATGCGCTCCAGACGCTCACGCGTGGCTACGACGCGCTGTTCGACAGGCCCTTCCCGTATGTGATGGCCGTCCATCAGGCGCCCACAGCGTCACCGTCGAGCCCGGCAGCGGCGACGGCCGGGCAGGGGCACCTGCACGTGGAGTTCTACCCGCCTCTGCGCACTGCCGAGAAGCTCAAGTACCTTGCCGGCTCCGAGCAGGGCGCCGGCGCGTTCATCTCCGACACACTGCCCGAGGGGTCTGCGGTCAAGCTGCGCGAGGCGATCGCCCGTGCCGGCTGAGCGCAGCCGCGCGTTTGCGCCTGGTCGCGTCAACCTGATCGGCGAGCACACCGATTACAACCAGGGGCTCGCGCTGCCGTTCGCGATCGCCGACGGCATCATTGTCAGCGCAGAAGCCGAGCCCGGGAGCACGCGCGGCGAGCAGCGGGTCAGCGCGTTCGCACGCGACTTGGATGAGCGCGACGAGTTCGCGTTGGTCGATCCTCAGCCGGCAGCGGGGTGGCGTGCGTTCGTGCGTGGGACCGTCGCCGAACTCGCCCGTGCGGGGTTCCCGCTCGTCGGCGCGAGCGTGGAGATCAGCGGTGCACTCCCACCCGGTGCGGGCCTGTCCTCGTCGGCTGCGCTCGAGGTCGCGCTGTGCCTCGCGCTCGCCGAGCTCGGCTCGCAACACGCACCAGAGGCAGCCAAGGACGTTGACAGAACCGAGCTGGCCCAATTGTGTGCACGCGTGGAGAACGACTGGGTTGGCGCCCACACGGGGCTGCTCGACCAGCTCGCCTCGCTCTACGGTGCTCCTGACGCGGCGCTGTGCATCGACTTCCGCACGCTCGCCGTCGAGCAAGTGCCGCTGCGGCTCGGCCACTGGCGGCTCGTCGTGCTCGATTCCGGCGAGCGTCATGTGCACGCGAGCTCCGGCTATAACGAGCGTCGGGTCGAGTGCGCGCGCGCGTGCGAGCTACTCGGTGTGGAATCGCTGCGTGACGCGAGCAGCGCCAGCGTGGAGGGGCTGCCGCAACCGCTACGTCGCCGCGCCGAGCACGTGCTTGGCGAAAACGAGCGCGTGCGGGAGGCCGTTGCAGCGTTGCGCGCGAATGATCTGGCTGCCATCGGTGGGCTGCTCAACGCCTCCCACACGAGCCTGCGCGATCGCTTCGAGGTCTCGACCTCCGCGGTGGAGGCCGCCGTTGAGAGCCTGCGCCAGGCGGGCGCCGTCGGCGCGCGCGTGATCGGCGGTGGCTTCGGCGGCAGCGTGCTCGGCCTGTTCGCACCCGGTGGGCAGCCACCCACCGCGGCGCGGGAAGTACGCCCCGGCGCCGGTGCGCACCTACTCGAGTCCTAACTGCGATGAGTCCCAGAGCGCGCCTTCAACGAGCTCGCGCACGGAACGGTTCACCGCGTCCAGCCGAGCTGCGACGCGCGGGCTGGCGTACTGCTCGCCGCGTGCTGCAGCGCGAACGGCCTCAGGCAACTCGCTGTCGGCGAGATCCTTGAGCACGAACCCCAGCGCGCCCGCGCCGAGCGCGTGTCGCGCGAACGCAGGGCTGTCGTTCATCGACAGCACCACAACCCTCATGTTCGGCACACGCTCGCGCATGTCAGCGATCGTCTCCACGCTGGAGCCGCCGCGCATGCGCAGGTCGAGCACCAGCACATGCGGTTTAAACAGGTCCACTTGGCGAATTGCGCAGGACATGTCGTCGGCCTCGGCGATCACCTCGACGTCCGGCTCCTCCTCGAGCGTCAAGCGCAGGCCGTGGCGCATCAGCGTGTGATCGTCGGCCAAGACGACGCGGATCGGTGAGGGCGCGGGGTGGCTCTCGGCGTCTGCGATCGCCGGCGCCATGTGTAGATGTGCGGCCATCCATTCAAGCTAGGTTCTGAGTCGTTGCTCACCCTCCGTTTAATGCCGTCATCTGTTGCGGATAAGAGCGTCACGCACTGCGGCCAATCACCGAGTGGCTGCCCATGGGATCGGGCAGAATCCAGACGAGTCCTATCCGAGTCCTATCCAAGTCGTCCAGAGGAGCAAGCCATATGCCACGAGTGGGACTGCTGACCGGCGGCGGCGACTGCCCTGGGCTGAACGCGGTTATCCGTGCTGCTGTCCGTCGCGGCCTATCTCTCGGTGAGTTCGAGTCTGTCGGCTTCATTGGTGGCTGGGCGGGTGTGTTGGAGGGCACCACGATCGAGCTCACACGCGAGCGCACTGCCGGCATCCTGCCGCGCGGGGGCACGATCCTCGGAACCTCGCGTGCCAACCCTTACGCCGAAGGCGGCGATGGGACGGCGGCGGTCTCCAGCGCGATGGAGAAGCACGACGTGCAGGTGCTGATTCCGATTGGAGGCGATGACACGCTCGGTGTTGCCGCACGCCTGCATGCGGACGGCGTGCCGGTGGTGGGGGTGCCGAAGACGATTGACAACGACATCGGCGGCACCGATGTGACGTTCGGCTTCCAGACTGCCGTGCAGATCGTCACCGACGCAATCGACCGGCTGCACACCACCGCCGAGTCACACAACCGCGTGATGATCGTCGAGGTAATGGGACGCCATGCCGGGTGGATCGCTACGCACGCGGGCATCGCCGGTGGTGCCGACGCGATCCTCGTGCCCGAGCGCCCGTTCGACATCGATGCGATCGTCGAGCATCTGCGCCGGCGCCACGCACGCGGGCCAAGCTTCTCGATCGTCGTCGTGGCTGAGGGCGCGACTACGCGCGAAGGCACCTTGGAGACACTTGGCTTCGAGACCGACGCCTTCGGGCACGCGCGCCTCGGCGGCATTGGCGTGGCGCTCGAGGGCGAGATCGAGCGGCGGACCGGGTATGAGACTCGAGCGACGATCCTCGGGCACGTCCAGCGTGGCGGCACACCGGTGGCGTTCGATCGTGTGCTGGCAACTCGCTTTGGTGTTGCCGCCATGGACGCTGTCGCCGGGGGCCGCTTCGGCCAGATGGTCGCGCTGCGGGGCACCCAGATTGTTGAGGTCGACTTGGAGGAGGCTCTGCGCGAGCCCAAGTTGCTCGACCCGTCGCTCTACGAGACGGCCGAGCTGTTCTTTGGCTGAGAGCCGGAAGCGAAGCGCTCATGGGCCAGGCGCCAGCCCGAGGTGAGGAACTCGACCCGCTCCTCGGGTCCTTCTTGGCGTAGGACGCGGGCGTCGAAGCCGTCCCTGAAGACGTCCAGCATCTCGTGGTTTTCGCACAACACCTCAGCGTCAAAGTGCGTGATCCCGTGCTGCTCGGCAGCGGCGGCGAGCATCTCGATGAGTAGCGTGCCGAGCCCGCGGCCGTGGAGATGATCTGCGACCTCGACCGCCACTTCCGCGTGCGTGTCGTCGAGCTTTGCGTAGGTGGCGTGGCCGACGATCACGCCCATTTCGTCAAATGCGATCAGGCCACAGTGGGCTGCATCGGCCGCGACACCCAGGCGCGCGGCGTAGCCCATGTCGGCCGCGCCCGTGAAGAAGCGCAGACGCCTGGCTTCCAGGCACAGTCCCGACAGGAACGTGTGTAGCGCCGGCTCGTCCCCCAGATTCGATTGCCGTACCGCCACCTTCGAACGGTCGCGCAGACGCATGAACCGCGCCTCGCTCAGATCGGTGGCATCGGGTGCCCGTTCCGGGGGGTTGATGACCGTGGTGCTCATGGTGAGCTAAGGGTCACACCTCGATTCATGCGTTCCATCCGCATCGGGCCGCCGCGGACGTGTGGAGAACTACGCGTCGTCGGCGCTACGGGATTTCCCACAACTGTGTGAGGGAAGCTGCGGATGACCTGTTCAGACCCGCTGAATAGCTTCTGTGCATGCCCAACACTCAGACCACATATTCACCCGAGAGCGACGTTGCACCGAAGCTGTTCACCAACATCCTGTGTGCCGTCGACGGCACGTGGGGGAGCATGGCGGCGGTCGGTCTGGCCGCTTCTCTCGCTGGCCCGGAGGGTCATCTGACGCTGCTGGCCGCAACGGCGGCAATCGGCTCGGGCGAGCACGCTCGCGCTGCGATCAGCCCGAGCCACGCCGAGCGCATCGTGGCACGCGCCAGGCGTGTGGCAGAGGACGCGGGCGTGTCGTGCAACACGGTCGTTGATCCCGGTGGCGCGCCGGTGGACGTGATCCTCGAGCATGCCGCCAGCCACGATCTGCTCGCGATCGGAGCGCCCGCCTCTTCATGGCTGGGCGGGATGCTGCTGGGCAGCTTCTCCTCCTCGATTGGCGGCACGCTCGTTGGTGGGGTGACGGGACCTGCGCTCAGCCGCTTCACCACGCCGATGCTGGTCGTGCGCAAAACCTTCGCCGCCAGCCTGCGCGGCCGCCAGATCCTGGTCGCCAGCGACGGCGAGGAGGGCTCTGAGCGGCTGATCGAGCTGGCAGGCATGTTGGCGCAGGGGCAGGGGGCGAAAGCCCAACTAGTGAACGCCCACGCGGGCGAGTCCAGGAGCAACCCACGTGTCATCGAGGCGCAGGCGAAGGCCCTGGGAGAGCTCTCACCGGATGGCGGCAAGCCATACATCGAACCGGGCAAAGCCTGGGAGGTGATCCTGGACGCCGCGCAGAGCAGCGACGCTGCGCTGATCGTGATGGGCTCGCGCCGGCTCAGCGGCATTCATGCCTTTGGAAGCGTCAGCCGGCGTGTCGTCCACGACGCACCTTGCTCTGTGCTTGTCGTGCCACCGCAAGCGGCTCAGTAAAAACCCGCAACATCCAGCGTGGCAGGCCCGGATAATGCATAGACGCTACGCGTCCTAGCCTCTTGTTAGACACCGACAAGGAGAGATGAGCGATGTTCAAGAATGTGCTTGTAGGCGTGGACGGCAGGGCCAACGGTCGCGATGCGATCGCGCTCGCCACACGCCTCAACGATGCCAACGGCAAGCTGACGCTTGCCTATGTACACCGCGGCGAAGCAAAAGAGGATCTCGAGGATGCGCACAAGCTGCTCGAGGCCGAGCGCGAGGCTGCTGGTGTGCAGGCAGAGCTTCTTAGCGTGGTCTCGGCGAGCCCGGGCCGTGGTCTTCACCAGCAGGCCGAGGAGCTGGGTGCCGATCTGCTCGTCGTCGGCTCCTGCTCACGCGGTGCGCTCGGGCGCGTGATGCTCGGCGACGACACACGCGCGGCGCTCAACGGCGCCCCTTGCCCGGTGGCGATTGCCTCCCGTGGTCTCGCCGATCGTCCTGAGCCGATCGCCAACGTAGGTGTTGGCTACAACGGATCGCCGGAGAGCGAGGCGGCACTAGCGCTGGCGCGCGAGCTGGCGGTGCCGACGCGCGCGAGCGTGCATGCGCTGGAGGTCGTGTCGATCCCGTCCGTCGCATACGCCGGGCTGATCCCCCCCGCGATCGGCGAGACCATCGACGTTCTTCTGCAAGAGGCAAAGGTTCGCCTCAGGGATCTTCCCGGTGTCGAGGGCGACGCGGTTTACGGTCTTGCGGGCGAGGAGCTGGCCGCATTTGGCGATCAGCTCGATCTGATGCTCGTCGGCTCCCGTGGCTACGGTCCCGTCAAGCGCCTGGTGCTCGGCAGCACCTCCGACTACCTCGAGCGTCACGCGCGCTGCTCGCTACTCGTTCTTACGCGGGGCGCTGGCGACCAGGCAGCAGCGGGCGACGTCTCCGGTGAGCAGCAGCTCGAGGCAGCTGGCGCTGCGGGTAAGGTCTGAGGCGATGGCCGAGGGGCAAGTCACACCGTCCGATGACGCTATCGATGGCGCTGCCTCGGCCGCTGAGACCGGGTTGATCCGGATCGTGCTCGCGGACGACCACGCGGTGGTCCGCAGCGGCCTGCGGATGCTGCTCGACAGCGAGACCGACTTCGAGGTGGTAGCGGAGGCGAGCGACGTCGATGGC
>JBEKAM010000199.1:0-6403 GCA_050015915.1 Solirubrobacteraceae bacterium
GCTCGGCGATCGCCTGCTCGATCCGCTCCCGCTCGAGCGCGAGCAGTTCGTGGGCGCGCTCAGGATTCATCAGCAGAGGCTATCGCTGGTGCGAGCCGCGCGCTGCCTCGAGTGTCGGTGATCTCTGCGGGTGGGACGACGAGCACGGGACATGCGGCCGCGCGTACCACCCGGTCGCAGACGCTGCCCATGATCAGCCGGCCTATCGTGCCGCGGCCATGCGACCCGAGGAGCAGCAGATCTGCGTCACGTGAGACCTCGAGCAGCTCCTCCGCCGGGTCACCGTCGCGAACTTCGCTGGTGGCCGAAACGGTCTCGGGCACGACGGATAGCGCGTCGGCGACGCTCTGCTCGGCGGCGCGCAGTCGGGCCTGGGTGATCTCGGTGTAGGGCATCGTCGCCCGCGCCGGGTCAGGGACAGCGGCGTCCTCCGCGACTGCCACGAGGCGCAGCTCGGTGCCAGTCTCTTCGCAGAGTCCGACGGCTGCCGTCAGCGCATCCGGCGTCGGCTCGACCGTGTCATGGCCGACCGCAATACGCGCAAGGCGGTTACTCTCGGAATGATCGTGAAAGCCGACGGGCGCGACCGCGACCGGACAGGGCGCTTCGCGCAGCGTCGCCTGCGTGACGCTACCCAAGAGCACGCGTCCGAGCGCTCCGCGATGGGAGGAGCCGAGCACGACCAGGTCGGCCTGCTCTGAGATCGCTGCGCCCTGCAGGGTCTTGGCAGCGTTCTCGCCGGCGAGGAACATCGGAGTAACGGTGAGACCGCCCTTCAACATTCGCGTGGCCCGCTCGATGCTCTCCTGCGCGGAGGTGTGGTCGATGGTCGGCTCCGTCGGGTCGATACGAGCCGAGAGCGGCTGAAGGTGATGGACGCAGCAGACGATCAGATCCCCCTCCGGGGCCGTGAGCGTCTGGCCGAGCATGAGCGCGTCCAATCCACGTTCGCTGCCGTCAAAGCCGACGATTACCTTGCGAAACATCGGTGCCTATGCCTCCGTTTGAGTGTTTGGGCCGAAACGCTTGTGCGCCAGGCGCCAGCCGGAGGTGAGGAACTCGACTCGCTCCTCGGGTCCCTCGTGACGCACGACGCGCGCGTCGAAGCCTTCGCGAAAGACGTCCAGCATCGCCTGGTTCTCGGAGAGGACCTCGGCCACGAAATGCGTGATCCCGCGCTGCTCGGCGATCGCAGCGAGGCGCTCGATCAGGATCGTGCCGAGACCGCGGCCGTGCAGGTGGTCGGCGACCTCGACCGCGACTTCCGCGCGCGTCGGGTCCTCGAGCGTCACGTAGATGGCATGGCCGACGAGCAGGCCCAGCTCGTCATGTGCGATCAGCCCACAGTGCTCCTCGTCCGCGGCGGCCGCCAGGTGCGCAGCGGAGGAGATGTTCGCCGTGGCGCTGAAGAACCGTAAGCGCTTGGCCTCCAGGCACAGTCCCTCGAGGAATGACCGCAGCGCCGGCTCGTCCAGAGTGCTCGCGCGGCGTACGGTCACTGAAGAGCCATCGCGCAGCCTGACGAGCTCGGCCTCCGCCGGCGCGTCGACGGACACAGTTCGCCTGGCCTCGGGGACTGTTGGACATGCGCTTGTCACGCGCCGAACTCTCGTGGACAGCGCAAGATCGGGCATCCGAGATTGGCCGCCGGTTCGACGTGGAAAACTACGCGCCGTAACCTACAGCTGCCAGTGGTGGCTGACGTAGGAGGCGGCTCGCGAGGTCAGCAGCGGCTCTGGCGCCACAGATCGCGGCGGCTCATCCGCGCTGAGCGCACTGAGTGTCTCCCGCACGCACTCTGCCAGCGCAGCGGGTTCGTAGCCGCCCTCGAGGACGGCTCCCAGCGGCACGTCGAGTGCTTCGGTGAAGGCACTGACGTGGCGGGCCATCTCGGCGAAGGAGGCCGCGTCCAGGCAGCAGCCCGCGAGTGGGTCATCGCGATGAGCGTCGAAGCCGGCGGAGATCAGCACGAGATCGGGCTCGAACTCCTGGGCGACGGGGAGCACGATGTGCTCGATCAGCGACAGCCACAGGAATTCCTCGGAGCCGGCCGGTACGGGAAGGTTGATCGTGTAGCCCTCTCCGGGGCCAGACCCCAGATCGCTCATCGGGCCGGTGCCGGGATAGATCCCGGACTGGTGGATTGACACGAACAGCACATCGGAGCGGCGGCGGAACGCCTCGGCGGTCCCGTTGCCGTGGTGGACGTCCCAGTCGAGGATGAAGACGCGCTTGGCGCCAAGCTCTGCGATCGCGAACTCCGCCGCGATCGCGATGTTGTTGAAGAGGCAGAAGCCCATGGCACGATCCGGTTCGGCATGATGCCCGGAGGGCCGCACCTCGCAGAAACCGAGCCTCGCCTCGCGGGCCATCAATGCGCGAGTCATCTCGCAGGCACCGCCAGCGGCGTGCAGCGCGGCGCGGTAAGTGGGCTCCCCGACGAACGTGTCCGGGTCGATCGCGCCGCCACCGGCCAACGCCAGTTCCTTGATCTTCTGAACGTGGCTTGCGCTGTGGATCAGCTCCAGCTGGGACTCCGACGCCGGCGGCGCTGCGCGCCGCTCCCAGCCCAGCCAGTTCTCTACAGCCAGTGTCCGCTCGATCGCCTCGAGGCGCTCGGGCGTATCGGGATGCTCCGGCATATACACCCGAGGGTCGTGTTCCAGGCAGGCCGGGTGGCTGAAGTAGAGGCCCGGGTGCTTGGAGTGGGACAGGCTCTGCTCCTCGTTCACCGGCCAGCCTTGTTCGTGGCACCGTGAGACTTAGCGTTGTCTTTCGGCACGGGCATGACTGTATGACGTATGCGACCTCAGCTTTGCTCGTCGTCGCGTCTGTAGCCCAGCCGGGCGGAGATGCGGTCGGCTGTGGAGATGAGGTGCGGGGTGAGCGCGTCGACGAGCTCGGAAAGGGAGATCATTGAGGCATCGGCGGCTAGGTTGAGCGCGGCGACGACCTCGCGCGCATCGTTGCGCACGGGCGTGGCGATCGCGTAGAGCCCCACGACGAGCTCTTCGTCGTTGACCGCGAACTCTTCGTCAAGCACGGCATCGAGCTCTCCGCGCAGCGCCTCCTTGCTCGTGATCGTGTTCGGGCCGCGCTTCGTCAGCTTTATCGAAGCTAGGATCTCGCGCTGCTCGTCCTCGGGGAGATTCGCCAGCAGCAGCTTGCCCGTCGCGGTGCAGTAGGCCGGCAGGCGCGATCCGGGGTGCAGGCCGAGGTCGATTTTGCTCTGCCCGCGACGGAAGCTCTGCACGCGGTCCACGTACAGGATGTCCGCCCCGTCGAGCACCGCGAGGCTGGCCGTGTAGGAGGTGCGCTGGCGCAGTTCCTCGAGGTACTCATGCGCGTGCTCGCGCAGGCCCGTGGAGTTGAGCGCCGCCATGCCGAGGTCGGTGACCTTCAGCCCGAGGCGATACTTGCGCGACGTGCCCTGCTCGAGGTAACCGAGCGCGACGAGCGTGATCACATAGCGGTGCGTCGTGGAGCGGCTCATCCCGAGACCGTCGGCGATGTCCGCGATGCCGAGCACCGGGCGCTCGGGCGTGAAACAGCGGAGGATCGCAAGCCCACGCTCGAGCGACTGCGAGTAGCGAGGTTCGTGCAGGCCGGGAACCGACCAAGCAAGCTCCTCGTCAACCTTCGAGGCTTTGGATTTTCTGGAGGGCTTTGTGGGCATCGTTCTCCGAGTCCGCAGGAGACTACTGTGAAAAAGAAGAAACCAAAGAACCTGCAAGAGCGGCAAGCTCACGATCACCCTTGAGCCGGACCGTGACGATCAAGCTCGTGCACAAGCGGAAGGCTGGTTCCGCAGTCTTTGGCGACCGTTTGCGGGTCCTCGGCACGAAGTCGAACGGAGATGCCGCCCCGGCGCAGCGAATAGGGCGTCGCGCCCTTGATCGCGGCGAACTCCGGACGGAGGGCAGCCTTCGCTACAGCCGGGGAAAAGAACTTTGCGCCCCACTTCTTGCACTGGTTCAGGCTCAGGTGGCAGGCGCCCGTGTCGGGGTCGATGACTCCCCAGCGCCTGCCGCCGAGGTCCCCCGGAATGATGAAGTCCATATCGCCGGCAGGATGCCCCCACTCGCGCAGGTCGATCCGCCATTCGGTCAGGTCTTCCCACAGAACCGGGGGGACGGCCGGCCGCCGTTTGGTGCTGTTGGACGTCTTTCCGTACTCGTCAAGTTCACCCCAGGAGATAACTTCCGTCACCTCCGCGAAAGTCTCTGAGACCGACCCGAGGCGAAGCCCCCATACCTCCTGCGGGCGCGCACCGAGCCCATACATCAGGCTCGCGACGATCGCGTCTCGCTTAGCGAGGATCGGATCGCGCCTGTTGCCGGGCCGACCGGTGCCGACGCGGGCCCGCATCTCGCAACGAATCACCTCGACGGCCTGCGGGGACAGCGCCCAGCTTTGTGTCGTTGCGCGACGCTTGCGTCCCTGGGAGCCCCTGCCGGTGGAGCGCGCCCGAACGGAGCGTCTGCGGTTCGTGGGGCGCTCGTTGGCGAGGATGCACCCGTTTGTGTGGATCTCGGGAATCTCGTGCGATCCGGCTGCCCAGCTCAGCACAGCGGAGAGCACCTTCCAAGAGTCGTTGATTCGTGGCTGCCCTTGTCCGTCAGCGCGCATCATGTCCCGGTACTGCCTGACGGTGTGCGGCTCGTTGAACTCCGACGCGGGCCGGGCGGCGAGCCACGTCGCGTAGCTCTTGCGGCCAACGACTTCGTGTTTGTTGTTGTGCATCGGGCGGCCGAGAAGGTGCGGGTTCGCGGTCGCCTTGTAGCCGGCAAACGTTGCAGGTGCAAGGCCGCCCTCAAGCTCCGGGTCGGCGTCGAGCGCGAAATACATCGCGACGACCTGCCCAAACGGGCGACCGTCCGTTACGTTGGCCTCCTTTGCGTCTAGGTCGCGCAGGAACCTCTCCAGGCTGTCAGGCCCTCTGC
This sequence comes from Solirubrobacteraceae bacterium, assembly GCA_050015915.1. Taxonomy (GTDB): domain Bacteria; phylum Actinomycetota; class Thermoleophilia; order Solirubrobacterales; family Solirubrobacteraceae; genus Palsa-744. Next base: position 4,944 of record JBEKAM010000199.1, read on the forward strand.
GCTCCGCGGCGCAGTAGTCGCGCATCCAGTCCCTTGCGCCGCCCTCACCGGAGGCGCACGCGAACGTCTTTGAGCGCTCGATTCGTTCGTGGTCGTAGTAGCCCACGATGTAGGACTTCCTGCCGCCGCGCCCGACGCGCGGCCACTGCTTTTTCCAAGGTCTACTCATGGTTCCAAAACTCCTCAAGTCGAAAGGGGGGCCGGCTAGCGGAACTGAGCGCGCAGCTCTGCCAGCGCGGCCGGGGAGAGGTCGTAGTCCTCCGTGGACTCCTGACCGAGTCGCGACCGGCGGCCAGTGCTAGGTCGTTGAGTCGGCCGGCGGAGGACCGGCTCGCGGGCCGGACTCGCGTGCCTGCGGCGGGAGCGGGAGCGGGGCGGGCCGTGCTCGCACCAGAACTCCTCGATCGCGTCCTCGGGTATGCGGTAGTGCCCGCCGGGCAGGCGGTGGTAGCGGATACGGCCGGCCTGCATGTAGCGCCGCAACGTCCGCTCGCAGATGCCGAGCCTCGCCGCCGCTTCGCTGCACTTCAGCGGACCCTCCGTGCCGGCTCTGCCAACCGAAGAACCCATACGCTCTTGTCGGGCCGGGCCTGCCCTTGCCCCCGCCTCGATCGCCGCTCAGAAGACCCGCGAGGGCCCTTCGGGATGGGCCGCCCAAGCGCTCAGAGCACGCTCTAAGGAGAGGGCCACTTTGGCGCAGTTCTGTGAGCAATCCGCGCGGATTTGCGGTACACCAGCGGTAAAAAAACCGCCGCCGGAAACCGATTGTGCTGCTTTGCAGGGAAAACGCCCCCGGAGGCCCCGTCCTTACCATGGAGGTGCTCTACCAGCTGAGCTACGTCGGCGCGAAGCCGAGATCCTACCGTTCTCGGCGTCAGCTTCCCCGTCGCTGGGTGTCCAGGTGGGGGGTCCTTGGGGGGAGCCTGCTCACCCCCAAGCTTCCTAGTTGATCCCCTCGAGCAGTTCTCCCGGCGCGGCCAGTTTCAGGCCACGGGCGAGGATCACGATCGTCTCGAGGCGCGGGGAGCGCTTCGAGCGCTCCAGCAGGCTGATCTCGGTGCGGTGCAGGTCGCAGAGGTCGGCGAGCTTCTCCTGGGAGAGGCCGGCTTTTTCGCGATGGAGACGGAGGTTGGCGGCGAACTGCTCGCGGGCGGATTTCATAGCCCGAACTTTCGCGGCCCGCAGACGGAAGGTCTACAGACAAAGAACCTCCAGACGATTGTCTGCGAGGTGGCGATCTTCGTACAGGAGGCATGGTGGGGAACCGATATGAACGCATTAGCGACAGCCATTTAGCCGCTGTAGAGAGCCGAATCCTCGTTGAACGGGTTGTGCCGTGGACGCCCACGCCGCCCCGCCGCGTCAGACGTGCGGCCTGATATCGGTTCGGGGACCGAGGACGTCATTGGAGGCCCGGACCTCCCTGACGGTGTCGGCGATCCGTTGGCTTCCAAGCTGAG
>JBEKAM010000200.1:0-6367 GCA_050015915.1 Solirubrobacteraceae bacterium
GCCAGCGAGCCGTCTACATACGCTCGCCCGAGTCCCAGGGTCCCTGGAGCGGACAGAAAATGCGCGAGTGCTGTGGGACGACGCACAAAGAACGTCGGCGCGTCGCCATCAGTGGCCGGGACCGCGTTTCCATCCCAGAAGCGCACATGAAACGGCCTTGATGGAAACACGCGCTGTAGTTCGTTACCAAGTGGGCGACTAGCAGTTAGGAGTGCCATGCCCCTACCTTTGCATATGGACGCTAACCCTTGAAGCTCGAGCGCCCAAAATCTCCGAACGGCTCGTCGCGCTCGCGCACCGCCTCGCGGAATCCCGCTTCAGCAGCGCGTTGCTGGAAGGCGTGACCCTCCTCGGTGTGACGCGCGATACCGTCGAACACTGTCCCCAGTACCTGCGTCGCATGCAGACCCTGCGCGTACAGCGTCTGGTTGACCAGCAGCTTCATCAGCATCAGCTGGTTGACAGGCATCTGCGCAATCCGCTGGACCAGGATCTCCGTGCGCGCCTGAAGCTTCGATGCAGGTGGCGCCTCGATCGCGAGACCCCACTCGAGCGCCTCTTTACCCGATAGCGAATCGCCTGTGAACAGCAGGCGCTTGGCGCGCTGCACACCCACGCGATGTGCCCACAGCGCGGTCGTCGGCGAGCCCCACACACGCGCCGGCGGGTAGCCGATCTTGGCGTCCTCTGCGATCACCAGCAGATCCGAGCAAAGCGCCATGTCGGTGCCACCCGCCACACAGAACCCGTGCACGCTGCACACCACCGGCTTGCCGCAATGGAACAGGCTCATGAAGCCCTGGACGTTGCGGCTCATCATCGCGTAGTCGACCATCGGGTCCCACGTCTGGCGCGGATCGTGGTTCGCGGCAATCCGCTGCGGATCGAGCGGCGAGCCACCCTCGACATCCGCCGAGATCGATGAGTCCCCGCCCATGCCCTCTGCGCTCTCCACCAGGTCATAGCCGCCACAGAAACCCGGGCCGTTACCCGCCAGCAGCAGCACGTGCACCGCTGGATCCAGGTCCGCACGCTCAACGCACGCGACCAGCTCCTGCACCAACTGTCGCGTGATCCCGTTTCCTCGCCCAGGACGATCCAGGGTAATCCGCGCGACCCTGCCGGAGACCTCGTAGTCGACGACCGATCCCACGCTCATTCCGACCCCCGCGCTCCGCGGACACAGGCGGCTGGCGACCGGCGGACGTCGCGGCAACTCATCACTGCGCACTCTACAGCCGGCTACTGCAATCCGCCGAGAACCGGGCTCATACGAGCCTCCCGGATCTTCTCGCGCTTCGGCTAGCCTGGCTGTATGCACATCTTCGGCCGTGACAAGACAGCAATGGTTGACCCGGTTGCCGCTCTGCCCGGACGTGAGCAGGAGATTGCGGTGCCAGACCGCCACGAGGTACTCGGGACCCCTCTGAAGGGCCCCTTCCCCGATGGAGTGCAGACCGCCATCTTCGGCATGGGCTGCTTCTGGGGCGCGGAGCGAATCTTCTGGGAAGCCCCTGGCGTGTATACGACCGCCGTTGGCTATGCGGGTGGGCTCACGCCCAACCCCACCTACGAGGAGGTCTGTAGCGGGCGGACCGGCCACTCGGAGGTCGTGCTCGTCGCCTTCGAGGAGGCCAAGACGAACTACCAGGAGATGCTGCGACTGTTCTGGGAGGGACACGACCCCACACAGGGGATGCGCCAGGGCAACGACGTCGGCACCCAGTACCGCTCGCTGATCGTGTGGGAGGAGGCCGCCCAACGCGCGGCTGCCGAGGCGTCGATGAGCGCCTATCAACAGATGCTCTCAGCAGCCGGCCACGGGACGATCACAACCGAACTGATCGAGCGCGACCCGCAGCACCCCTTCTACTACGCCGAGGCCTACCACCAGCAGTACCTGGCCAAGAACCCCGGCGGCTACTGCGGGCTGGGTGGCACAGGTGTCGCCTGCCCTATCGGCTTGAACGTCTCCCCCACGAATTAGCACTCGGGCACAGGCGTCGCCTGCCCGGTTGGCATCGCCCGCTTAAAGACCGGTGGCCCCGCCGAAGCGAGGCCACCAGACCGTCCTCAAACCCGAGACGGGCGCGTCCGTGGGGAGGACGCGCCCGCTCCGGAGAGAGCTTCTCTCCTACGACGCTCCCGCGCCGGCAGGAGCCGGCTGCCACGCCGGTGAGTGTGAGCCACCGAGCGTCGGCACATCCGACGGGTACACCTCGTTGCCGTGGATCGCGTGATCGCCGATCTCCAGCTCCTCGTCGCTGAGCCGTAGCGGTATCACCAACCCAATGACCTTGAGGATTATGTACGTGGCTATCGCCGTATACGCGATCACCCAGGCGGCTGTCTCCGCCTGCCAGCGCAATAGCGACCAGCCTCCCCCGAGGAGTAGCCCCGTTTTGCCCGGCAGGTTGGCGGCACCGCCACCTGCACCGATGTACTCGACGATCGACGGGTCTGCCAACAGCCCGACCAACAGGCCTCCGAACAGGCCGGCGATACCGTGCGTGTAGATCACCCCCAGCGTGTCGTCCACGCTCCTGAACATCGGCGCTCGGCTGAGGTAGCGGATCGCGAACCACACGATCGTCGCATCGACCACACCAACGATGATCGCCCCCCATCCGTTGATGAATCCGGCGGACGGGGTGATACCCACCAGCCCGGTGATCATGCCGTTGACGGCACCAATCATTGACGGCTTGTCGCGGAAGATGTAGTCCCACGCGATCCACACCATCATCGCCACCGCGGTGGCCAGGTTGGTGTTGAGCACCGCCGCGGAAGCGTCGGCACCAGCGTAGTAGGAGTCTCCACCGTTGAAGCCGTTCCAACCGAGCCACAGCAGACCGGCACCAACCGCAAGCATCAGCAGGTTGTTCGGCGCATCGATCTCACGATCGCGTTGCAACCTCGGCCCAATAACCGCAGCAAACACGAACCCTGACACCCCGGCTGACAGGTGGATCACGTAACCACCGGAGTAGTCCAACGCACCGTGAGCGGCGAAGTAGCCACCGCCCCAGATCAGGAACGCGTTGACTGCGTACACAAATGTGATCCACAGCGCCACGTAAGGAATCCACGCCTTGAAGTTGACGCGGCCCAGCACCGAGCCCAATGCCAGGATCGGCGTGATCGCGGCGAACACGAACTGGAAGTAGACCAGCGACGCCTCCGGGAAGTGGAATGGCGGGCCTTCTGTCACCGACGGGATGAGCGCTCGCGCCTCCTCACCCGTGTGACTGAGCACGCTGCCAGGTTCTCCCAGGAACGTCCCCAGGAAGCCTTTCGTCCCGGTGATCCCGGAGCCACTGTGAGCGATCGGGCTACCAAAGCCCATCTTGAACGCCCAGAGGCACCAGACGATGAGCGTCACGCAGAACGCCACGAACGTGAGCATCATCGCGTTGACCGACCAGCGCTTCTGCATAACACCGCCGTACAGGACCGCCAGGCCCGGCAGGCTCATCAGCCCGACGAACGTTGCGGCGGTCATCTGCCATGCGTTGTCCCCCGCGTTCAGCCAACTTGGGTATGACAGCCAGGTCATGTGCCTCCGTTCCTACAGTTGTTTGCGGATCAGCGCCTGTCCGAATCAGCACGGACGCCGCTCACCGATGACAGTCCCGGTATGAAATCCGGCATGCGGGAACCGGGGTAGGGCCATCGTGGCCAACACTTGACGCAGGCGTTTCGACATTTGTCTAGACGGCCGTCAGAAGGGCCCGCGCGGGCCCTTCCAACTACGAGAAGAGCAGCCTCAGCGAAACGGAAAGCCGGCCCGCAGACACGACGCCTGCAGCTCAGCCGCGACGTGCGGGAAGGCATTCGGCGAAGCGCACACCCTCCGGGCCTGTGCGCCACACGCGTGCTCTTCCGCACCCCCCAGCGTCGAGGCGAACGTGAAGTCGATGCAGTCCTTACGCGCGGGTGCGCCGCTGGTAAACGCGTAGGCACCCAAACCGACAGCTAGCAACGCGACACACACGAGCATCGCGATCACCACAGAGCGCTCGCGCCTACCCCAGCGCAGCGGTTCGGACAGCCGTTTGGACTGATCCATCATGATCATGGCCAGGCGAGCCTACCTGTCTAGGACTGCGTGGGTGCGTCCGGCGCGGCAGCGTCAGGCTTGAACGCCAGCGCCGCCGAGTTGATGCAGTAGCGCTGTCCATCCGGTCCGGGACCATCATCGAAGACGTGGCCCAGATGACCGCCACAGTTTCGGCAGATGACCTCAGTGCGCTTCATGAACAGGCTGTTGTCCGGACGTAGCTCCACCGCCTCAGCGACCGCCGGCTCGGTGAAGCTCGGCCAGCCGGTACCGGAGTCGAACTTGGTGTCGGCGCTGAACAGCATCGCTGAGCAGGCAGCGCAGCGATAGTCGCCGGACTCCTTGTTGTAGACGTACTCGCCCGTGAACGGAGCCTCGGTGCCGGCCTTGCGCAGCACGTCGTACTGAGCCGGGGTCAGCTCCTGGCGCCACTGCTCATCGCTCTTTACAACCTTCGGATCACTCGATGCCATCGCCCTCAGTTTTAGCAGCCGTGCACCCCTCACAAGCCCGCTCCCGTCCCCATGCTGCTTTCAACAGCATCGCGCGGCTCCGCGATCTATGCCTGCTATCTTGATCTTTACGTTCACGTCAGATTCCAAAGACGGAAGGTTCTCCGCTTGACGACCGCCGCAACCACCCAGCAGAGCTCACAGAAGACATCCGGATCGCGTTTCGGTGTGGCCGCCGGCCACGAGCACTACAAGTGGTGGGCACTTTCCTGTACGAGCCTCGGCATGCTGCTCGCGGCGACCAACTCGGGCACGCTGATCATTGCGCTGCCCGACCTCGAGCGCTCCCTGCACACCAGCCTGCTCGCGCTCGTGTGGGTAATTCTCGCCTATCTCATCGCCGCCACCGTGCTCGTGCTGATGGCCGGACGCCTGAGCGATCTGTTCGGGCGCAAGCGCGCTTATGTGGGCGGTTTCGTCGTCTTCGCACTCGCATCCCTCGGCGCCGGCTTCTCGCCTGACGCGACCGTGCTGATCCTCTGGCGCGTGCTGCAGGGGATCGGCTCGGCGTTTCTGTTCGCAAACGCCGCAGCCCTCGTCACCGACGCCTTCCCCAAGGAGCAGTTGGGCCTCGCGATGGGTGGCAACACGATGATCGCCGCGATCGGGCTCGTGCTCGGCCCCGTCCTCGGTGGTGCGCTCGTGTCGATCTCCTGGCACTGGGTCTTCTGGTTCAACGTGCCGTTCGCGCTCGCCGGTGCCACGTGGGGAGCCCTGATCTTGCGCGAGCTCGCAAAACCCGACTCGGTGCGTGGCTACGACGTGCTCGGCACAAGCACGTTCGTCATAGGTCTCACCGGTCTCGTCCTCGGCGTCTCCCGTGGCGGGCTCAGCGGCTGGAACAACACGATCGTGATCGTCAGCCTCACGGCCGCCGTCGTGCTGCTGCCGCTGTGGGTGCTGATCGAGCGCCGCTCACGCGCGCCGATGCTCGACCTGGAGATCTTCCGCAGCCGGCTGTTCGCCGCTGCAAGCGCCGCCGCGTTCATCAATGGCCTCGCGCGTTTCGCGTTGATGTTCCTGTTTGTCTTCTACTTCCAGGGCGCACAGGGCGACTCACCGATCAACGCCGGGATCAAGCTGATCCCGCTCGCGCTCGGCATGCTCATCGCCTCGCCGATAGCCGGCATCTACGCCGACCGCCACGGCTCGCGCGCGCTGGCCGCGATCGGGATGCTCGTAAGCGCCGCCGGGCTCGGCGCGATGACGACGCTCGAGGTTCACACCCCCTACTGGCAGAGTGCGCTGTGGCTGCTGCTCGTGGGCGCCGGCTCGGGCATGTTCAACAGCCCCAACACCGCCGCGATGATGGGCGTCGTACCCGCTCATAGGCGGGGCGTAGCCGCCGGGGCCAGAACGTTGCTACAGAACACCGGGGCGGTGCTGTCAATCGCGTTCGTGCTCGCGATCGTCACCTCAGCGGTGCCGAAAGCGACGTTGTTCGCGGTGTTCTCCGGTCTCGCAAAAGGCCTCTCCGCGCAGAAGCTCGCGCCGTTCATCACCAACATGCACACGGCGCTATGGGTGCTCACCGCCGTCTCATTGCTCGGCACCGTCGTGTGTCTGCTGCGTCCTAGCCACGTGCACGCACCGGCCGCGGAGGAGCTCGCCGCTGCCGAGGCCAGCGAGCTCCGTACGGAAACACACGCTGTGAGCGACGCGCAGGCGCCCAGCCACAACGGCTCCTCCCCATCTCGCCCATCCATCCCCGCCTAACACACGCCGATGGCCGCGCCGACAGACACCTCCGCAGCAACACCAGCGTCGAGTCGCGGCGAGAGCCTGCGAATCGGTG
>JBEKAM010000201.1:0-9525 GCA_050015915.1 Solirubrobacteraceae bacterium
ACAGGCTCTTCGCGCGCACGTGCACCGAGCCCACATGTCCCCACAGCAGCTCCACCGCCGGCCACGCGCTCACGCTCACGCTCTGCACCTTGCCGTAGCGGCCCACCCGCGATTCGATCCTGCTCACAGCGATCCGCGGCAGCACCACCTGGGCCAACGCCAACAGCACGATCAGGCCGACCACCAGCCACACGAGCAACCTCATCTTTGTCCACCGACCGCCATAGCGCCGCATCCTCCGCAAGCTTCGCAGGGACGCGGCTCGAGTGGGACGGTTGGCGGCTTCGCTAGCCTTCAGTGGACAGGCAGGGGCGCGTAGCTCAGTTGGCTAGAGCACCTCGTTTACACCGAGGGGGTCGCCCGTTCGAGTCGGGCCGCGCCCATTCTTCCGTACGCATCTGCCGCAGCCCAGACCCCTCACCATCGCGCCATGACCGACGAGTCCCCCATCCGCATAGCCGTTGTCGGCTCTGGCCCTGCCGGCTTCTACGCCGCCGGGCACCTGCTGAAGGCCGCGGACGGAGACATCGAGGTGGACATGCTCGAGCGGCTGCCCACGCCCTGGGGCCTCGTCCGCTCCGGCGTCGCCCCCGACCACCCCAAGATCAAGTCCGTCACCCGTATCTATGAGAAGACCGCCGCGCATCCGCGCTTTCGCTACTTCGGCAACGTCACCTTCGGCGAGCACGTCTCCCGCGATGAGCTGCTCGACCACTACCACGCGATCGTCTACGCCACCGGCTCGCCGTCCGATCGCCCGCTGGGCATTCCCGGCGAAGACCTACCCGGCTCGCACGCGGCCACCGACTTCGTCGGCTGGTACAACGGCCACCCTGATCACACCCACCTCGAGGTCGATCTCCTGTCTGCCGAGCGCGCCGTCGTCATCGGCAACGGCAACGTCGCGATCGACGTCGCGCGCATGCTCGTGCTGGCGCAATCCGAGCTCGCACCAACCGACACCGCCGACCACGCGCTCGACGTGCTCGCCGCCAGCAATGTCAACGAGGTCGTGATCCTCGGACGGCGCGGACCAGCCCAGGCCGCGTTCACCAACCCGGAGCTGCTCGAGCTGGGAGAGCTCGCCGACGCCGACGTGATCGTCGACGCTGAGGAACTCGACCGGGCGCTCGCGGTCAACGACCCTGGCGCTGAGGCCGACATCACGTCCCGGCGCAACGTGGAGATCCTGCGCGACTACGCCTCCCGCACGCCCCACGGGCATCCCAAGCGCATCGTGTTGCGCTTCCTGCTCTCACCCGCCGCCTTCCTCCCCGACGACCACGGGCGACTCGGCGCTGTTGAGCTGATCCGCAACGAGCTCGTGCCCACACCCGACGGTGGCTTGCGTGCCCAGCCGACCGACGAGCGAGAGACGATCACAGCTGGCCTGGCCTTCCGCGCGATCGGCTACCGCGGGATCCCCCTCCCGGGTGTGCCCTTCGACGAGCGCTCCGCCGTGATCCCCAACGAGGCGGGCCGCGTGCTCGACCCCGACAGCAAAGCGCAGCTTCCCGGCGAGTACGTCGTCGGCTGGATCAAGCGTGGCCCCTCCGGCGTGATCGGCACCAACAAGAAGGACGCCCAGGAGACCGTCGACGCGATGCTCAACGACCTCACCCCCCTGATCTCCGCTAACGGCGACCGGCCGTCTCCAGAGCAGGGCGCCGTGCACCTCCCCGCCAGCCCCGACGCCGCCGCCGTCGAGGCGCTGCTGCGCTCGCGTCAACCCGAGCTCGTCACGTACTCAGGGTGGGAATCAATCGACAGCCACGAGCGTGCGCTCGGCGAGCCCGCGGGCCGCCCACGTGTCAAGCTGACGTCCATCGATGAGCTCCTACGCGTTGCCGCCGCTGAGGAGCCGTAGACTGTTCGCCCTCAGGGCCCCGTTAGCTCATCTGGTAGAGCGCCGGACTTTTAATCCGGTGGGGCGGGTTCGAGTCCCGCACGGGGCATAAGTCATCCGCAGGCGGTGTACCAGCCAGGTGGTACAGTGGCTTGGTGCCCGCCTCACACCCTCGAGTCCAGGTAACCCTCGATGCCAAGCTTGCCGCTGCCGTGAGCGAGTTCGGCGGTAGCGAGCCCAAGTCACGGGCCGTGCACGATCTCGCACTACGCGGCGCTGAAGCGATCCGTGCAGAGCGCTCCGCTGCCCATGAGGCGCAGAAGCATCTGCTGCGGATCGCTGCCGGCGAAGACGACCGTTACGACTTCTCGATATCCGAAAGCCTGCATGCCTCGCGCTGAGCCATACGGCTCAGGTGGGCTACTCGTATTCGACACATCCGCTTGGAACCGGCAACAAGACCCTGCCGTGCTGTCTCGATGGCTGGCGACAGCGCGTGCGAACCTGCTCGCCGTGTGCCCGGTGGTCAGTCTCGAGCTGCTCGCAAGCGCCCGTGACGAGGCCGCGTTTGTGGAGCTTGACAGCACCCTGTCTGCATTGCCCGCAGCCCCTATCACCCAAAGCGCCGGGGCCGCCGCGGTCGGAGCCTCACGAGACCTACGCGGCGAGCGACGCATTCCGGCCGCCGATTATCTGATCGCTGCCGCTGCCGCTGCCGCTGGACGCGGGGCCGGCGTGCTGCATTACGACCGCCACTTCGATCCGCTCTGTCGCGTGCTCGGTATCGAGAGCGTGTGGGTCGCCGAGCCCGGGACTGTCGCCTGACCGAAAGAACGGGCGCTTCGATCAGCATGGCCACCAACTCTCAACCTGTCCCCGCGCGCGACTCCCTGGGCGTGGTCGCGGACGCCAAAGCCCGCGCTGATGAGACCCTGGACCTCGCCAGCCGCCATCTCGACCCGTCGCTCGTGGACGTGCTCGGCATCCTTGGCTTCGACAAGCAGTACATCTCAGCACAGGGCTCCTATCTCTACGACGCCGCCGGTCGCGCCTATCTGGACTTCCACACCGGCGAGGGGTTCGCGAGCCTCGGCCACAACCATCCCGACGTGCGCGACACCCTCCAAGCCGCGCTGGCCGCGGACTTGCTCGACGGCGTACAGATCCACTACTCACCGCTGGCCGGCATGCTCGCCGAGGCCCTGACCCAGCGCCTGCCGCCCGGGCTCGACGCGGTGTTCTTCGCGAGCGCTGGAGCCGAGGCGGTGGACTCGGCGATGAAGTTCGCCCGCGCCGCCACTGGCCGGCCCCGCTTCATCTCCTGCGAGAGCAGCTTTCACGGCGTCACCTACGGGCCGCTGTCGCTCGTCGGCGACGAGTTCTTCAAGGAGGGCTTCGGCCCGCTGCTAACCGGCTGCGAGCGCGTACCCTTTGGCGGGCACGATGTTCATCGTCGATGAGATCCAGACCGGACTGGGCCGCACCGGCAAGTGGTTCGCGCTCGAGCACTGGGGGCTCGAGCCGGACTTCGTGCTCGTCGGCAAGGCGCTCAGCGGCGGCTACATGCCTGTCGCAGCGATGGTCACCAGGCGGGACATCTTCCAGAAGGCGGTTGGCACGCTCGAGCGCTCCTACGTGCATCAGTCGACCTACGGGCGCAACCGCCTGTCGATGGCCGCCGGTCTCGCCAGCCTGCGCGTGATCGAGCGCGACGGCCTCGTCGAGCGCGCCGCGCACATGGGGGCCGTGCTGCGCGATGGGCTCATCGAGCTGCAACAGCGATACGAGATGGTCAAGGAGATCCGTGCGTGCGGGCTGATGATCGGGATCGAGCTGGGAGCCCCCAAAGCGCGCATGGCGCGCCTCAACTGGCAGTTGATCCACATGGCCAGCGAGGGCCTCTTTCCGCAGCTGATAGTGATCCCGCTGCATCGCGACCACGGCGTGATCACGATGGCCGCCGGCAAGAACGACGTGATCAAGTTGCTGCCCCCGTTGACTCTTTCCGAGGACGAGGCGCGCATCTTCCTCGACGCGCTCGACACCGTGCTCGCCGAGTGTCACGGAAGCTCAAGCAAGAACTTTGCCGTCGTGCGCGACATCGCCACCACGACGCTCCGCCGTCAGGCGCGCGCGAAGCTTACGTGAGCGACACGTGCCTGATCACCGGCGCCAGCGGATTCATCGGCGGGCGCCTCGCCAAACGGCTGTTGGACGAGGGCTACGCGGTGCGCTGCCTCGTACGCGCCAGCAGCGACACCTCCCGACTCGAGCAACTCGACGTGCAACTCACAGTCGGGGATCTCACCGACGCCGATTCACTTATGCGCGCGACAGCAGGCTGCCAGTACGTGCTGCACTGCGGTGCGCTCGTATCCGATTGGGCCACTACACAGGAGATCGTCCGCATCAACGTCGGCGGTACACGCAGCCTGCTCGACGCAGCGCTCGCCACATCCATCGAGCGCTTCGTTCACTTCAGCAGCACGGACATCTACGGCTATCCCGACCGATCCCAGACCGACGAGACATACACGCCCACGCGATTTCGCAACTGGTACGCCCAAACGAAGCTCGAAGCCGAGGCGGAGGTCCATTGTGCGCAAAGAGAGAACGCGCTCCCCACCGTGATCCTGCGCCCCGCCACCGTCTATGGACCCGGCTCAGTAGATGTTGTCGGTGAGATCGCTCGCGCGATCAAAGGCCGCCACATGCTGCTCGTCGATCGCGGTCGCCCGCTCGCTGGCCTCTGCTACATCGACAACCTGCTCGACGCCGCCGTCCTCTCCCTCCAACACGAGGCCGCGCCAGGCAACGCGTTCAACGTCAGCGACGGCCTCGATGTCACCTGGAGGCAGTTCACCGATGGGCTGGCCGGCGGCCTCGGCTGCCCCGGGGCGCGCTTCAGCATGCCCTACTGGCTGGCCAACAGCATCGGCTTCTCACTCGAGCACTGCTACCGGCTGTTGCGCAGAGCCACCGGGCTCAGCCTGCCGCCGCTGCTCTCCCGTCAGGCCGTGCAGGTGCTGGGCAAGAGCCAGGACTTCAGCAACCGCAAGCTACGCCAGACGCTCGACTGGGAGCCGCGGGTCGGCTATGAAAACGGTCTCGAGGCCACCGTTGCGTGGCTGAAGAACGACTACCTCCCGGGTTGAAAGCAGCAAGCTCGTCATGCCAAGCCTGTAGCGGCCGGCGCTGTTCGGGGGGCACGGGTGAGCTTACGTGGTCGGGGGGTAAGCCGGCCCCGAGAAGAACGCGAACCACACCAGGAACGTCAGTACCGCCAGGTAGACGCTGGCCATCACCACCCGCTCGAGGGCTGTTACACCCACCCGCGCGCTGACGTGACCCTCGGCCTCCGCCCGCATGCTGCGCAGCCACGGCGAGCGTCGTTCGCTTTCAGCGCGCCCGATTAGCTCGTCATACCTGTTGTTCAGCCACGCGAGCGCCACCCCCATGCCGAACACCAGTACTGACAGCACAATAACCACCGCGAACACCGCCTTCATGCTCAACACGGACTGTCCTGACACCCGAGCGCCCACCCACACCGCGAACAGCGGCGCACCTGTCCAGATATTGATCGACAGGAACGCCGTCGCCGCAACCATCGCGACTCGCTTGACCACCGGCGAGCCCCAGCTGTGTGGCCCGCTCACCGCACTCTCGTTGCCCCCAACCAGCATGCCCGACCTCACACGTTGACGGATTCAATTCTATCGAACCAGTGTCACCAGTGCCCAGCCCCTATCCCTCGCCTTCTGACTCGCTCGGCCACTCGAGATGACCGAACTTCACTGTGTGGTCCCTCCCGATCACAACCTTGATGCCAACGGCCTCGAGCGCCACGAGCTCACGCAGCGCGCCGTCATCACCGACCAGTTGGCAGGTGACGCGAAATGTCGGATCCTCGCCTCTGTGGTGGCGCACCTCATAGGTGATTCGGCTTGCCAGCGGCGCCAGACGCAGCGCGAGATCCGATGCCTCAGCTGGGGTGAAGTCGAGCCAGCTGCGGTCCAGGTCGTCCGACGGTGAGGAGTGAACGCTGCGCGCACTCGTCATCAGGATGACCTTGTTGCGGATCTCCTCCCGATCGACTCCCTGGCCCAGCAGGATCCTCGCCGCGGCGCTGTCCTGCTCGCGCACCAGCCCAAGCAACAGGTGCTCGGTGCCGATGTAGTTGTGGCCGAGGCTGAGTGCCTCGCGCAGCGAGTGCTGGAGCAGCATCTTCGCCTCGGGTGAAAATGGAATCGGCCGTAGCCCTCCGCCGGAGGGCTCCTCGCCCGGGCCAAGGGTCTGTAGGACCTCCGCGCGCACCTGCTCTTCAGTGATCGCGAAGCTCGCCAGCACGCGTGCCGCCAGACCCTCCTGCTCGCGCAGCAACCCCAGCAGGATGTGCTCCGTGCCGACGCGCTCGTGCGTGCGCGCCTCCATCTGCGCCAAGCCGATTACCTGCCGCGCCCGCGATGTGAATCGCTCGAACACAGCTTGAGGTTAGACCCCAGACGCGTTTCGCGCACTGTCAACCTGCGTTTTTCTGAGGTGAGTCAGGAAATCAGGCGGCGGGCTGTGCGAGCGGCGGGCGGCGCTCGGCCCACGGCGATGCCTGCTCGAGCTGAGCGGCGAGCGCGATCAGGCTGGCCTCCTGCCAGGGACCGGCCACGAGCTGCACGCCAACCGGCAGCCCATCGTCACTCCAATGCAGCGGCAAGCTGACAGCGGGCAGGCCGGTGACGTTGCCGAACGCGGTGAAGGAGACACTGCGGACCACATCCAGCACCGGCTGGTCGGGCGCGGCGTGCTGAGCCTCCAGGATCGCCCCCGCCACCGGCGGCACGATCGCCGAGGTAGGCGTTACAAGCATGTCGAAGTCGCGGCCCCAGCGGGCAACCTCACGGCGGCTGAGTAGCTCCAGTGTGCGCGCCGCGAGCACGTAGTCGTAGGCGCCGAGCTCACTGCTGGTTGCACGCTGGTGGGCGATGTGGGGCTCAACCGCCGACCAGTCCACGCCCTCGTAGTCAGCCAGGCCACCGACCGTGAGGGTAATGAACGGAGGAATCATCTCTTCGGAGACAGTCGGCACCTCGACCTCTTCCACCACGTGCCCCAGCCCTTCAAGCGTTGCGGCTGCCGCACGCGCACCGGCAACGCATGCCTCGTCGGTGGGGATGCCAAGCGGCGCCTGCGCCATCAGCCCGATACGCAGCTGGCCCGGCGGCGTGTCCGTCTCCTCAGCGAATGGACGCGCGGGGACTGGCGCGTTGTACCAAGCGTTCTTGTCGAAGTACGCGGTCGCATCGAGCACCGCAGCGGCGTCCGCGACCGTGTGCGCGACCACGCCCTCCACGACCGCCCCCAACCAGCTCTGCGCCAGGCGGGGAACGCGACCACGACTGGGCTTCAAGCCAACAAGACCGCAATAGGAGGCGGGGATGCGAATCGAGCCGCCGCCGTCGTTGGCGTGGGCGATCGGGAACATCCCGCCCGCAACCGCCGCCGCGGCGCCGCCGCTCGAGCCACCTGGCGTGTGATTCGTGTCCCACGGGTTGCGGCTGATCCCAAAGCGACTGTTCTCCGCGGCCGTGATCACACCGA
This sequence comes from Solirubrobacteraceae bacterium, assembly GCA_050015915.1. Classification (GTDB taxonomy): domain Bacteria; phylum Actinomycetota; class Thermoleophilia; order Solirubrobacterales; family Solirubrobacteraceae; genus Palsa-744. The sequence continues at coordinate 7,442 of JBEKAM010000201.1, forward strand.
ACTCAGGGGTGTTGGTACGCGCGCACAGCACGAACCCAGCACGCACGAGCGCGTCCACGACCAGCTCGCTCTGCTCGCTTGGGCCGGGGGGTGCACCATTGGAGCCATACGTCACCGGCCAGCCGGCGACGGGCGTCAGGTCCTTGATCGGTATCGGTACGCCCAGGAACGGCGTGTCCTCGCCACCAGCAAGCCTGCGGTCGGCCTCCGCCGCGGCCGCACGTGCGTCGTCGTCGTTTCGCCAGGTGATCGCGTTCAGTTGCGGGTTGCCGTGATCAACCGCGGCGAGGCATGCATCGAGCAGCTCCACAGCGGAGAGCTCGCGGCGGCGTAGCGCGGCGGCCAGCTCCAGAGCTGAGGAGGTTGGGTCGAGCGCAGCCATCGGTGGCCGACACTACCAGGGTAGGCTTCTCGCGTGTCAGCGATTCCGCACCAGCGCATCGCGATCGTCGGCTCTGGCTTTTCCGGTCTGGGCATGGCTGTGCGCCTCAAGCAGGAGGGCATCCACGACTTCGTCGTGCTCGAGCGCGCCACCGATCTCGGCGGCACCTGGCGCGATAACACCTACCCGGGTTGCGCCTGTGACGTGCCCTCCAACCTGTACTCGTTCTCGTTCGCACCCAACCCCGACTGGAGCCACACATTCTCCCCCCAGCCGGAGATCTGGGCGTACCTGCGGCGTGTCTCCACAGAGCACGGAGTCGATTCGCACATCCGCTACGGCCACGAGGTCACCGCCGCGCGCTGGGACGCAGCGGCGGAGCTGTGGCGGATCGAGACGATCGCCGGCAATCTCACCGCAGACATGCTGATCGCGGGGGCGGGACCACTGGCTGATCCCAAGCTGCCGGACATCGACGGGATCGACAGCTTCGCAGGGGCGATATTTCACTCCGCGCGCTGGAGCAGTGAGCACAAGCTCGACGGCGAGCGCGTCGCGGTAATCGGCACGGGCGCATCGTCAATCCAGCTCGTCCCGCAGATCCAGCCGCGCGCGCGGAAACTGCACGTCTTCCAGCGCACGCCGCCGTGGGTGATGCCGCACCGCAACAGGCCCACCACGCGCTTGGAGCGCCTGCTGTTCCGGAGCTTCCCACCGATTCAGAAGCTCGTGCGCGGCGCCGTGTACTGCGGACGGGAGCTATTCGTGCTGCCGATGATGCACCCCCGCAAGGGCTCGCTGCCCGAGAGGATCGCGCAAAAACACCTGCGCGAGCAGGTACCCGACCCGGCGCTGCGCGCACGCCTGACACCCAACTACCGCATCGGTTGCAAGCGGATCCTGCCCTCGAACGAGTACTACCCGGCGCTCGTACAGCCGAATGTGGAGCTCGTCACCGACGCGATTACCGCAATCACGCCGCGCGGGATCCTCACCAGCGACGGCGTCGAGCGCGAGCTCGACACGATCATCCTCGGCACGGGCTTTCACGTCACAGACATGCCCGTTGCCCATTGGATCTACGGAGGTGATGGGCACACGCTCGCCGAGCACTGGGGTGGCAGCAACGCCAGCGACAGTGCCAGTGCCAGTGCCAGTGCCAGTGCCGAGTCTTACCTCGGCTCCACTGTTGCGGGCTTCCCCAACCTGTTCCTGCTCGTCGGCCCCAACACGGGCCTCGGCCACAACTCGATCGTGTTCATGATCGAGTCGCAGTTGAGCTATCTGATGCAAGCGCTGCGCTTTATGGATGAGCAACGTCTCCAAGTGATCGAGGTACGTGAGCCCGTCCAACGTCAATACAACGAGGAGCTACAGCAGCGCCTGCGGGGCACTGTGTGGAACTCCGGCGGCTGCGCCAGCTGGTATCTGGACGAGCACGGCAAGAACACGACCATCTGGCCCGGCTCCACGTGGCCATACCGCCAGCGCTTGCGCCACTTCCAGCCCGAGGACTACGAGATCCGACCGCGGCGGCAGGTGCCCGTTCCTCACCCGGCGCCCCTCGCCGCTACTCCGCGCGGCTGATCTCCACGATCGCAATCGCCAGCTTCATTAGACCAAGCAGTGCCACCACTGCCGCCTCCACCAGGCCGGGGACGTGCCAGCTCCACCACGTCACGCCCGGGTCGAGCGCGCGGCG
>JBEKAM010000202.1:0-6348 GCA_050015915.1 Solirubrobacteraceae bacterium
CGTCGGGGTTTGCGCCCGCACCGAGGCCCTTGGTCGACTCATGGCCGATGTTCAGCTTGATGTCGGCGTCGCACATGGCGAGCGCCTGCGCGTCGGTGTTGGCCGCGATGAACTCGACGCCGCGTAGTCCCGCGTCAACCATGCGGCTGACGGCGTTCGTGCCGCCGCCTCCAACACCCACGACCTTGATGACTGCCAGGTAGCTCCCGCCACTCTCCATGATGGTCCCGTCCGAAGCCTTCAGTAGGAATTTAGGGTTCGCAGCATACCGATCGCTGAACCGCCGAGTTGTGCACGTTATGCAGGGAACTTCGCCCTGTCAACGACGCTCGCCAGTCTCGCAACTTTCATTGCAGATCACCCGACTCTCGACCACTGCCTGAGGATCGGTCCCCAAGTGCCCTAAAGCTCAAGTTGACGTTGATGGTTCTAGCCTCCTGTAGTCGGACCCGTTTCGCTCGCTCCCGCCCCGGTGCCAGCTTCGCTTTCCGCCACTTCCCCGGATTGGCTTTCCAAGGAGGAGCCAGGAGCAGATTCCGCGGCCTTGCTGCCCGCCGGCGGTTCACCCGAGCTCGAGACCGAGGTCCCGTTCGTGAGTCCGGCGGCAAGCGAGGCGATCGTCGATTCGGTGTTCGCAACCGGTTCGCCCGTGGCCGTGGCCGTGTTGGTGCTGGCGCTGGGAGGCTGGACGCCCGCTGGGAATCCCGCGGCCGGATGCCCGGGGACGCGCACGTCGACGTAGGAGGCACCAGCGGAGCTCGAGTCCGCGAGCACACGGGCGAGCGACAACCACTTCGCGTGGGGACGAGTGGCATCGCCGAAGTAAACGAGTAGGCCGTTGCGCATCGCCACCGTCAGGCCCTTCGCGCCGGTGAACACTCGTTCCACGTGCTTTGCCAGCAGCTCCGGCGCAGCACCCAGCACGTTCAGGGCGGCCAGCAAGCTTGCTCCGCTGACACGTTTGCCAGGGGCCGGCTCATGCCAGCCACTGACGCTCGGCAGCGAGCCTGACAGCAGCTGCGGACCGAGCACCACGCCGTCGGCGGCCACTGCCGTACGCACACCTGCGACCGTCAGCGCGGCGACCGGCAGTTGCTCTGAGACCTCGATCAGCAGCCCGTGCGGGAAGTGCGGCACGACGCGCACCGCGCGCACAACTCGCAGCGGTGCAACCGCGGCTCGCAGCGCGCCAGCGCTTACGTCAAGCGTGCTCATACGGTGCGCTGCCTGTTCAAGCGCGCTCTGCACAGCCTGCGCATCGGGTCCGCGCACGCCCGTGATCTGCACTTGCTGCACCGCTACGAACGAGGAGCGGCGCAAGAGCAACCAGCCGCCTCCGAGCAGCGGCATCGCAGCCACGAGCGCGAGCAGCGCAAGGCGTAGCCGCCGTCGCTGCCACACAAGCCGCAGCCCCGAGCGCACGAGATCCCCAGCAGCTGAAATTGCACCGGGGACGCCCAGCCCCGAACCAGCGCCCCCGGAAGCCCTGGGAGCAGAGCCGCGCCTCGAGGCACGACGCTGGGAAGACGGGGCGGCGATCGAGCGGCTCATTCAACACGAGGTTTTCGACCTCCCTACGGGAACCCCTACTGCTGCCAGGGAAAGCGCACGTCCCCGAGCGTCTGCACCTCCGGCTCCAGCTCGACGCCGAAGCGCTCGAGCACGCGGCGGCGGCCCTCTGCCATCACTGCGATCACATCCGCCGTCGTGGCAGTGCCAGTGTTCTCGATGAAGTTGGCGTGCTTGGGCGCAAAGCGCGCACCACCGATCGCCAGGCCGTTGCAGCCGGCCTCCGCCAGCAGCAGCCCCGCGCTGCGGCCCTGAGCGCGCGGATCGTCGGGGTTCTTGAACGTCGAGCCGAACGTCTTGATCCCCTGCGGCTGTGCCTCATGACGCCGACGTCGCATCTGCTCGAGCGTCGCCCTGACAGCCTCGGGCTGCGACTCGGACAGCAGCATGCTCGCGTGCGCCACGATCTCACCGTCCGCGAGGTTAGAGCGACGATAGGAGAGCCCCAGATCGCTCGGTGTGCGGCGCTGAATACCTGACGCAGTGGCGATCTGTACCCACTCGAGTACCGACTCGAGCTCACCGCCGTAGGCGTTGGCGTTCATCCGCACCGCGCCTCCCACCGTGCCGGGGATGTTCACGCCGAACTCGATCCCCGTCAGCCCAGCCCGCGCCGCACGAGCGGCCACCGCAGGCAGACGGGCGCCACCGCCACACTGCACACGTGGCCCGTCCACGGAAATCGCAGCAAGTTCACGGTCGAGCTTGACGACCAGGCCGGGAACGCCCTCGTCGGCGATCAGCAGGTTCGACCCTGAACCGACGACATTGACCGCCACCTCACCGCCGCCAGCCCACGCGAGCAGCTCGAGCAGCTGCTCATCGCTGCCCGCGCGCGCAAACAGCTCCCCCACCCCACCTGTGCGCACTGTCGCCAGGCGGCTCAGCGGGAAATCGCGCTCGATGCCCGCCGGCAAGCTCATCGTTGGCCTCGCTGCGGCCAACCCGCCGACCCAGATCGCACGGTCGCCGTCATGGCGCCACCAGCGCGCGCGCCAGCGCATCGACATCCCCAGCACCCATCACCACACACACGTCGTCCTGCTCCAGCAGCCCATGCAGCACCCGCTCCGCCTGCGCGAACCCCGGCGTCCAATACACCGGCCTGCCACCGCCAGCGTCCGCGCTCGCGCGGGCGATCAAGAGCCCGCTCACTCCCGGGTGATCCTCAGCGCGCTCGCGCGCCGGATACACGTCGAGGACGACGATCGCGTCCGCTAGCGCCAGCGCACGGCCGAACTCCCGCGCGAGTAGAGCCGTGCGCGAATACAGATGCGGCTGGAACACCGCCACCAGGCGTCGCGCCGGGAATGTGCGCGCCCCCCTCAGCGTGGCCTCGATCTCGGTCGGGTGGTGCGCGTAATCCTCATACACAAGCGCGCCCGCGGAGGTCTCGCCGAGCTTCTGAAAACGGCGCCCCGCCCCACGAAACTGGGCAAGGCCATCGATCGCCAGGACGAGATCTGCGCCGGTGATCCGCGTCACCTCAAGCGCACCGGCGGCGTCGACCGCGTTATGCGCACCCGGCACACCAAGCTGGACCTCGCGGCCATCCCACTCAAAGCGCGAGCCGCCCTCCAGGAGCGCCAGGGCACTCACGTCATAGGGGACGATGTCGACAGCCGCTGTCGGCGGCACCAGCGCCAGCAGCTGCGGTCTGTCCCACAGGACGATCGCCGTGCGCGCCAGCGCAAGGAACGCGCGAAACGCCTCTTCCAGCTCGGCGAGCGATGCAAACGCGGTGTGGTGGTCGAGCTCGACGTTCGTCAGCAGCGCGATCTCCACACTGAGGCTGAGCATCGAGCGATCCGACTCGTCCGCCTCCACCACCAGCCATTCACCTTCCCCCCACTGCGCGTTGGCCAGGCCCCCTCCGATTGGCGCCCCCACAAGCCATCCCGGGCGCATCCCCGCGGCGCGCAGCGCATGCGCGATCATCGACGCGGTGGTCGTCTTGCCGTGCGTGCCCGCCACCGCGATCGTGCGGCGCATCGCACTCAGCTCCCCAAGCAGCTCCGCGCGCGGGCGCTCGGGCAAGCCCCGCTCGCGTGCAGCTAGCCGCTCGAGGTTCTCAGTGCCCACCGCCGATGAGTAGAAGACCTCGATGTCGGCCCCGGACGGGATGTTCTCTGCACGATGACCGATCGCCGCATCGAGGATCCCATCAGCCGCAAGCCGCTCCAGGTAAGGACTGCCGCTCGCGTCTGACCCACTGACCTCCGCGCCCAACGTATGCGCGGCGCGGGCGTATGCACTCATACCCGCGCCGCCGACGCCGATGAAGTGCATACGCCGCCCGCCCCACGCCCCAACCGATGCGCTCATCCGGCTACCCCCGGGCCCCCGGAGTCCGCGTCGCTACTTGTCACGTCAGCTCCGAGCAGCTCGCTTGCCACCTCGCGCGCGGCATCCGGGCGGGCAAGGCTACCGGCAGCAGCAGCCATCGCCGCCATCCGCTCACGATCGCCCAGTAGCTCGGAGAGCTCGGTGCGAAGACGTGCGCCACTCAGCTCGGCGTCCGCGATCACCACCGCGGCACCCGCATCCGCCATCCAGCGCGCGTTGGTCGCCTGGTGGTCGGCCGCCGCGTGAGGGTAGGGCACGAGGATTGCCGGGAGCCCGTGCGCCGCGATCTCGAAAATCGATCCACCCGAGCGGGCCACCACCAGGTCGCTCGCAGCGAGCGCGTCGGCGAAGTCCTCGAGGTCGAGGTACTCCAGCAGCTCATAGCCCGCAGGCAGCTCACCTGCCGCCAGCTCTGGGTAATCGCGTCGTCCGCTGATGTGCAGCACGCGAATCGCTGCCCCCAGCGGCTCGGATGCAACCCCGAAGGCCTCGATCGCGGCAACGTTTATCGAGCGTGCCCCCAGCGACCCGCCGAACACGAGCACGCACGTCTCCTGCGCGGTCACGCCGAATCGTGCACGCGCTGCTTGGCGATCGCTCGTCACCGGCGGTACCGGGCGACCGGTCACCTTGTAGAGGCTGCTGTCGCGTCCGAGGATCGTGAACGCCAGGCAAACGCGCCGCGCGAACGGGGCCAGCAGCCTGTTGGTCAAACCCAGGTGGCTGTCAGCCTCGGTCAGCACCAGCGGGATGCGCAGGCATACCGCCGCGAAGCCAACCGGACCTGCGACGTAGCCGCCGCCACCCATCACCGCGTCCGGCCGCAGCTTTCTCAACAGCAGCATTGACCGCGGGATCGCGAGCGCTGCCAGGCCAAGCGCCCGTACCGCACGCAGCGGGTTGCTGCGGCTGAGGCCCTCCACCTGGATGCTGGTCAAGGCGAAGCCCGCCGCTGGCACCAGCTGCGCCTCGGCGCGCTCGCCACCGATAAACGACACCTCCGCTCCCCCAGCACGCAGCTCCTGCGCCACGGCGATCGCTGGCACCACATGCCCAGCGGTCCCACCGGCGGCGATCACGATCCGCTTGTGCGCTGCGGCGGGCACGACGGGCGCGATCGCCTCAAACCCCTCTGCTCTGGCGGTAGATCGTGAACCCGATCGCACCGCAGATCGAGGCGACGATCCAGAAGCGCAGGATGATCTTCGTCTCAGACCACCCCCGCAGCTCGAAGTGGTGATGGATCGGCGCCATCAAGAACACGCGCTTGCGCGTCATCTGGAAGGAGATCACCTGGATCACCACCGACAGCGCCTCCATCACAAAGATGCCACCAAGCAGGATCAACAGCACCTCCGTCTTCGTCATCACCGCGAGGCCCGCGATCGCTCCGCCGAGACCCAGCGAGCCCGTATCGCCCATGAAGATCGTCGCCGGGAAGGCGTTGAACCACAGAAACCCGATGCACGCGCCGCCGATGCATCCAGCGAGCATCGCCATGTCGTAGTCGCCCGCGAAGAACGTAATACCGATGTACGCGAGCAGCACGATCGCAGCGCAGCCCGCGGCCAGACCATCAAGGCCATCAGTCAGGTTGACCGCGCTCGTGGTGCCAGCCACCACCAGATAGATCAGCAGCGGATACAGCCAGCCCAGTTCGATGTGGTAATCGACGAAGTTGAGCTCCAGCTCTGGAGCCAAGTGGGCCTTGTAGCGAGCCACGTACCACAGCGCCAGCGAGATCGCGATCGTAACCCCAAGCTTCGTCCTTGCCCGCAATCCCAGCGAACGGCGCCGGACCAGCTTGATGTAGTCGTCGGTGAAACCCAACAACGCGCAAGCAATCGCCACACCGAACACACCGATCGAGCGCCATTCATATTCCGTCAGGATCAAGAAGCAGATCGCAACCGCGAAGAAAATGATCAGGCCACCCATCGTCGGCGTCCCTGCCTTCTGGTGGTGACCCTGAGGGCCATCCTCGCGGATCTGCTGGCCGAACTCGCGGATGCGCAGAAACTCGATGAACTTGGGGCTGAGGAAGATGCAGATCAGCAGCGCAGCGGTGCCCCCAAACAGAATCCGCCCCATTCAGTGCCGCTCCGAGGCGCCAAGCGCGCCGCGCCCAGCGAGCTCGCCCACCGACTCCAGGTACCGCGGTGGCTCGCTGCGCAGGATCTCGAGCACACGCTCCAAGCCCACGCCGCGCGAGCCCTTCACCAGCACTGTGTCGCGCTCGCGCAACAACCCCCCGAGCAGCTCGCCAGCAGCCCGCGAGTCCGCCACCGCGTGGCTCTCGCCCGCGAACCCCTCACGCATCTCAGCCGCAAGCGGGCCGACGGTCACGAGCAGATCGATGCCCCGTGCGCGGGCGTGCTCGCCGATCTCGCGGTGCAGGCGCGGCCCGTCGGGGCCAAGCTCGAGCATGTCCCC
>JBEKAM010000203.1:0-6299 GCA_050015915.1 Solirubrobacteraceae bacterium
ACCCTCAAAGCGCGCTCGAGCGGCCACAGCGGGCTCGTACGCCTGTACGGGACGGTCACGCCAGCCGAGGTGGGAGCACGCATCTTCTTCCAGCTGGAAAAGCCCCCCAAGACGGAAGAAGGCACCAAAGGTGAAAAGCCGACCCGGCTGGAAAAGCCCAAGAAGGGCAACTCCGAACGCTCAGAAGAAAAGGGGCCTCGGTACGCGACAAAGCTCGTCTCCGTTGTGAAGCCCGGCACCAAATCGATCTCACGCTTCAGCGCGGTGATCAGTGTGCAGGACACTGGGCACTACCGAGCGGTCGTCGAGGTCCGCCCCGGCCCCCTCGCCTCGGGCAGCAGCACAACCGTCCTGCTGCATGCGCCCGCGAGCAACAAGAAGAATAAAAAGAAGAAGAAATAGGTGTCCCCGAGACGCTCTGCTTCTCTCAGCGCTCGCCGGAGACCAGCCCTGCGGAGATAAGCATCTCCATCACCCGCTCGACCTCTTCCTCAACCGTTTCGCCGTCGGAGCCGAGCACGAGGTCGGGATTGGCAGGTGCCTCATACGGGGCCCCAACACCGGTCAGGCCCGCAAGCTCACCCGCCCGCGCCCTTGCATATAGACCCTTGGGATCACGCTGCTCGCAGAGCTCCAGCGGCGCGTCGACGAATATCTCCAGGAACGCGAGATCGTCGGCCTCGTGCAGCGACGCCGCCGTCTCGCGATCGGCCGCGTAGGGGCTGACCAGGCTGACCAGCGCAATCGTGCCGGACTCGGCGAGCAGCCGCGCCACGTGAGCTGTGCGCCGCACGTTCTCCCGGCGCGCATTCTCGTCGAAGCCCAGATCGCCGTTGAGCCCGTGCCGCAGATTGTCGCCGTCCAGCAGGAACGCCGGCTGGCCAAGCTCGAGCAGGCGCTCCTCCACGGCGGCAGCCACGGTCGACTTGCCGGCGCCGGGCAGTCCGGTGAACCAAAGCGTCGCCCCGCCGTGTCCCAAAGCCTGCCAGCGCTGCTCACGAGTTGTGCGCGTGCCCTGCCAGCGCACATTCGGGCTTCGCTCGCTCTTGGACTCGCCGACCTCAACCTCGGTATCGAGGATCACACCCGCCGCGACCGTGTCGTTGGTGGCCTCGTCGATCACGATCAGGCTGCCGGTAACACGGTTGCGCCGGTAGGAGTCGAACACCAGCGGCGCGCTCAGCTCCACGTGCACGCGCGCGAGATCGTTCAGCTCGAGCGTCTTCACGCCCTCCTCGCGGCGCAGCGTCTCGACGTCGATCCGGTAGCGGACATCGATCTTGCCCACCATCGCCATGCGCGTGGTGTGCTTGACCAGATACCGCCGCTTCGGGCTCAGCGGCTCCTGCGACATCCAACACATCAGGCACTCAAAGCCCGGAGAGACCGTCGGCTGGTTCTGCGGACGCACGATCATGCTGCCCCGACTCACATCGATGTCGTCCGCCAAGCGCAGCGCCACCGACATCGGGGGGAATGCCTCCTTCACAGGACCCTCATAGGTGTCGATCCCCGCGACCTTTGTGCGGTGGCCGCCAGGAAGCACGACCACCTCGTCCCCCTCGCGGAGAATCCCGCCGGCGAGCTGACCGGCGTATGCGCGGTAGTCGGCCACGTTGGTGGCCGGTGGACGGATCACCCACTGCACGGGGAAGCGCACATCGATCAGGTTGCGGTCGGAGGCAATGTGCACGTGCTCGAGGTGGTAGAGCACGGGCGGACCCTGATACCAAGGCATCGCCTCGGAGCGATCCACGACGTTGTCGCCGAGTAGCGCGGAGATCGGGATGAAGGTCACGTCGGGCAACTCCAGCCGCGCGGCGAACGTGTCGAACTCCTCCACGATCGCGTCGAACACGGCCTCGTCGAAGTCGACCAGATCCATCTTGTTGACACACACGACCACGTGCGGGATCCCCAGCAGCGAGCTGATGAACGCGTGACGCTTGGACTGGGCCACGACCCCCTTGCGCGCGTCGACCAACACGATCGCCAGGTCGGCAGTGGAAGCGCCGGTAACCATGTTGCGGGTGTACTGCTCGTGGCCGGGAGTGTCCGCGATGATGAAGCGACGCTGGGCGGTGGCGAAGTAGCGGTAGGCGACATCGATCGTAATGCCCTGCTCGCGCTCGGCGCGCAGGCCGTCCGTTAGCAGCGACAGGTCCACGAACTCGTGGCCCATCTGCTGGCTGGTCTGCTCGACGTGCGCGAGCTGGTCTGCCAGCACCTGCTTGGAGTCGAACAGCAGCCTGCCGATCAGCGTGCTCTTGCCGTCGTCGACCGAGCCCGCGGTGGCGAAGCGCAGAAGTTCTGCCGGACGCTCACTCAAGCGCCGAAACAGCTCCGCGGCGTTCTCTGCTTGGTGCGGCTCGCCAGCGACGGCGGCGGCACCCGCGCCGGCGGCGAGTGCTGCGCCGGGTGAGTCGATCCCATCCGTTCCAGACATCAAAAGTACCCCTGTCGCTTGCGATCCTCCATGGCTGCCTCCGTGACACGGTCATCAGCGCGGGTCTCACCACGCTCGGTCACCTCCGTCGCGGCAATCTCGGCGACCACCTCTGCGAGCGTACTCGCACTTGACTCGACGGCACCAGTACAGCTCATGTCGCCAACCGTGCGATAACGCACCTCTGCCGTGAACGACTGCTCATCTGCGGTGAGCTCCACGAACGGGCTGACCGCATACAGCATCCCGTCGCGGGAGAACACCTCGCGCTCATGGGCGAAGTAGATCGCCGGCACCTCCAAATCCTCCTCCGCTATGTACTGCCACACGTCGAGCTCAGTCCAGTTGGAGATCGGAAATACCCGCGCATGCTCTCCCTTGCGAATGCGCCCATTGTAGAGACTCCAGAGCTCGGGACGTTGTTTTTGCGGCTCCCACTGACCGAACTCGTCACGAAACGAAAGGATGCGCTCCTTAGCCCGCGCGCGCTCCTCATCGCGACGGGCTCCCCCAAACGCCGCGTCAAATCGATGCTCCGCGATTGCGTCCAGCAACGTGATCGTCTGCAGAGCGTTGCGCGAAGCGCGCGGCCCAGTCTGTTCGATGACACGCCCTTCGCGGATCGAGTCCTCGACCGACGCCACGATCAGCCTCTCGCCCAGTTCTTGGGCCTTGCGGTCGCGGAACTCGATCGCCTCGGGGAAGTTGTGGCCGGTGTCCACGTGCAGCAGGGGGAATGGGAACGCTGCCGGGCGAAATGCCTTCTCTGCCAGGCGCAGCAGCACGATCGAGTCCTTGCCGCCGCTGAACAGCAGCACCGGACGCTCGAATTCCGCGACCGTCTCGCGCATCACGTGAACTGCCTCGGCCTCGAGCGTGCGCAGGTGCGTCAGGTGATAGGTAGCTGGCATCCGTGCTGGCATCTTTCTCGCATGGCCCACGATCGCGGACCCCAACGCTGAACTAGTTGCGCTTGAATCGAGTGAACATTACGTTGCGAGCGTCCAGTTTTCAAGATTTGCCAGCAGGCGCGGCAAACCAGCCCTGCGGGTCCAGCGGGCGGGTCTTGATACCTTGCGCCTGCGTGCGGAGCAATCGCGCCACAGCTAGACATCCAGGCGCGCCAACACCGTGAGCACACCGATACAGGACTTCCCTCCCCAGTCGGCCAGAGCCAGCGGCAATAACCCACGTGTGCTGATGCTGGGGATGGGCTGGTTTCCCACCACCCTCGGCGGCCTGAATCGCTACTACCGCTCGCTGTTCGAGCAGCTGCCGGAGGCCCGCGGCGTGGTCGTCGGTCCGTCCGAGGATGCCCCCTCCTCGATCGACGTCGTCGACGCTGCCCAGCTTCCAAAGCGCCTGTTGAGCTTCTGGCGTGCCACGCGCGGCGCCCGCGAGACAGCAGAAGTGGTGGACGCGCATTTCGCGCTTTACGCGGCAGCACCCCTGTTCACGGGAGTGCTGGGCAAGCGTCCGCTGGTATTTCACTTCCACGGACCATGGGCTGATGAGAATGTCGCTGCGGGTGACTCTTCGCGGCTGCGCTTCGCGCTGCGCGCGTTGCTCGAGCGCAGCGTGTTGCAGCGCGCCGACGCTCACGTTGTCCTGTCATCGGCATTCCGCAGAGTGCTCGTCGAGCGCTACCGAGTGCGCCCCTGGGACGTTCATGTGTGGGCACCTGGCGTGGCGCTCGATGTGTTTACCCCCGGCGATAGGACGCTCGCGCGTCAACGTCTGCAACTGGACGAGGGCGCGTTCGTCGCCGTGTGTGTGCGGCGCCTGGTGGCACGTATGGGCATCGACGGGCTACTCGATGCGTGGGGTCAGCTCAGCGACTCGCTTCCAGACGGCTCGGTGCTGTTGCTCGTCGGCGATGGGCCGCTGCGCGACTCCCTGGCCGAGCGAGCAAAGAGCCCACCGCTGTCGGGTCGCGTGCGCGTGTTGGGTCGACTGACAGACGCGGATCTCGTCATGGCGTACCGGGCAGCGGACGTGGCGATCGTGCCGTCCGTCAGCCTCGAGGGCTTCGGTTTGATCGTGCCTGAGGCGGCCGCCTGCGGCACGCCAAGCATCGTCAGCGATGTCGGTGGCCTGCCGGAGGTGGCACGGCAGCTCGACCCATCGATGGTCGTTCCCGCCGCAGACGCCGCGGCTCTCGCACGACGCGTCGAGACCGCCGCGCGGGGCGCTCTGCCAACGCGAGCGGCAACGCGCAGCTTCGCGGAGAGCTTCTCCTGGCCCCGGCTCGCGGAGCGCCACCGGGCGCTGTATCGCCGCCTGCTCGGCTACGAGCGCGACGAGCGGCTACGAGTCGTATACCTCGACCACGTCGCACGTCTGTCCGGCGGCGAGATCGCCCTGATGCGACTGCTGACCCACTTTAAGCACGTCAACCCCCACATGATCCTCGGCGAGGATGGCCCGCTCGCCGACAGGCTGCAGCAGCTCGGCGTCTCGGTGGAGGTGCTCGCAATCGCACCGTCGGCACGCGACCTGCGCCGCGACGCGGTAGGCCTCGCAGGCACCTCGCCGATGACGGTGCTGCACACGCTCACGTACATCGCGAGGCTCGCGCTGCGTCTGCGCAGGCTCCGTCCCGACCTGGTGCATACCAACTCGCTGAAGGCCGGCGTGTACGGCAGCATCGCGGCCAAAGCAGCAGGCATTCCGGTCGTCTGGCATGTGCGAGACCGCATCGCCGATGACTACATCCCCAACGCGGCGGTGCGCGTAGTGCGCACGCTCATCCACCACCTCGCCGATGGTGTGATCGCGAACTCCCCCGCCACGCTCGAGACGCTCCCCTCCGCCGATCGTGGGCAGTTGAGCTGGGTAATCCCGGCGTCGGTAGAGCTCTCCCCCCTTCCCCGCACGTACGAGCCACGGCCGGTCACCTTCGGGATGCTGGGACGGATCGCCCCTTGGAAGGGACAGGATCTGTTTCTGCGAGCGTTCGCCGCGGCGTTCCCCACTGGGAAGGAGCGGGCTGTCCTGGTGGGCACGGCAATGTTCGGCGAGGAGAGCTACGAGCAGGATCTGCATACGCTCGCCGCGAGTCTTGGGATCGCCGAGCGGGTCGAGTTTCGCGGCTTTCGCGAGGATGTCTGGCCCGAGCTCGCATCCTTCGATGTGCTCGTACACGCCTCAGTCATCCCTGAGCCGTTCGGCACTGTCGTGCTCGAGGGAATGGCCGCGGGACTTGCGGTGATCGCAGCAGATGAGGGTGGCCCGGCGACGGTCATCGCAGATGGGGAGACCGGGCGCCTGTTCCGCAGCCGCGACCAGGACTCGCTCTGCGCGACGATGCTCGCGCTAAGCGAGCATCCGCGCGAGCGCGAGCGGCTGGGAACTGCCGCGCGGGGTTCCGTGGCGGAGTACCACCCCGATGCAATCGCCGCACAGCTCGAGGGGGTCTACGAGCGTGTGCTTAGCGAGGTGGGACGACCGGGGAAGCGCGGCGTTGCTCAAGGATCTCGGGCCTGATGCCGATCCAGTGCGCAGCTTGAGCCTCGCTGGCTGGAGGCGAACCTAAACAAGGAGCGTTCACAGACATGCCTCACCAACTTCGGCGTGCGCGGCGGGTCTCGCTGCTTGCCCCTGCAGCTGTAGCTACCTGTGTCTGTCTCCTGTCCCCAGCTACCGCGAGCGCGCACGTTAGGGCCAGCCTGCAATCCACCGTCGTCGAAGAACCCACAACCGGCCCCCTGCAGGAACCCACGACCGAAACACCGGCAGGTGAATCAAGCCCTGAAACCCGCCGCGAAGAACGACGTAAGCGACGCGAAGAACGACGCGCACAACACCGCGAACGACGCGCGAGTCGCAACCTCACGACCGAAACTGGCTGCAG
>JBEKAM010000204.1:0-6074 GCA_050015915.1 Solirubrobacteraceae bacterium
GAGCACAACGATGCGTCCGGCCTGGCGGATCGTGGAGAGACGGTGGGCGATCACGATCGAGGTGCGCCCGGCGAGCAGCCGGCGCAGCGCGGCTTCGATGCGGCCCTCGGTGTGCAGGTCGACGTTGGATGTGGCCTCGTCGAGGATCAGGATGCGCGGGTCGGCGATCAGCGCGCGCGCGAAGGCGATCAGCTGACGTTGGCCCGCGGAGAGCTGTGCGCCACGCTCGCCGACCTCGGTGTCATAGCCATGGGGCAGCTCGGAGATGAACTCCTCCGCGCCCACCGCGGCGGCGGCAGCACGGATCTGATCGTCCTCCGCGTCGGGGCGCCCGAAGGCGATGTTCTCGCTCACCGTGCCCGAGAACAGGAATGCCTCCTGCGGCACTATCCCCATCTGCGAGCGCAGTGAGTGGCTCGAGATCTCGCGCAGGTCGTGCTCGTCGACGAGCACACGGCCGCGGGTTGGGTCATAGAAGCGCGCGGCGAGCTTGGCCATCGTCGACTTGCCCGCACCGGTGGCGCCAACGAGAGCCACCGTCTGGCCGGCTGGGATGCGCAGATCGACGTGCTCGAGCGCCAACACCTCCTGCGGCTCCTGCTCGACGGACGCAGCGCCGTTGGCGGGCTGGGTCGTCTCCGCTGTCTCCTCCTTGCGGCGTTTGGACCGTGGGTTGTACGCAAACGACACATCCTCAAAGTGAATTTCGCCGCGGATGGGTCCGATCGCGGGTGCGCCCGGCGCGTCTTGGAGTGTGGGGCGGACGTCGAGGAGCTGGAAGATCTTCTCCAGTGCGGCCATGCCGGACTGGTAGGTGGTGTACAGCTGGGAGAGCTGCTGGATCGGTTCGAACAGAAACGAAAGCGTTGCCACGAACGCCACCACTGTGCCGACCGTGATGTGCCCGTCGATCGCCTGGTAGCCGCCGTAGAGGACGATCACTGCGAGCGCCACCCCGGAGAGCATTTCCACCGCGGGGAAGTACGCGGCGTTGAGGCGCACGGTGACCATGTTCGCGTCGTTGTTGTCTTGGTTGAGCTCCGCGAAGCGAGCCTCGTGCACGGGCTCCTGTCCGAAACTACGCACTACGCGGATGCCCGACAGAGTCTCCTGCAGGTAGCCGGTGATCGAGCCGATCGTCTCCCTAGTACGCCTGAACGCGCCCGTGGAGATCAGGCGGAACCAGATGCTCGCGCCGGCGACGAACGGCACGACACAGAACGTCAACAGCGCCAGCTTGACGTCCAGATACAGCAGCACGCCGACCGCGCCGATCAGTGTGAGCCCGGATTGGAACAGCGTCACCACCGAGTCAGTCACGAGGCTTTCCAGCGCCTCCACGTCGTTGGTCATGCGCGAGATCAGCACGCCTGCGGGCCTGCTCTCGTAGAAGCCAATCGGTTGGCTCTGGAGGTGCTTGAAGATGCGGATGCGCAAATCGGAGAGCGCGCGCTGCCCAACCCAGCCGACGAGATAGGTCTGCGCGTACGTGGCCACCCACACGACCAGGGCGGAGACCAGGAACGCGAGCACGACGAGCACGAGCGTGTGGACGTGGTGCTTTTTGATGCCTTCGTCGATCGCGAGCTTGGCGAGCAGCGGCGGCGCGAGCGACGCGCCGGTGCCGAGCAGCAGGGCAACCAACATCGTCATGACGCGCAGGCGGTACGGGCGCAGCAGCTCGAGCAGCCCGCGCAGGTTGCGCCCGCGGTTCTCGCGACTCTGGCGCTCCCCATCCCAGCCCTGCCCGCCGCGAGCGAGGCCCGGGCCGAGGCCAGCGCGCCCGCCGCCACGCCCGCCGCCGAAGCCGCCGGCCCCGGGGCCGCGCGCGCTCACAGTCGGCCTCCAGCGTTGAGCTCCGGGCGCCCTTCGGACGCCAGCAGGCGCTCGAGCGCCTCCTCGTCGGCCTCGGTGGACGCGCCCGCGGCGATCTCGCGGTAGAGCTCGGATTGGCTCAGCAACTGCTCGTGCGTGCCCTGCGCGACGATCCTGCCGTGCTCGAGCACAACAATCGTGTCGGCCAGTTCGATCGTCGATAGGCGGTGCGCGATTACGAACGTGGTGCGCCCCGCCATCGCCTCGGCGAGGGCCAGCTTGATGCTCTGCTCGGTGGACGCGTCGACCGAGGAGGTGGCGTCGTCGAGGATCAGCACGCGAGGATCGGCAATGAGCGCGCGGGCGATCGCCAGGCGTTGGCGCTGTCCGCCCGAGAGCGTCACGCCGCGCTCGCCCACCTGGGTGTCATAGCCCTGCGGCAGCCGCTGGATGAACTCGTGTGCCTGCGCATGGCGCGCGGCAGCTTCGATCTCCTCCCGCGGGATCGGGGGCCCGCCCGCTCGTGCGTAGGCGATGTTCTCGGCGACGCTCGCAGAGAACAGGAAAGGGTCGTCGCTGACGACCGCCACGGCACTGCGCACCGAGCGTACGGCGACCTCGCGTACGTTTGCGCCGTCGAGCAGTACCTCACCTGCGACCGGGTCATACAACCGTGAGATCAGCGCTACGAGACTCGTCTTGCCGGAGCCTGTCGGTCCCACGAGAGCGACCGTGCGCCCGGCGGGGACGTCCAGGTCGATGTCGCGCAGGACCGCTCGCCCACTCTGAGGTGCCGCCTGCACCGCATCCTCCAGGGCGCTCTGGCCGAGCTCGTCGTGTGGGTCCTCGTAGCGCAGCGTCACATCCCGCAGCTGCACATGGCCGTTGCCGGCCGGGAGGGCTGGCGCGTTGGGAACATCGGTGAGGTGCGGCTCGCGGTCGAGCAGCTGGAAGATACGAGCGCCCGAGGCGGTCGCGCGCTGGGCGAGGTTGAGCGTCACGCCGAGCGAGCGCATCGGTGTGATGAGCATGTTCACGTACAGGTAGAAGGCGGTGAACTGGCCGAGTGTGAGGTGCGCGTGGACCACCGCCTCGCCGCCCACCAGCAGCACCGCCGCGAGCCCGAGCTGCGGCAGGAAGCCGATCACCGGGTTGTATGTGGCTTCCAGACGCGTGGCGACCATCGCCTGGCTGAACACGCGCCCGACCGTGTCACGGAAGCGCGTGAGCTGCCGTTCCTCCCGGGCGAACGCCTTGATGACGCGCACGCCAGAGATGTTCTCCTCGGCGTCCGCGGTCAGCTCGGCGATGCGCTGCTGCGTCTCCTGGATGGCCGGGCGCGCGCGGTTGCCGTAGCGGTAGGAGATCGCCACCACGAACGGCACCGGCGCGAGTGCGATCAGGCCCAGCCCAGGGTTGATGTAGATCATCACCACGCCGGCGAGCGCGATCGTGAGCACCGATTGCAGGATGAACACAAGCCCGTAGCCGAGGAAGAAGCGCACAGCCGCCAGATCGACCGTCGCACGAGACATCAGCTGCCCGGTCTGCTGGTGGTCGAAGAACCCGAGCTCCAGTCGCTGCAGCTGCCCATACATCCGCTCTCGCAGGTCGTATTCGACCGCCAGCGACATGCGCCCGGCGACGATCCGCCGCCAATACATGAACCCCCAGCGCGCGAGCACCACGCCGAGGATCACGAGCGATAGCACGAGCAGCGTGTGGCGGTCGTGAACGCGCGCGGCCGTTGTGTGGCCGTGGGCCCGCACCGCCCCCTTCCTGATTGCTTCCACCGCGTGGGCACTCAGCTCGGGCAGCGCCACGGTCATCACCATCGCAAGGCTCGCCAGCCCCCACGAGATCGACAGGCCGCGCTTGTAGGGGGTGAGGAATCCCAGTAGTCGGTAGAAGGTACTCATAGTTGTATAGGCAACGATTATCGCAGGCGCTGGCGAGAGCATCGCGGGAGCCTGTCTCGGCGTGCTCCTAAGCTCCCCTCATGTCCGAGTCGAGCACCCCCGCTGGACAGCCGCGAGCATCGCGTGCGGGGCTGTGCGACACATGCGAGCACCAGCAGCTTGTGCGCAACACCCGCGGCTCGACGTTCTCGCTGTGTAGGCGCTCGCGCGAGGACCCGGACTATCCGCGTTACCCCCGTATCCCGGTGCTCTCGTGCCCGGGCTACAGCGAGCGTGAGTCGCCGGAGGCCGACGATGGTTGAGCAGGCGCATACGGCTCAGCCGGCAAGCGCGCCTGCCGGCTCCGTCTCGTGTACGTCAGGGGCAGCGGGCGCATTCCCGGATGCGACGAAGTCGCGGCTGCGCACGAGCACGAACGCCAGCACGCCGCCGACGAGTGCCACAAGCGCGGCAATGATCGCGATCGTCGTGAACGCTCCGGTGAAGCCGACCTTGTAGGAGTGCACGAGCGCGATGTGGGCCGCGGGGGAGAGGGTGCGGGCGAAGTGCGTCACTTCCCCTGACTCGAGGATTGTGGCGAGCTGCCCGTGCGCGGCACTCACGATTTCGCGGGCGTGGCCGCTTGCGGCCAGTGTGGTGTGCGTGCTCTTGGTGACGCTGTGCTGGAAGATCGCACCCAGCCCCGCGATGCCGGTCGCGATGCCCACCTGCCGGAACGTCGAGTTGATGCCTGATGCCATGCCGCTTCGCTCATGCGGAACTACGCCGATCGCGGTCGAGGCCAGCGGCGGGTTGATCATGCCGATACCAGCGCCGCCGAGCAAGAAGCCGGGGATCAGCGTTGTCCAACCGGAGCTGGCGCTGACGACGGTCATCGCCAATAGCCCAGCTCCCGCGAGCAACAGGCCCGTGCCGAGCAGCAGGCGGACGGGGACGCGCACGCTCAGCTTGCCCGCCACCGGCGCGACCGCGAAGGACAGGAGCGTCACCGGCAGGAAGCGCAGTCCGGCTTGCAACGGGCTGTAGCCGAGGACGTCCTGGATATACAGAGTCAGGTATAGGAACATCGCGAAGAACGACGCGGAGATCGCGAACGCGACGATGCTCGCCCCCGCGAACGCGGGTCGGCGGAACAGCGCCAGGTCGAGCATCGGTCTGCTCTGCAGGTGCTCGAACAACACGAACGCGACCAGCAGCACCGCCGCGCCGATCAGCAGCGCGAGGATCTCGGTGGAGCCCCAGCCCTGTTCGTTGCCCTGCACAAGCGCGAACACGAGCATGAACAGCGACCCCGAGAACGTCACAAGGCCGGCCCAGTCCACGCCCGTGGCGTTCGGGTCGCGTGAGTCGGCTACCTGAGTGAGGGTGATGAACACCGCGACAGCGCCGATCGGCACGTTGACGAAGAAGATCCACTTCCAGCCGATGCCCGAGGTGATGACCCCGCCGAGCACCGGCCCAACGGCGACGGCCGCGCCGGTGACTGCGCCGAAGACGCCGAAGGCGGTGCCGCGCTCCTTGCCGTGGAACGCCTGGGCGAGCAGCGCGAGCGAGGTGGCGAACATCATCGCGCCGCCTGTGCCCTGCACGGCGCGCGCGAGGTTCAGCATCAGCGGCGAGCTCGATAGGCCGCATACCGCCGAGGCGGCTGTGAACACGACGAGGCCCGCGACGAACACGCGCTTGCGCCCGATCAGGTCTGAGACCGAGCCGGCCGTCAGCAGGAACGCGGCAAGCGTCAGCGAGTAGGCGTTTACGACCCACTGAAGATCGGAGAAGGAGGAGTGCAGCGAGCGCTGGATGTCCGGCAGCGCCACATTGACGACCGTGATGTCGAGCAGCAACATAAAGATCGCGACTGAGACCGCGATCAGGGTCCACCATTTACGCTCCAACTGGATGCTCCTCGTGCGTCGGGGACGTACCACCCTCGCTACGCACTATATGAACGCCCCTCGGCTCCGTCTCGAGCTCACGGATCTTGCGCTTCACTCGCTTGCGTGTCTCGCTGAGCTCGTGCTCGAGCTTTGCCAGCTCTGCCGAGCGGTGGCGGACCAGCTCGAGCTGGCGCTCGAGGTGGCCGAGGGCCTCGTCCAACAGCTCGCGGCGGCGCTCGGGGTGCACGTCGTCGCGCTGCAGCTGCGCACGTACCTCCGCGCGTGCCTCCTCGGCCGCGAGCAGCGTCTTCAGCTCCTCCAGGGACACGCCAAGCAGGTCCTTCAGGCGCATCACCTCGCGCAGTCGCTCGACCTCGGCGTGCGTATACAGGCGGTGTTGACCAGACGGGCGCGTCTGCGCCTCCGGCAGTAGCCCGATCTCCTCGTAGTAGCGGATCGTCCT
>JBEKAM010000205.1:0-5995 GCA_050015915.1 Solirubrobacteraceae bacterium
CGTGCGCACGATCATGGCCGACGCGGGCTCCGCGCTGATGGGCATCGGCACGGCCAGCGGTGAGAGCCGCGCAGCTGACGCCGCCAGGGCAGCGATCTCCTCGCCGCTTTTGGAAGAGTCGGTGGACGGCGCCACGGGAATCCTCCTGAACATCACCGGCGGCAAAGACCTCGGCCTGTTCGAGGTCAACGACGCCGCCGAGATCATCCAGAACGAGGCCGACCCGAACGCGAACATCATCTTCGGTGCGGTCATCGACGAGAGCATGTCCGACGACGTACGGGTCACTGTGATCGGCACCGGCTTCGACCATCGCGCCGGCGGCCGCGCCAGCACCCGTCGAGCATCAGGCGCGAGCACGCGGCCCGATAGGAACCCCCGCATCTCAGATCGTCAGCGCTCCAGCCTGGAGATCTCAGACGAGGACATCGACGTACCGCCGTTCTTGCGCTAGCCGGCGTCTGCGGCTGCTGTCAAACTCACCCGCATGGGCCGCTCCAGCGTCCACTCGGTGGTCCTGCTCGCGGCGGTCTTGCTCGCGGTCTCCTCGCCCGCGGCGTTGGCACAGGTGAGCTCAAGCGATGCGAGCGCGACGGCGTCCTACCTGCACGCGCAGTACGCCGTGGTCCGCGGGGAAGTCAAGAGCTTCCCGGTTGCGGTGGCCGCAATCGAAGCTCTCGCCAAGAAGGTGCAGATGGAATGCCCCGGCGTGCTTGCGAACGCGCCGAAACCGGCCTCCGGTACGCCACCCAGCGGCACCACCGCAGAGGTCTCTGAAGAGGAGATCGACGCGGTCTTCGGTGTCGCGGAGGCCACTGAATATGCCCGTCGCCACCGCTTTGCCGGCATCGTGGCGCGCCTGCGCTGGAGCAATCGGGCGCTGACGCGGCTCGTGCACTCGCAGGCAGCTGCGGAAGCTGAAAAAGCATCGATCCCAGCGCCGAGCCTCTGCGCGGACATGCGCTCGTGGGTCAGCAGTGGCTACCAGGCTGTCTCCGCTTCGACGCAGCACTACCTGAAGCTCGAGTCCGCCCTCTCAGCGAAAACCGAAGGCACACAAGACACCATCACGCGCAAGCTCGCGTCCTACGAGAGCCCTAACGACAAGCGCATCGCGAAGAAGCTCGCCGGCCTAGAAAACTCGGCAGCGCCTGTGCTGCTGAAGGAGTTCTTCGCTGCCCTCGGCAAGGTCAGCGAAGCGCTGGTCACGCCCGTTCCCACCACCGGGAGCTAGCAGCCGTGGCGCTAGCCTGCGGGTGGTGAGTTCAGACCTGCGCCGTACGCCCCTGTTCGACCGTCATGTGGCAGCAGGCGCAAAGCTCGTGGACTTCGCCGGTTGGGAGATGCCCGTGCAATACGAGGGCGTGCGCCCAGAGCACATGGCGGTGCGTGAGACGTGCGGAATCTTCGACGTCTCGCACATGGGCGAGATCGAAACCAGCGGGCCGGGCGCGCTCGAGCTGCTGCAGCGCCTGCTCTCCAACGATGTCGCCAAGGTCCCTTCAGACGGTGCGCAGTACTCGGTGCTGTGTCGTGAGGATGGCGGTGTGCTCGATGACCTGTTCACCTATCGCCTCGACGCCGAGCGCTACCTGACCGTCACCAACGCCTCCAACCACGATGCGGATCTCGCATGGTTTCGCGAGCACGCGCTCGACGTGCCCGACGTGGAGGTCGCCGATCGCATCGACGAGTGGGCGATGCTCGCCGTGCAGGGGCCGCTCGCCCGGGAGATGGTGCAGGCGATCTCCGACCGGCCGCTGCCTGCGCGCATGCGCGCCGAGATGCGTCGCGTGGCCGGCTCCGAAGTGCTCGTGTGCGGCACCGGCTACACCGGCGAGGATGGAGTCGAGTTGCTGTGCGCTCCCGAGGATGCCGCCGCGCTGTGGGATGAAATCGTCCGTCGCGGCGCCGTGCCCGCGGGGCTCGGTGCTCGCGACACGCTGCGCCTCGAGGTCTGCTTTCACCTGTACGGCAACGACCTGAGCGTGGATCGCGGGCCGATCGAAGCCGGCCTGGGGTGGTGCTGCAAGGAGGACACTGGCTTCATCGGCGCAGATGCTGTGCGCCGGGTTCGTGACGTCGGCCCGGCGCAGAAGCTCGTCGCCTTCGCGATCGAGGGGCCCGGGATCGCGCGTCAGGGCAACCCGATCAGCGGCGGTGGGGAGGTCACCAGCGGCACCCTCTCGCCGTGTCTTGGCATTGGTATCGGCATGGCCTATGTGCCTGCCGAGCATGCCGCCGTCGGCACTCAACTCGAGATAGACGTTCGTGGCAAGATGCGGCCCGCCGTTGTAAAGGACAAGCCGCTCTACAGAAAGGGCTCGTGAATGAGCCAGGCCAGCTACCCGCCTGATCTGCTTTATCACCCCGAACACGACTGGGCACGCATCACCGAGGACGACCCCGAGCACGCGGTGTTGGGCATCACCTGGTTTGCACAGGACGCGCTCGGAGAGGTCGTCTTCTTCGATCCACCAGCCGTCGGCACCACCCTCGTCAAGGACTCCTCCTACGCGGAGGTCGAGTCCGTGAAGGCGGTATCCGATGTGGTCGCGCCTCTCTCAGGCGAGATCGTCGAGGTCAACGCGGCCCTTGCAGATAACCCCGCGATGATCAACGAGGAGCCCTATGGCGAGGGGTGGCTGGTCAAGGTGCGCCTGTCCGATCCATCCGAGCGCGACGCGCTCATGAACGCTGCCACCTATACGGCCACGCTCACGAGCTAGCTTTGCGAGTGCCACGCCCCGCGGGATCGCCGCGATCCACCCTCTATCGTGACGTGAGCCCTTGAGCCGCTACACCGCCATCACCCCCGCAGATCTGGACGCGATGCTCGCCGTCATCGGAGTTCCCACCCTGCAGGAGATCTTCGACCGGCAAATACCCGCGGGGGTACGGCTGCAGCAGACGCTCGAGCTCCCCGATGGGCAGAGCGAGCAGGACGTGTACGAGCACCTGCGGGCGCTGGCCGCACGTAACACCAGCGTTGAAGACGAGCTGAGCTTCCTCGGCGCCGGGATGTATGACCACTACGTCCCCGCGCTGATCGACATGCTGATGGAGCGCTCGGAGTTCCTCACGCCATACACGCCCTACCAGCCGGAGATCTCCCAGGGTGGGCTGCAGGTGATGTTCGAGTACCAGACCGCGATCTGTGAGCTGACCGGCCTGCCTGTCTCCAACGCGTCTGTGTATGAGGGACCCTCGGCGGTGGCTGCTGCCGGGTACATGGCAAAGCTCCACACAGGTGGACACAAGATCGTTGTCAGCGCCGGTCTGCATCCGCATTCACTGCAGACGCTGCGTACCAACGCCTACGGATACGGAGCGGAGGTGGTGGAGGTGCCACTGCGCGACGGTGTCACCGACCCAGATGCATGGGCGCAGGCGATCGACGCTGACACCAGCGCCGCGATCTTCGCGCAGCCGAACTTCTACGGTGCGGTCGAGGACGCAGCTGCCCTGAGCGCCGCCGCCAAGTCAGCGGCGGGTGGCGAGGATTCCCCGAGGAGCGCGCCCGTTGTCATCGCACAGGTGGATCCGATCACGCTCGGCATCCTCAAGCCGCCGGGGGAGTGCGGCGTCGACGTGGCCGTCGGTGAGGGCCAGTCACTCGGCAACCGGCTCGACTTCGGTGGACCGTCGTTTGGCCTGTTCGCGGCGCGCGAGGAGTATCTGCGACGGATGCCCGGTCGGATCGCGGGGGAGACCGTCGACGTCGACGGTCGCAGGGGCTTCGTGCTGACGCTACAGACCCGCGAGCAGCACATCCGCCGTGAGAAAGCAACGTCCAACATCTGCACAGCGCAGGCGCTCAACGCGCTCGCAGGAGTCGTCTATCTCAGCTGGCTCGGGCGCCGAGGGATCGTCGAGCTGGGTGAGCTGTTGCTTGCTCGCACGCACTACGCGCGCGAACAGCTCGCCGCGCTTGACGGCGTCGAGAAGCTCCACGAGCAACCCGTGATTCGCGAGTTCGCACTGCGTCTGGACGCCGACGTGGCGGCCGTCAGGCGCAGGTGTACTCGCCAGGGGGTCAACCCGGGCGTGGACGTGCACGCGCTGAGCGGGCGTGAGGAGGACCGTGGGGTGCTGCTCGTGGCGATCACCGAGCGGCGTACGCGCGCAGACATCGACCGGTTGGTCGCAGTGCTCGCAGACGCCGTTACGGCCGAGCGCGACCCCGCGACGGCAAACGAGATGAGTGTTCCCGCGTGAGCCCGATCGACGAAAACCACCTACACGCCGACCCTGGCATCGAGGCGCGCCATCCGCATGCGAGCGCCACGAGCGCCCCCGCCCCACCGCTGCAGCGCGACGCAGCGCGGACGATCTTCCAGAAGGGCGCACCCGGGCGCCGAGCTTTCATGTGCCCCGAGATGGACGTGCCGCACGTCGACGTCTCCGAGCTACTGCCCGAGCGCTTTCGTCGCGCGCAGGCGCCGCGCCTGCCGGAGGTCTCAGAGCCCGAGATCGTGCGCCACTACGTCGGCATCTCCAAGCGCAACTTCGACCTCGACTCCGGCTTCTATCCACTTGGCTCCTGCACGATGAAGCACAACCCCCGTCTGCACGAGCGGGTTGCCGCGCTGCCCGGCCACGCCCGGCTGCACCCGCTGCAGGACCCAGAGCGGGCACAGGGCGCGCTCGAGCTGATGTGGAACCTGCAGGGTGCGCTCTCGGAGGTCTCCGGCCTGCCACACGTCTCGTTGCAGCCTTCCGCCGGCTCCCACGGCGAGCTTGCGGGCGTGCTGCTCACGCGCGCCTACCACGAGGACCGTGGCGAGACGCGCCACAAGGTGCTCACGCCCGACACTGCCCACGGCACCAACCCCGCGACCGTCACGATGGCCGGTTTCGAGGTAGTCAAGCTCGCCACCAATGCCGACGGTGGCATCGACATCGAGGACCTACGCGCGAAGGCGGACACGGACGTTGCCTGCCTGATGCTCACCAACCCCAACACGCTCGGCGTGTTTGACCCCAACATCGCCGAGATCGCCGAGATCGTGCACGGGGTCGGGGCGACGCTTTATTACGACGGCGCCAACCTCAACGCCGTGATGGGCATCTCGCGTCCGGGCGACATGGGCTTTGACATCGTGCACTTCAACCTGCACAAGTCCTTCACCCAGCCGCATGGCGGTGGCGGCCCGGGGTCGGGGCCGATCGCCGTCTCCGACCGGATCGCCCCGTTTCTGCCGGTGCCAGTCATCGTTCGTGGTGAGGACGGAGCGTTCGACCTCGACTACGACCGTGCGAAGTCGATCGGTCGCCTGCGCGGCTTCCAAGGCAACTACGGCTGTTTCGTGCGCTCCTACGCCTATGTCCGCTCACTCGGCGGCGATGGCCTCAAGGACGCCTCCGAAGTGGCCGTGCTGAACGCCAACTATTTGCTCGCTCGCCTGAAGGAGCACGACGTGGCGCAGTATCTGCCGCTTGCGTACGGCGAGCTGTGCATGCACGAGTTCGTGCTCTCCGGTGGGCCGATGAAGCGCGAGCTACAGATCAAGACGCTCGACTTGGCCAAGCGTCTGCTCGACTATGGCTTTCACCCGCCGACCGTGTACTTCCCGCTGCTGGTGGAGGAGGCACTGATGGTGGAGCCGACAGAGACCGAGACCAAGGAGACGCTCGACGCGTTCGCCGACGCGATCGCAGCGATCCTCAAGGAGGCCGCCGAGGACCCGACGATCGCCCAAGCCGCGCCGTACAGCACCCCCGTGCGCCGCCTCGACGAGGTGGCCGCCGCGAAGAGCCCCGTGATCAGAGAGGCGCTCGACTGATGGCTGTCGAGCACCGCAAACTGGGCGCGACCGGCGTCAGCGTCAGCCCACTGTGTCTTGGCGCGATGATGTTTGGCGCGTGGGGGAACACAGATCACGAGGACTCGATCGCGATCATCCACGCCGCCCTGGATGCCGGCATCAACTTCATCGACACCGCCGATGTGTACTCCCGTGGCGAGTCCGAGGAGATCGTCGGCAAGGCGCTG
>JBEKAM010000206.1:0-5958 GCA_050015915.1 Solirubrobacteraceae bacterium
CTGGCGCTTCCACGCATTTAGACGGTTAGGGAATCGCGGCAGCACCGGATAGTAAGAGCGCATCGTCTCCAGATAATCGGCGTGATCGTGATCGGGCGCCTCGCGAGTGGGTACAAAAGTGAACTCGAGGAAGTTCACCGCGTTATAGCCTGCCTCGTCCACCTCGGCGATCGCTTCTGCTAGTGATTGGCCCTGCTCCGGGGAAACACGAAATTCGTCAGCGTCAAGGTGGATCAGCCAGTCGGCGTCCAAGCTCTGCGCGAGCTCCTCCTTGCGTACGAGCTGACTGTGCAAAGCGAAGTGACCGTCGCGAGCGAGCGTCTCAATGCCGACGAGGTTTTTACCGAGCCGTCGCTCGGCTATCGAAACGGTGTCGTCGGTCGATTCGTTATCAACGAGGTACGCAGATATCCCCTGCTCGGCGAGATGATCGAGGCAGTCGCCGATGAAGCGTTGCTCGTTGTAAGTCTGTAGCATCGCGACGATCTTCACAGCGCGATCATACCATGGGAAAATAGGGTGCAGATAGATGCGGCTAGTCGACTGGGTACACCCACTTAGACGACGAGTCAGGCGCTCGCTCCGGCAAGGAAAGCGGGCCGGTTCGCGCACTGCTCCCCCCTCCCATTCGCTCCAGGACGCTGCCGTCACGTTGCCGCCCGACGCGCCCGCCGCGGTTGTGGCGAGCAATGAACATGGGGCTTACTGTGTTCCGCAGTCCTCGCTACACAGGCCGGTCGCGCGGACAATTCTCGATGCGCGTGTGTGGGAGCCGAAGACACTCGACCTTGTGCGCAGTGCGGACGTCAGCGGTGACATTGTGCACGCGGGGACATTTTTTGGGGACTTCATTCCCGCCTTGGCACGTTCGCGCGAGCCGGGCGCGATTGTGTGGGCATTCGAGCCAAACCGAGAGAATTACCGGTGCGCCAGCATCACGATCGAGCTCAATGACCTCGAGAACGTGGTGCTGACCCATGCGGGGCTCAGCCGGCGTAACGACACAGCGCTACTAGCGACAAGCGATCGCAAAGGCGTGGCACTCGGTGGTGGCAGCCAACTGATAGATGATCCTTCCAGCGCTGAGGGTTTGAGTAACGAACAGGTGAACTTGGTGGCGATAGATGAGGTTGTGTCAGGCGATCGCAGCGTGGCGGTGATTCAGCTAGACGTCGAGGGCCACGAGCAAGAGGCGCTAGCTGGTGCGATGCGCACGATCGAGCGTTGCCGACCGTTGATCGTGCTCGAGACGCTGCCGGCGGACAGCTGGGTCGCAGAGCAACTAGTACCGCTCGGCTATCGCGTCGCCGAGACGATCGACGCAAACACGGTCTTGCGACCTAGTTGATCTGAGCGCGACGGCGGCGCAGGCTGCGCGACGGGGGCGATGAAACTTCCGGGCTTGACCTTGCTGCAGTAGGCGTTTAGACGGCTGCGAGCGTCTGCTGGTCGATCGGCACTTGGCCAGAGAGCTCCGTGCACTCCTCGCCCAGCCACTCTTCTCCGTAGGCGCGCATATCGTCGATGATAGGCAGCAGCGCGCGCCCCTTCTCCGTTAGCGCATACTCGACGCGGGGCGGCACCTCGGGGAATGTGTGGCGCTCGACGATCCCCTGCTCCTCCAGCGCCCGCAGCCGTAGCGACAGCGTTCGCGGGCTGATCCCAGCGAGCGAGCGTTCCAGCTCACAGAAGCGCGAGTGCCCCTCCGCCAAATCGCGCACCAACAACAGCGTCCACTTGCCGCACACAATTTCCGCCGTCATACAGACGGGGCAAGTCTCATCCATGGCCATTTCAACCTTTACTTTACCAACTGAAGTGCGGCAAAGCCGGCTGCCGGCTCGAGGACTCAGGCGGCGCTGAGCGAAGGGTTGGAGTCCGCGTCGCGGTTTGCTTCCGCGGCGGCGACGTCCTCCATGGTGGTCCCTCTGCGCCCGTCGGACTGCATCAAAAGCTTGAAGTCGTGCGGGCTGGACGCGACTCGCATCGCGTCCTCGAAGGTCACTCGGCCAGCCTTGACGTGACCGAAGAGAGCCTGGTCGAAGGTCTGCATGCCGTAATAGCCACCACTGGTGATGACCTCCACCAGCTTGCCCGTCTGGGCGGGGTCGACGATCATGTCGCGGACACGACCGGTCATACGCAGGATCTCGCACACCGCCACGCGCCCGCCGTCGGCACCGGGCACCAGTCGCTGGGAGATGACTCCCTTGATCGTGCCGGCGATCATGCTCCGCGCCTGCGCATGCTGGTGGGGAGGGAAGAAGTCGAGCATGCGGTTGATCGACTCGGTGGCGTCAACCGTGTGAATGGTGGAGAGCACGAGGTGCCCCGTCTCAGCCGCCGAGAGCGCCGTCTGCACGGTCTCCTCGTCGCGCATCTCACCGACGAGGATCACATCGGGGTCTTGGCGCAACACCCTGCGCAGAGCGCGCTTGAACGAGGCGGTGTCCATGCCGACCTCGCGCTGGTTGATGACCGAGTTGATGTCTTCGTGGACGAACTCGATCGGGTCCTCAATGGTGACGATGTGCTTGTTCATCGTGCGATTCATGTGGTCGATCATCGCCGCAAGCGTCGTTGACTTTCCTGAGCCGGTGGTCCCGGTCAACAGCACGATGCCGCGCTCCTCCTCGGCCAGTTCGCTCACGACCGGCGGCAGCGACAGTTCCTCGATGCTGCTGATGTGGTGGGGGATCGCGCGGCATGCCATCGAGATCACCCCGCGCTGCAGAAAGGCGTTGATCCTGTAGCGCGCGACACCCTGGATTTCGAAGGAGAAGTCGACCTCGTGCTCGCGGGCAAACTCGGCCAGCTTGGCTTCGTCACCCAGCAGCGCTTTTAGCGCGCCATCGGTGTCATCGGCGCTCAGCGGCGGCGTGCTCGTGTCCTTGATCAACTCGCCGTGCACGCGGTAAAGCGGCGCCGAGCCGACCTTCAGGTGCAGATCGGAGCCCTCCTTAGCGACAAGCTCGCGCAGCGCAGGCATGACGTCGAACATGCCCTCTGATCGGCAATCCGCCGGACCGCCTTGAGTGCCGCAGTGCGGCCTGGACGAAAGCTACGCCACGTCGCGGAGCTTCTGCGCCTCCGCAAGACTCTGCAGCTTCTTCAGCGACTGGTTCTCAATCTGACGGATGCGCTCGCGGGTGACGTTGAATGTGCGCCCGACCTCGTCGAGCGTTCGCGGGTGCTCGCCACCGAGCCCGTAGCGCAGCTCGAGCACACGACGTTCACGGTAGGACAGGTTCTCGAGCGCCTCGCGCAGCGCCTCCTTGGTGAGGATCTCAGCTGCACGCTCATACGGGGACTCGGCGCGCTCGTCAGCGATGAACTGACCGAACTCGGACTCCTCCTCGTCGCCGACTGGCTTCTCAAGCGATACGGGAGCTTGAGCGGAGCGCTTGATCGAATCGACCTCCTCGGGGTCGATGCCGGTGACCTCGGCGATCTCGTCAGCGGTGGGCTCGCGGCCGAGCTCGGTAACGAGCTTGCGCTCGGCGCGCCCGATCTTGTTGAGCTTCTCCACGACGTGCACGGGGATGCGGATCGTGCGCGCCTTGTCGGCGAGGGCGCGCGCAATCGCCTGGCGGATCCACCACGTGGCGTAGGTGGAGAACTTGAAGCCCTTGCGGTAGTCGAACTTCTCTGCGGCGCGAACCAGGCCGAGCGTGCCCTCCTGGATCAGGTCGAGGAAGGGCAGCCCCTGGTTGCGGTAGTTCTTGGCGATCGAGACGACCAGACGCAGATTGGACTCGACCATCTTCTGCTTGGCGTCGAGGTCGCCGCGCTCGATGCGCTTGGCGAGGTCGACCTCCTCCTGGGCGGTCAGCAGCCGCACCTTGCCGATGTCCTTCAGGAACAGCTGCAGTGAGTCGGTCGTCATGTCCGGCTTGAGGTCGAGCGCGGTTTTCGCTTTGCGTCGGCCGCGTTTGTCCGGCGCGCGCTCAACCAGCGACGCGGCGGCGATCGCGGGGTCGATCTCCTCGACGAGCTCGATCTCCGAGCGCTCGAAGAAACCGTGGAGCTCTTCGACGTCTGACTCGTCCAAGTCGAGCTCGGACACCGCCTTGGTTATCTCCGCATAGGAGAGGACTCCTACCTGCTGCCCCTTGGCAACAAGGCCCTTGACCTCATCCAGCTCCTGCAGCTCGACTACTGACATTCGTGTTTCCATTTCTTCCGTCGATCGACAACCCGAAGGCGAGGTGGCCTCGCGCAGTTTTTATCGCTGAGAACAGCTATCCGCCGGACATACGGCAATAGCCCCGCCGACGTTACATATCCACTCGGTAGTTCAGGCTCTCATGCTAACGCCTCGCGGCTGATGTTAGAGCGTTTGCCGATCCGCTCATAGGGTCACGTTAAGCAATGATGTGCACATGAGCCCCCCTAAGAAGAACGAGCCGGCGGACAGGCCGGGGGTCCTTTCGAACCTTCCGCGTACACGCCCACAGCGCGCGAGCCCACGCAGGGCGGCCGCGCGCAAGGCCGCCGCTGCGACCGTACCTGCTGGCGCAACCGGCGAGCCGACGCCAAAGGCCAGCAGTCGCTCGCCGGCAAGCTCCAACGGCCGACCGCCTGCAAGCACCAAAGACAGCCGCACACGCACCGCGCAGAAAGCGACAGCACCGCGCACCACGGCTGCCCCTAAACGCGCACGTAGCGCACCCAAGCGCACCGCTGGCGCGGCAACGAGCGAGCCGGCACCCAGACAGGGGTTCGAGTGCGAGGGCGAGCGCGTCAACGGACCAATTCAGCCGCCGGGCGGCGCCGAGCTAGTCGCAGGCGCGGCCGAGCTGATCGGAGAGCTGGCCAAGGCTGGCATCTCAACGGGAGAGCGCCTGTTCAAGGACGTGCTTTCGCGCCTGCCGCTCTCCTGACGTTCTAAGTGCTCTGTATACTGCCTCGCACGCCGAGCTGCCACGACTCTGATCGAGGCAGACGGGGGACCCATTGCGGATCTAGTCGATCCGCTGGGGCGAATCGGCCCAGCAGGGCCGTAGCGCCGCACTAGTGCCGCGCGAGCCCGTCAGCTCACCCCGTAGGCGTGGATGACGATGCCAGTGAACTTCAAGACACCTACGCTCCTGCTCGCCCTACTGGCGGCGATGGCGCTGTTCGCGGGCTGCGCGGTAAGCGCGCTCGCCGACACCGGCGGTGCTGTGGCTGCCCCCTCGACGCCGACCAGCTCGACACCGGCGAAAGTCCGCCCGAGCGGCATCGCCACATGGTTCGGCCCGGGCTTCTACGGCAAGCAGACCGCGTGTGGGCAGACGCTCACCCCCGCGGTGGTGGGCGTGGCGAACCGAACGCTTCCCTGCGGCACGCTCGTGTCCGTCACCTACGACGGGCACAGCCTAACCGTGCCAGTGCTCGATCGCGGGCCCTACAGTCACGGCGCACAGTGGGATCTGACGGCAGGGGCGGCGCAGAGCCTCGGTATCACCGAGACCGTCCGTATCGCCACTCATATCGTTGGCAAGACGACCAACACACCTTCGCTGGGCCTGCCGCCAGTCTCCTCGAGCGCCGCTCTGACCGGTGGCGCCCCAGCGGCTGAAGCGTAAGTCCTCAGACAGGCTCGTCGATGGGGGCGCGCCGGCCAGCTGTGACACGGGCGGCGGAGCGGTCCGCGTAGAGCCCAACATCCGCGTGCGCGGCCAGTGCCGAGGCCTCGAGCCCATCGTCGGGACACACTGCTGTACCGATCGCCACCTCCAGTGGCGCGCCATCCTGACCGCGACAAGACGCGACCGCGTGCGTAAGGCTCCCGGCCAGGTCACGTGCACCGACGCGATCCGTTTCTGGCATCAGCAACCAATACCGACCTGGCCGCTCGCGCGTGAGCGAGCCGGCTCGCTTGCCGAGCACCTCCGCGAGCGCCCCCTCGACACGGGCGAGCACTCCGGCTAGCCCCCTGGAGAGATCCTCGCGATGCAGGCGCTCGATGTCGCG
>JBEKAM010000207.1:0-5935 GCA_050015915.1 Solirubrobacteraceae bacterium
AACCGCCCGACCCGCGTCACACGCGGATCCTTGGCGATCTTGAACAACCCCTCCTTCGCCTCGTTGCGATCACGCAACGACTCCTTCATCGCCTCAGCGTCCGGAACCATCGTGCGGAACTTCAGCATCCGAAAACGCTGCCCATGCCTACCCACACGTTGCTGGCCAAAGAACACAGG
Source organism: Solirubrobacteraceae bacterium (assembly GCA_050015915.1). Lineage (GTDB taxonomy): Bacteria > Actinomycetota > Thermoleophilia > Solirubrobacterales > Solirubrobacteraceae > Palsa-744. The sequence continues at coordinate 180 of JBEKAM010000207.1, forward strand.
ACCACGACTATCGAGCTTCACGGCGATAGCGATCACGATCAAGAGCGGCGAGACTGCCAACAACCCCAGCGACGCACCCAGCAGGTCAAACGCACGCTTGAACGCCGCTGAAGAGCGCGTCAATTCAAACCGCCTCACGCCCATCACCGTCACCCCGTGGAGATCGTCGAACTCGACTGAGGACCCCACGACCTCCAACAACCGCGGCAACACGCTCACCCGCACACCAACCGCCTTCAACGTGCGCACCAGGTTGAGCATCTCCCCCCCATCGACGCTACGCGGCGCGATGATCGCCCTATGCACATCAAGCGTCCGCGCCAAATCGCGGATCTCCGCCAAACGAACCTCAGAGAAGCTATCCGTCGACCACGACGCGACCTTGTCCAGATCCAGGTGCGCCACGACCTCCGCCTTGACGCCACCATGCCCGGTCAACTTCGAGCGAATCGTCTCGGCCGAGACCTCATCACCGATGAACAAACACCGCTCCCCCGGCGCGATCCGCAGCGCCACCGCCCGTGACACAGCGCGCGCCAAGATCAACCCCCCCGCCAACGCCAGCCACAAGAACAGCGCCTCGTGCCGATCCAACGCCCCCCGCACCAACAGCCCACCCGTCAACCATGCCACCAACGCACACAAAGTCGCCAGCTGAAATAGCTTCGGCGCCTCGTCCAATGTGGTCTTGCGCAACAGCGTCTCATCACGGTCATATAGCCCCGTCAACTTCGCACAAATAACCAATATTGGAATAGCTGCAATACCCACCCACGTCAATTGCACAGAACGTCGCGAGAGCTCCACAGTCACCAAAAATGCACCGACCATCGCAACAACATCAGCAACTACCAACAACCGCCTAAACAAAGCATCCCGACGCATACAGGCGGCCGGCCCACGAACCTCCGCGATTCCCCCCACCAAACCACCACGACGCCAACCCAACCCCAAAAACCCACGCGAGCCAGGCAAAGGCTTCGAGGAAGGCAAAGACCCCGAATCCGCCAACGACGCGGGATTCCAAGTAACGCCAGCCTCCACACTGCTCCCCGTATCCACACTCATAGCGCCTCCCGCTTCCTTGCCTGCCACGAATGGACCCCGCATGGGGAGCCCACAGCCTCGACGGATCTTGAGGCTTCCCACCCCAACAGATGTTGAGATTTCGCGACCCCTGCTAACGGTCACGCATCATAAACATCACGGGGCGCTAAAGCAAGCCCTCTGCAAGGACGCTGGCACAGCAGCAGTAGTCACCTACTCGCTGGCGAGCGCGCCCAGCACATCCAGCCGCGCGGCACGGCGCGCGGGCAGCTGCGCAGCGAGCAGACCGGCAAGCGCCGAGGCGATCAACAGCACGAACAGCGTGCCCACAGGGATTGAGATCACGTAGCCCGACCCCGACAGCGCGAGCGTGGCCACGAGCACCGCGCCGACGACGCCGACCACGAGGCCGAGCACACCGCCGATCAGACCGGTGATCAGCGACTCATAGCGAATCATCTGGCGGATCTGGCGGCGCGAGGCACCGATCGCTCGCATCATCCCGAGCTCGTGTGTGCGCTCGTAGATCGACAGCACGAGCGTGTTCACGATCCCGAACAGGGAAACCAGTACCGACAGCGCGAGCAGCACATACACAAGCAGCAGGAGCTTGTTGGTTTTATTGCTCACTTCTTGGGTGTACTGCGCCGCCGTCTGCGAGTGCGCCTGCGGGAAGTTGTTGCGCAGCAGCGCATCGATGCCGCTGCGCACTTCTGCGCCGTTTGCGCCCGGAGCGTAGGCGACGAAATCCACGCTGTCTTCATGCTGCCCAAACGCTGTGCGCGCCAGCGCGCGCGAGATCGTCAGGTTCGAGAACAGTCCGATTGCTTCTTCCTTGACGATACCGCGCACGGTCAACGTTACTTGATGGCCTGAGGCGGTCTCCACCCCCAGGCGTTCCCCTACCCGCAGGTGGTGGGCGCTCGCGAATTTCTTCGAGACGACTGCGCCTTTTTGGCCGAGGGAGGCGAGCGTAGCCGCCGAGCCGTGTTCCCATTCAACCTTGTACAGCTTCCCGAACGACTGCGGTTCGATCGCCGTAACCGGGCTGTTTTCATCGATCACCGGCGTGCCCCGCTCGTCGAGGGCCCGCACCCTGCCCTTGGTAAAAGAGATCGCGGTGACCGCGCCCACCCCATGGATAGAGCGCAGTGCCGGCGCGATCGCACCCGGGATGCCCCCTTGGCCGGCACTGGTGTTCTGGACGATCAGGTTGCCCGCGAACGAGCGGCTTACCGCTTGATCGATCGTCGCCTTCGTGCCCGCAGCCAGCACCGAGATGAAGGCCACCAGGCCGAGGCCCACGGTGAGCGCTAGCGCTGTCACGAGCGTGCGCCCAGGCTCGCGTATCGAGTTCTCCCGGGCGAGGCGGCCGGTGATACCGCGCCAGCTCACGAGCAGTCCAATCGTGCGGCCAAGCGCAGGGATCACGCGGTAGTGGCGCGGCGGGCGCTCGCCAGGGTGCTTCAGCCGTGCCCTCAATCGCAAGAAGCGCACGGCGAGGACAACCAGGACCAGCAGTGCGAGCCCACCGCCGACCACGATCCTTAGCGCCACCACGACCACGGCGTACAGCGCGAAGCGAATCACCAACGCCCGGCGGGTCGGAAGCGGCCGCGGCGGGATCTGCACGCCCTCGCGCATCGCCGCCATCGGCGGCACTCGCGTCGCGCGCATCGCCGGAAAGAAGCCTGCGAGGACGGTGATGACGACGCCCACGCCTAGCGAGACGAGCACCGTGCGGGTCTCGAGCACCGTGCCGTTGTCGGGTAGGTCCGCTCCGAACGCCTTGAACAGCCCGTCGAGCGCGGGCGCAAGGCCGATCCCAGCCAGGAGCCCGACCACCGATCCCGCCATGCCGAGCAGCAGTCCTTCCGCGACCACCGAGCGCATGATTTGCCCGCGCGAGGCACCGAGGGTGCGCAGCAGACCGAACTCGCGCACGCGCTGGGCAACGGTGATGGAGAACGTGTTGAAGATGATGAACGCGCCCACGACCAGCGCGACGTAGGCGAAGACCAGCAGGAAAGTGCGGAGGAAGCCGAGTTTTTCTTCCAGTTCGGCCGTCTGGTTGGCGGCTTCCTGAGCGCCGGTGCGCACGGTGAGCGTCGCCGGCAGGGCGGCGCGGATGCGCGAGGCCAGCTGTCTGGGGAAAACACCTGAGCTCGCGGCGACGTTGACGATGTCGTATTCGCCCGGTTTGCCCCAGACGTATTGGGCCTGGGCGGGGAGCAGCAGCGCGATGCTCGTACCACCGAGGGATTCGCTGCTCCCGAACTTGACGATGCCGGAGATCGTGTATCGACGCGCGCGAGCCGCGCCCGCGATCACGAGCTGCTGGCCGACGTGCAGGTCCTGGTGCTTGGCCGTAGCCTGATCGATCGCCGTCTCGTCAGCGGCGCTGGGGAGATGGCCCTGCACCGCTGTGAACGCCTCGAAGTGGGCAGGCTGAACCGCATCCACCAGCGACGGCCCTGTGCTCGATATCCGCTTGCCGCTCGTCGTGAGCAACGTCGCCCCGGTCACAACTCCGCCGGAGGCTGCCTCCACCCCCGGCACCCTACGCACACGTGCAAGCGTAGCTTCGGTGATTGGATACGGCTGAGATTCGCTTCCCTTACCGAGTGTTTCCTTTGCGGTGACGACAACCGCCCGGTTTTTGTACGCGGCACCGAAGACTTCCGCGAAAGCGGCGTTGATCGTGTCCGTGAGGATGTAACTACCTGCCATCAGCGCCACCCCGAGAACGATTGCGACGCCGGTCAACAGTGCCCGCACCTTGCGCTGGGCAAAGCCGCGCAGCACGAGCTTTTTCATCAGCCGATCGCCTTCATCAGGTCGAGCGCCTGCTCGGCGCTCGCCGCCTCCCCGTCGTGCACGATCCGACCGTCGGCGAGCAGCAGCAGCCGGTCCGCAAACGACGCCGAATGCGCGTCATGGGTGACCATCACGACCGTCTGCCCGAAGTCGTCGACCGCGTGGCGCAGCAGTTGCAGAACGTCGCCGGAGGATTTCGAGTCGAGGTTCCCAGACGGCTCGTCCGCGAACACCACCGCCGGGCGCGAAATCAGCGCCCTTGCGACCGCCACGCGCTGCTGCTGGCCGCCGGAGAGCTCCGCGGGGCGATGGCTGAGGCGGTCGCGAATGCCGACCGTCTCCACGAGCTGGTCGAACCACTCGCGATCGACGTCGCGTCCCGCGATCGACAGCGGCAGCAGGATGTTCTCCTCGGCGTTGAGCACGGGCAGCAGGTTGAACGTCTGGAAGATGAAGCCGATGCGATCACGGCGCAGCTGTGTGAGCGCGCGGTCGTCGAGCTCGGTGAGCTCCACGCCGGCGATACTGACGGTGCCGGAGGTCGGTCGATCAAGACCGGCGAGCAGGTGCATTAGCGTCGACTTGCCTGAGCCAGACGGGCCCATGATCGCCGCGAAGCGTCCCGTGGGAAAGTCGACCGTGACCCCCGCAAGGGCCTCGACAGCAGTCTCCCCCTCGCCGTAGCGGCGGTATAGATCGCGCGCTTGGACGATGGTCTGTGAGCCGTCCGTGGGACCCAATTGCGCTGGCGATGACATTGCTCGCACTTTACGCGGAGCTCGCCCTATCGTGTGCAACATCATGAGCGGCGCAGAGGTTGGCCTCGCGATCTCCGTCTTCCTCGCCTGTGCGGTGGAGGCGGTCGAGGCTCTGACGATCGTGCTCGCGGTGGGCACCACGCGCAGCTGGTCCTCGGCGATGAGCGGCGTGGGAGCGGGGGTCGTCGCGCTGGCCGTCATCGTGGCGGCACTCGGGCCCGCGCTCACCTCGCTTCCGATCGACGTGCTGCGGATCCTCATCGGCGGCCTGTTGCTCGTGTTCGGGCTGCAGTGGCTACGCAAGGCGATCCTGCGCGCCGCCGGGCTGAAGGCCAAGCACGACGAGCAGAAGATCTTTGAGGAAGAGGCCGAAGCCGCAAGAGCGGCCGGCGCAAAGCTGCCGGGCTTTGACGGCTATGCGTTCGCGATCTCGTTCAAAGGCGTGCTGCTGGAGGGCCTCGAGGTCGCGTTTATCGTGCTCACGTTCGGCGCTAACCAGCACCGTATTCCCCTCGCCGCCGGGGCGGCAACCGCGGCTGTGCTCTTGGTGGTCGTCGTGGGCGCAGCCGCGCGAGCACCCTTGGCGAAGGTGCCGGAGAACACGATGAAGTTCGCGGTGGGCGTGATGCTCAGCTCGTTCGGGATGTTCTGGGGAACCGAGGGCACCGGCGCGAGCTGGCCTGGGGGCGACGCCGCGTTGCTGGCCATCATCCCTGGAGTCCTTTTGGCAGCGATCGCGATGGTATGGACGCTGCAGCGCTCCAGCGCCGCGGCTATCGCCATGCAACCGACAGCGGCACCAAGCACAGCCAGCGACGAGGCCACGGTGAGCGGATGACGCGCGTGGAGTCGTTCCTCACGGGCGTGTGGGAGTTCATTGTCGGCGACGACTGGCGTACCGCGCTGGGAGTGGTACTGGCGCTGGGGCTCACCGCGCTGCTCGCGACGACGACGGTGGCTGCCTGGTGGATCATGCCACCCGCCGTGATCGGGTTGCTGGCGCTATCTATTCGTCGCGCCGCACGTGAAGCCTCGCGCGATCGCTGAGGTGAGGCTCTCGTGACCGCCGCCTGGCAGAGCCTAGGCGTGCAGGTGCGTCCGCCACATGTATAGACACGGCCGGCCCGCCCGCGC
>JBEKAM010000208.1:0-5932 GCA_050015915.1 Solirubrobacteraceae bacterium
CCATCGGGCGCCCGCATCTCGCCGGCGCCGTGCTGCGCGCCCCAGCCAACGCTGAGCGCCTAAAGGCAGAGAACATCGACGATATCGGCTCGCTCATCCGCGGCTACCTGATCGAGGGCAAGCCAGCGTTCCGTCTGCGCCAGACGCCCACCGTCGCAGAGGCAGTTCAAGCGATTCACGACGCCGGAGGCGTTGCCATCTGGGCACACCCCTTCTGGGACATCTCCGACGACGGCGAAGTGCTCATGACCCTCGAACGCTTCTTCGAGCTTGGCATGGACGGTGTCGAGGCCTTCTACATCACACACGACGAGCCGCAGACGCGCCTGCTTGCCACCAGGGCCGCAGAGCTCGGCCTGCTCACCACCGGCTCCGCCGACTTCCACGGTCCTGAAAACCGCCAGTTCTCGCAGTTCATGGCGTTCGATACCTATGGCATCGAGCCCAACTTGGGCCCGATCGCCGAGTAGCTCTCCTCGGCGGCCCGGAGCGGCTTAGCCCACCAGCGCGGCCTCGTCGGCCAATAGCGCCTGCAGCCGATACGCAAGCGCCTCCAGTGCAAGCTCCTCGGACACGTTTAGCGACAGGCTCAGCCGCGTGTCGGCGACGAGTCCAATGCCACGCTCTAGCGCCACAGGATCACAGCCGTCAGCGTCCTGCTCGAGCTCAGCCACGCGGTCAACCGCATACACGAGCTCGCCAGCCCCTTCGCGAACGCACAGCAGGTCGCGTAGCCATAGCTCTGCGATCCGTAGGGCGAGGTCGAGCGTTTGCGTACGCACCCGGCGCTCGCCGCGGCGTCGCGCGTCTGCACCTTCGCGCTCATAGCGTTTGCGCTCCTTGCTGGGCACCATTTCCAGGTCGCGCGCCATCAGCTCCTGCGAGCGCTCGCCGGCGGCAGTTCCAGCCGCCTTGGCGGCGTCTAGCATCCCCAGCCACGGCCGCCCGCCGGTCTGACCGGACAGCGCGCAGCGCACGAGCTTCTCGGCGCGCTCGCGCAGCAGGTGCCCCTCCTCGCTCGCCAGGCGCGCAGCGAGGCCGGCGTCGCCGAGCGCCAGCCTGGCACACGCCCGCGCACGCTCCCCATCGACGCCGTCGAGACCTGCAGCCATCGTCGCCGACGGAAGCGGGTCGAAACGGACGGCCTGACAGCGCGATGAGATCGTCGCGAGCACGTCCTCACGACGATCCGCCAGCAGCAGCAGGTGCGTGAACGCAGGCGGTTCCTCGAGCGTCTTCAGCATGCGGTTGGCCGCCTGGTCGTTCATCGTCTCAACGCTCTCGATCACAAACACACGCCGCTGCGACTCAAACGGCGTGCGCGTGGCAGCGGCGACCACCGGCTCCTCGATGTCCGCCACGAGCACCTCCGCTGCACCAGAAGGCGTCACCCATGTGAGGTCCGGGTGGCTGTCGCGGGCAACCCGTTCGGCCACCGTGTCGGGGTTGCGCGCGCCATCTACCAGCAGCGCAGCCGCAAACGCGCGTGCCACCGCCCGCTTGCCCGTCCCCGCGGGGCCGTGGAAGAGGTAGGCGTGCGAGGGGCTGCCGCCGGGCGCGAGGGCTGGTGTGAGGACTGCGCGCGCATGCGGGTGCGCGGCTATGCCCGCCGTTAGGAGAGACGCTTCCGCGTCTGTTGGATCAGCGGCTTGGGCGGGGGCTGACATCGCTGGTCATCCTAGAGGCGACGTCGATCGCGCCCGCGGCGGATGAGGGTGTTTAGGAGGAGTTCGTCGTGGTGACCCCAGCGCCGATAGCGTCCCGGTCGTGGCACACGGCACGCTGATCACGATCGAGGGCCTGGACGGCGCGGGCAAGACGACGCTCGCGGACGGCCTGCAGCGCGAGCTCACAGCCCACGGCACACCAGTACGGCTCCTACGCGAGCCAGGCGGCGTGGAGGTATCCGAGCGCATTCGCGCGTTGGTGAAGGACCCTGCACTGGACGTGCTCCCCCGCACGGAGGCGCTGCTATACGCGGCCGCCCGCGCGCAGCTCGTTGAGCAGCTGCTGCAGCCGCTGCTGCAAGAGGGCGCGGTTGTGCTGCTGGACCGCTTCGTGGACTCCTCGCTCGCCTACCAGGGCGCGGGGCGCTCGCTGGGCGTGGAGGAGGTGCGCACGATCAACCTCTTTGCCACCGGCGGACTGACCCCGGACCGCACGCTATTGCTGCGCATCTCCCCCGCGGACGGACGCGCGCGCCAGCACGAGCGGGCACTCGAGCCCGACCGCTTGGAGCTCGAGGGCGATGACTTCTTCGCTGCGATCGCATCCGCCTATGACGCACTTGCGCGCGCGGAGCCGGAGCGCATCCGCGTGATCGACGCCGCGCAGCTACCAGAGCAGGTGCTGCGCGACGCGCTCGCCGCGCTCGCCGATCTGCCGCTGAGTAGCGCCCGCCGCAATTAGCATGGGCGGAGATATGACCCTCGCACTCGCGCACGCAACCTCCAGCGGCAAGCTCTCGAATGCGGCCATCGCCGCCATTGCGATCGCCGCAATCGCGATCGTTTGCTGCCTGGCGTGGGGCATCGTGCGCATGACCGCATTCGAACCGCGCTGGATGCAGTCGCTACGCCATTCCATCGCCGAGGCAAGCTTCCGAGCGTCGGCCACCTGGGCTGAATTCAGCGACTGGGCACGGCTCGGGCGCTAGCACGCCGCCGCTGCAAAAAGGCCTGCAAGAAAACACCTTCGAAGCCGCATTTTGGGGCCTCGAAAACCCAGTCTCCGAGCCCTTCTACGGCTATCCTGTAGGGAGGAAAGCGGACGCTTGGAGGGCCACGCAAACGGGTCCGTCCGACCGGAGGCGGATCATCCTCTGTTACCCCCAAAAACACTGTATTCGCGCCGCAAACTGGGGGTTTCGCGGAGCTCGAGACGAGGAGAATAGTTAGATGGATGGCGCCACGCAGACCACAGTTGCAGAGGTTGTCCAGGGCGACACGGCGCTGTCGATCAAGCGATTGTTCACGAGTCCCGGTGTGCACCCGTTCGATAGCGTCGAGTGGGAGCTGCGCGACGCGCGTATAGGCCACGGCGACCGCGTCGCGTTTGAGCAACTGGGCGTGGAGTTCCCGAAGAGCTGGTCGCAGAACGCGACGAACATCGTTGCCCAGAAGTACTTTCGCGGGCAGCTCGACTCGCCGGAGCGGGAGAGCTCGGTCAAGGAGATGATCAGCCGCGTCGCTGGCACGATCACCGGCTGGGGTCGCGCGGGCGGGTACTTCTCGAGCGAAGAGGACGCGCGAACCTTCAACCACGAGCTGACATACATCCTGCTGCACCAGCTGGCGGCGTTCAACTCGCCGGTGTGGTTCAACGTGGGCTTCGAGGAGAGCCCGCAGTGCAGCGCCTGCTTCATCCTCAGCGTCGAGGACACGATGGAGTCGATCCTCGAGTGGAACACCAAGGAGGGCATGATCTTCCGCGGCGGCTCGGGGTCGGGCATCAACCTGTCGAAAATTCGCGGGTCGATGGAGCCGCTGGCCAAGGGCGGCACGGCGTCTGGACCGGTGTCGTTCATGCGCGGTGCGGACTCGTGGGCGGGCACGATCAAGTCCGGCGGCAAGACCCGACGGGCGGCGAAGATGGTGGTGCTCGACGTCGACCACCCGGACATCCGCGAGTTCATCTGGTGCAAGGCCAAGGAGGAGGACAAGGCAGCGGCGCTGCGCGACGCGGGCTTCGACATGTCGATCGACGGCGAGGGCTTCAAGTCGATCCAGTATCAGAACGCAAACAACTCGGTGCGGGTAACCGATGAGTTCATGCGCGCTGTCGAGGAAGACGGCGAGTGGCAGCTGACCTCCCGCGCCACGGGACAGCCGATCGAAACCGTGAGCGCGCGTGAGCTGATGCGCGAGATCGCCGAGGCAGCATGGCGCTGCGCGGACCCGGGGGTGCAGTACGACACGACGATCAACCAGTGGCACACCTCGCCGAACAGCGGGCGGATCAACGCGTCGAACCCCTGCTCGGAGTACATGCACGTGGACAACTCCGCGTGCAACCTGGCGTCGCTGAACCTGATGAAGTTCCGCCGCCCGGACGGCACGTTCGATGTGGCCTCGTTCGAGCACACGGTCGACGTGATGCTGCTGGCCCAGGAGATCATCGTCGGTCCGTCCAGCTACCCGACGGAAGAGATCAGCGCCAACGCGCGCGCGTTCCGTCAGCTAGGCCTCGGCTACGCGAACCTGGGCGCGTATCTGATGAGCAACGGCATGCCCTACGACTCCGACCACGGCCGCGGCGCGGCGGCGGCGATCACAGCGCTGATGACCGGTAGGGCCTACCGACGCTCGGCTGAGGTGGCGGCGCAGCTCGGCGCCTACGAGCGCTACGCGGAAAACCGCGAACCGCACAACAACGTGATGCGCATGCACCGCGAAGCCTCATACGCGATCCCGGACACGGCGTGCGTGGACGGCGAGTTGCTCACCGCGGCACGACGCTCATGGGACGAGGCGGTGGAGCTGGGCGAGCGCTTCGGCTACCGCAACGCCCAGGCGACGGTGCTCGCGCCGACGGGCACGATCTCGTTCCTGATGGACTGCGACACAACCGGCGTGGAGCCTGACTTCTCGCTGGTCAAGTTCAAGGAGCTGGTGGGCGGCGGACAGTTGACGATCGTCAACAAAACGGTGCCGCTGGCATTGCAGACGCTCGGCTACTCAGAGCAGCAGCTCGAGCAGATCGAGGCGCACCTGGCAGAGCACGGCACGATCGTGGGCGCCCCTGGCCTGAGCGATGAGCATCTATCGGTGTTCGACGTGGCGGTGGGCGAGCGCGCGATCTCACACATGGGCCACATCAAGATGATGGGCGCGGTGCAGCCGTTCCTTTCGGGCGCGATCTCAAAGACGGTCAACATGCCCCGGGACTCGACGGTGGAGGACATCGCAGACGCGTACACGCAGGCGTGGCACCTCGGGGTGAAGGCACTGGCGATCTACCGCGACGGCTCAAAGACAGCACAGGCGCTGCGCACCGACGCGCAACAGGGCGTGAAGGAGCCCGTGGACGTGGACGCACTCGTCGAGGCCGCGGTCACGAAAGCGCTGGCGGACGCGGGACCCAAGCGCAAGCGCATGCCGCGCGAGCGCGAATCGATCACACACAAGTTCTCGATCGGCGGGCACGAGGGCTACATCACCGCGGGCAAGTACGAGGACGGCTCCGTGGGAGAGATCTTCCTGACGGACATCGGCAAGGAGGGCTCCACGCTCAGGGGCATGATGAACTCGTTCGCGACCGCGATCTCGATCGCGCTGCAGTACGGGGTGCCGCTCGAAACGCTCGTGCAGAAGTTCAGCTACATGCGCTTCGAGCCAGAGGGAATCACGGGCAACCCGGAGATCCCGTTCGCGAAGTCGATGCCCGACTACATCATGCGCTGGCTGGCATCCCGCTTCCTGGACACCGACGCACAGGAGGAGCTCGGCATTCTCACGCCGGCGGTGCGTGCGCGTAAAGCGGCACAGGACGCTGCCCAGTCGGTCAGCTACTCGGACACCGCAAGCCCCGGCAACGGTGGCGGCAATGGCCACGGCGGAGGCAATGGCTCACCGGGCAACGGCTCGTCGGGCAGCTCGCCCGCAGCGTCCGCGGCCGACGGTCATGGCAAGCCCGCCGTGGCGGCGCTGACAGACTCCCCGCCGGTGCTCCCCGCGCGACTACAGGGCCTCGACCTAGGGCCAGCGTGCAGCCAGTGCGGAGGGATGATGCAGCGGACCGGCTCCTGCTACACGTGTTCATCGTGTGGCAACAACACCGGCTGCGGCTGAGGAGCAATAGTGGGCGCGCCTTTGTAGCGCTCGTAGCGCTCTGCCTGAGCTTGGCGTGCTTTAGCGCGCCGGCTTGGGCGGGGACGGGGTATGTGGATGGGATCTCCGACCAGGGGTTGATGGACTGGGCGGGAGACGCAGCC
>JBEKAM010000209.1:0-5911 GCA_050015915.1 Solirubrobacteraceae bacterium
GCTGCCAGTAGGTGCGAGTACCTGGGCCAAGCTTGAAGCTCGAGTGGCTGCCGCCGAGGCGCCAACGGACACCGCCGCTGTCGATATCCACGTCATAAAGCGTCCACGTGTTGCGCGAGGACAAAAGCACTTCCCCAGCGGTTCCCGGGGATATCGAGTTGATGTGCACGTAATCCCACGGATAGTCGGCTTTGGGCGCAGGGTTGTGGGATTCGCTGATGGGAATGTGCCCAAGCGCGTGCCACTGCCACATGACGAGGCCGGTCTTCACGTCGACCTCCTCGATCACCGAGTCGTTGATGACGCCATCGGAGCGACCGCCAAAGGAGGAGAGGTTCATCTCGATCGGGTCGAACATGTCGATCCACGCGGTGCCTTCCGGCGTGAGCCGGAATTCGTGCAGGTCTGCGTGATAGCCGTTGCCAGCCCTGACGGTCGCTACCTTCTGGTAGGAGGTGTTGTAGATCACGTCTTCGCCCTGGCCGAAGCCGACTTCCAGGATCCGGCCCTGCCACCACGCGAGCACGGGCTTGCCTTCGTACTGCTGCAGCCTGAGGCTCGTCGACTCCACGCCTGCGGGCAACGGATGGAACCAGATCAGGTTGCCGCTCTGGTCGGTGATCATCGGACCCGGCGTACCGTCCCCCTGGTAGGGAGCGAGGAGCAGATCTCCGGGTGAGGATCCGCTCTTGGCGGTGGTGGTGATGTGGACCGCAGAGGGGGTCAGCGTGGGCGCGGAGCTGTAGTGCTGCACTTCGCTTGAGTTGCCCGCGTTGTTGGGGAACTCTTTCTGGCTTACCGTCGCCTGGTGGGCGACCATGAAGCTGGTGCTCTCCGTGTAGCTACTCGTTCCCACGGTGACTTTGGCGCTGACCGTGACGCGCTCGCCCGCCGCGAACTGGTGCGCCGGCAGGAAGCTTTCGCCCGTTCCCGTCGAGTAGGCGCGCAGCACGCCTGCATGCGTGCCGCTGTGCGAGCCCACAACATGGACGTCGGAGACGTGGGTGCCTGTGGGCCCGAGGAAGCTGATCTGCGTGAGCGGTGAGGCATCGGGGGTTCCAGGCTGGGGTGAGATGGCGACCGGCCCGGACACCGCGGCGGTTGCCGAAGTATCCAGCAGCGCTGGGGTTGCCGTGGACGCGCCACCACACGCGGCCAGGCCAACGCACGCAGCCAACGCCGCGAGGACTGCTGTGGAGCGGATCATCATTGAGTCGAACCCGAGAATCGCGGTGAAGTTCCGATCACGTGGTCGCCCGCGTCGAGCGCCTGCAGTTGGAAGCTGTCGTAGCCTGCCGGCACGCTGATGGCTGTCTCGAACCCGGACTTGGTGCTGGTGGCCACCGCCGTCAGTTTGCCAGCACCAGCAGCGGCAAGAACTCGCCATGAGACAACCTGGGTGGCGCCGTTCCAGCTCGCGTACACCGTGGTCTTGCCATCGCTAGCGCGGGCGGCGGCCGCGGGCGAGGTCAGTGGCAGCCCGACCCATGGCTCCACCATCGTGCGATAGCTCAGGTCGCTGCCGGGAAATTCAGCTTCCAACAGCAGCTTGCCTGTGGCGCTGTACTCGGTGAAGTACGGCGCCGATCCCCAGCCGACGAATGTGTTGCTGTCCGCCAGCGGCTGTGTGTCGCCCATGTATTCGGACTTGAACCCTTCGCGGTTGCCGTACTGATCCTCGAGCGTCGCTACATGCGTGCCCTGGTTCAACTTCAGCACGAGGCCGCGAGACGGCCCGGTGGGTGGGACGGACGTGCCACCACCTGTGAGCTGGCAGCAATGGTCGTCGAACACGGTGACCGTCGAGCCTGATGGCATCGCCACGTCATGCTGCCATTGGAATTCTGCGCCACGGCCGAACTTGAAGCTCGAGTGTCTGCCGCCGAGGGTCCATTCGATCCGGCCGGTGTTGACGTCGACCATGTACGCGGCCCAGGTGTTGCGCATCGAGACCAGGAAGCTTCCGTTGCCGGTGAGGTCGATGGCGTTGACGTGGTAGGCGTCCCACGGGAACCCGTTGGTGGGCACGGTCGCGTGGGAGTCGCCCAGCGGGATGTGCTGCAGCGCATCCCACGTGAGCAGCAGCTTGCCGGTCTTGAGGTTGTACTCCTGGACTGCCGAGTCGATCAGCGCACCGTTGTAGGCACCGCCGTAGCTCGACAGGTTCTTGGCGATGTTCTTGTTGGCCGTGACCCAGATGTCTTCGCCTGAGATGTCGATCGCGTGCAGCGTGAGCTTCCAGCCATCCTTGCCCCGAATCCTCGCAACCGTCTGGTAGTGCTGGTTGACCACCACATCTTCGCCGCTTTCCGTCGAGCCGGTGCTCGTGACGACCCCCTGCCACCATGCGAGCGCAGGCTTGCCTTCGTAGGTCTCCAAGCTGAGGTTGGATGCGACGAGCTTTTCCTGCACGGGGTGGAACCACACTGGCTGCAGCTCGTCGTCGAGGATCAGCGGCCCGCTCTGGCCGACCAGGGGCGGGTAGTTGAGGTCGTAGAAGTTGGTGGTGAAGATGTAGCCAGGCGCCAGCTCGCTGACGGCGCTCTTACTGCCCTGGTGCAGGATCGGCGGGTGCAGCGTCGGCGCGGTGACGAAGCTGTATGTGCCGCTCGTGGTGTAGGCGCCGACGGGCGCACCGTGCGAGCCGGCGAACGCGGTGTCGAGCGCGACGAAGCCGGCGACGACGACGGCGACGGCGATCACAAGGCGACGCGCCGCGGGCAGCACCACGCCCGCGGGGTTTCGCATCGCCGTGAACGTGACAAGCGCCGCCGCGGCGGCGAGGCCGCCGCCGATCAGGTAGGCGAGCCGGAAGCCGTCGGTGAGCGAGTGCGCCACACCATGGCCGGAGCCGATCAGGTGGCTGCTGCGCGAGGTCGCGAGCGTTACCAGGATCGCGAGCCCCAGCCCGCCGCCGACCTGGCGTGAGGTGTTCACAAGACCCGACGCGAGCCCCGCCTGACCCTCCTTTGCGCCCTGAGTGGCGGCGATCGTGGAGGGAACAATCGACATCGCGATTCCTGCGGCAGTCAGCAGCCCCGGGAGCATGATGTAGACAACCGGACTTCCGCTCGAGCCGATTTTCGCGAGCAGCAGCAGCCCCGCGGTCAACATCACGAGGCCTCCGCCCAGCACGGGACGCACGCCGAAGTGGCTGACGAGCTTGCCGGTGCGGGAGGCGACCAGCATGATCATCAAGGTCATCGGCAGGAAGATCAGGCCCGTGTCCAGCGGCGAGAGATACAGCACCTGCTGCAGGTACAGCGAGCTCACAAACCACAGCGGAAACAGCGACGCGCTGAACAGCAACACGATGTTGTTGGCAATCCGTAGTGGCTTGGTCAGCTCTTTGAAGGGAATCAGCGGTTCAGACGCGAAACGCACCTCGATCACTCCGAACACCGCAAGCAGAACCACCCCCGCAACGATCGGGCCGAGCGCGGCGAACGTTCCCAAGCCGGCCAGGCCCGCTTCGACGATCCCGAAGACGAGCACGATCTGCCCGATCGTCAGCGTCAACGCGCCCGCGAGGTCGAAGCTGCGTCCGGGCGCGCGGCGACGCTCGCTGACGACCGCATAGGCCACGATCGCGGCTGCGATCCCGATCGGAGGGTTGATCAGCAGCACCCAGCGCCAGCTGAGGAACTGAGTGATCAGGCCCCCAAACAGCATCCCCGCGGCGCCGCCGAGGCCGTTCATCGACGCCCACGCGCCGATCGCGCGGTGGAGCTGTGGGCCGGGCGCGAATGACGAGGTGATGATCGCCAACGAGCACGCCGCCATCAGCGCGCCACCCAGCCCCTGCACGGCGCGCGCGACCACGAGCAAGCCGCGGTCCGGCGCAAGGCCGCCGGCGAGCGATGCGAGCCCGAACAGCAGCAACGCCGCGACGAACATCCGCCGCTGCCCGAAGTGGTCCGCGGCGCGACCGCCGAGCATCAAAAAGCCCGCGAAAGTGATCGAGTAGGCATCTACGATCCACTGCAGTTCTGGCGCGGAGAAGCCAAGAGATGACTGGATCGACGGCAGCGCCACGTTGACGATGCTCAGGTCGAGGATGACCATGAACTGCGCAACGCAGCAGACCACCAAAAGCCATGTCCCGCCCGAGCCGAGGTTGCGCTCTGCAGGAGGCGTGTCCGCCGACCCGGGGCTCACAGTCGCCCCGACGCTCATGAGGTCCTTGCCGGCTGCGAGTGCTCGCTGCAGCTCGACCGGCGCCGTGAACGCCTGTTAAGGTGAGCGCCCGAGCCATCGATCGACGACTGGAGCCCGGCCCATGAGAAGAACGCCACGGACCGCCATGCTAACGCTAGTGGCCTCGCTCGCAGCCGCTGTCGCGGTGGCGGGGTGCGGTGGTAAAAGCGGGAGCTCGTCCACGACAACGACGACGAGCAGCCCGACGACGACCACAACGACCACGAC
Source organism: Solirubrobacteraceae bacterium (assembly GCA_050015915.1). Taxonomy (GTDB): domain Bacteria; phylum Actinomycetota; class Thermoleophilia; order Solirubrobacterales; family Solirubrobacteraceae; genus Palsa-744. The sequence goes on from JBEKAM010000209.1 coordinate 4,426, forward strand.
GACCACGACGACCACGACAACGACGAAAAAGCACAAGTCCAACCCGAACTACTGAGCCGGCGCACAGCGCTCATCCAGACTGTCCGGAGCTCGGGAGCGACGCGGCATAGCTGACCACTCGCACCGCCGTTGAGGTGGCGAGCACGCCCCCAGCCGCGCCCAGCGCCTGCACCGCGACCCTGGCGTACTTCTTGGGGAGCGTCGTCGAGCTTTCAAAGCCACTGGCCGGGATCGTGGCCTGCACACTGAGCGATCCGCTGGCGCCGCCCGCAAGCACCCGCCACGATGCCACTCCCGTGGCGCCGTTCCAGCTCGCGTGCACGATTGTCTCTTCGCCGGTGTTGTTGAGGTCCGCGAGCACCGCCGGTGGGCTCGACGGACGCCCACTCCAGGGGAAGCGGAATGCTCGATAGAAGGACATATCGAACGGCAGGTTGGCGTCGAACAGCAGCGAGCCATTGGCGGCGTACTCGCTGACGGCCGGGACGCCACCGTAGCCCACGACGGTATTACCGTCGGCCAGCGTCTGCATGTTGCCTTGACTGGCCGCGAGCAGCGGCGGATCCACGTGTGTGTAAGAAGAGACGAGACGGGCTTCATGTGTCTTGAAGTCAAGTGCAATTCGCACGGCGCGCGACTGAGAATGAATCGGCGGGTTCGAGCCGTCGTCGAAGAACGTCACCTCGCCATTGGCCAGGATGCGACCGTCGTGCTGCCATGCCGTTTCGGTGCCGGGATCCATTTTGAAGGAGCTCTTTAGACCACCCAGGCGCCAGAGGATCTTGCCGCTTCCGCCTTCCAGCTGATAGCCAGCCCACGTGCTGCGCGCGGAGATGAAGATGTCCCCGTCGGGCTCGAGATCGATTGAGTTGAGGTGAAACCAGTCCCACGGCGTTGAGTCGGTGGAGGCTTCGGTCTCGGACTCTTCCGCGACGACGTGGTCGAGGCTGTGCCATTCCCAGCGCACGAGGCCTGTCTTCATGTCGATCTCCTGGACGGCCGTGTCGGTGATTGTCCCGTCGCGCGCGCCTTTGACCGCCGAGAGGTTGCAACGGATCGGATTGAATGCGGTGATGTAAGCGATGTTGTGGGGAGCGAGCTGGAAGTCGTGGAGATCCGCCTTCAGGCCGTTGCCCCCTCGTACCCTGGCGACGGTCTGGTAGCGGGAGTTCATGACGATGTCTTCGCCTTGGCCAAAGCCGAAGGAGAGCACGCGCCCTTTCCACCACGTCAGGTCGCGCTGTCCTTCGTATGTCTGCTCGTTGAGATCCTCGGCAGTTTCGCCGCTTGGTAGCTTGTCGAACCAGACGAGCTGGCCCTGTGGCGTGTAGATCAACGGCCCATACTGCCCCGGGCCTGGCCCGTTGGTCGTGAGAACGTCGCCCGCTGCAGGGTCGTGGTCCGGCACGGTTACGTTCAGGATCGGGGCCTGTACTCCGGGGAGCGTGTCGAAGCTCTGATAGTCCGCAGGCGCAGCCTGCGGGTT
>JBEKAM010000210.1:0-5872 GCA_050015915.1 Solirubrobacteraceae bacterium
ACAAAGTGCGCTTTCCCGGTTTGCTTTTAGCGCCAGTCTCGATGTACTCACGCCATTACCTGTTTCTCAGTGTCGCCTACGCATCTCGCAAGTTTGGCCCCGAGCGCTATGCGCCGGATGAGATCGCGCGTGGGTGGCACAGCTGGCGATCACGTCAGACTCCCGCGACGATCGAGCTTCCATCCGAGCGTGATCTGCGTACATATGTCGCCGATCACCTACTCGACCCATCTGACCCTTACAAGAGCACCGCTCAGGTTCTCGGTCAGGTCGACAAGTCCGCTCGGCGGCGTGCGCTCCGCAGAAGCTCGCCGCGATGGCTCAAACGCGCAAAGCGACGCGCTCAGCGAACCTTGTCGTAGCCCCAGAGGCTCACCAGGTCGCGATCGAGGTACTCGCCGAGGGCAACTACCTCGGGCTTGAAGCGCTCGCGCAACTCGCTCATGATGCTTTCATCGGGAGGTGGCGCGTCGGCGCGCACGAGGCGACGTTGGATTGTCAGCGCCGCCTTGCTGCGCAGTTGCTGTGTGGTGAACGTATTGATTGCGATTTTCGCCGAACGGGCGACCGGCGAACGCCCTTTTTTCAGTGAGTTCAGCATGTACCTCGCGCGCTGTGAGCGAACCGTACGTGTTGTTACGTTCACACTCATCACCTCAATCGGCGCCTGATCATCAACTTCCAGGAACTGCAGCACCTTGCGCACCGTTGCGTCGTTATCGCGGCGAAAATCATCGTAGATCAGCACCAGGATCTGATCGGAGGGGAAGCGCGCACCAAAACGCTTTAGTTGCTCGACGTAGCGGACGTGATCTGAGTACTGAAGGAGCGCTGGTCGATGTGAGAGGCGGGGAATGTGCTTGCCCTCGCGTCTGGCCGTCTCGAGGTAGATCGCCTTGCGCAGGTCTTTCTCGCTCTCTACGCCCCAGCGCACGAACAGCAGATGCAGGGAGCGTAGAAAGCCCGCCGGCTCGCGCAGAATGGCAATGATGCGCGCGTTGGGCTGCAGATCGGCAATGTTCTCAGCGGCGGTGCGAGACCAGAGATAGAAGGCTGAAGCCTCACCCACGCGTTGCTCGGGCGTAGCCTCGCTAAACAGTGCCAGATACTCCTCCATCGTCTGTGGATAGCCGAGCTCTTGAGGGCCAAGCTCATGACCCGGACGGGGTTGCATGTCAGCCGCCAGAAAACGCGGCTCCTTGAGCTGCGGCAGATAGATCTGCGGACGCTCTCTGAGCATCTCATATAGCGCCGTCGTGCCAGTCTTGGGCGAGCCGACGATGAAGAAGTCAGGCACTCTCAGATGAGGCAAATCGGCTGCGGTCGCCTTAGTGGCAGACATTTGCATACCAGGAGGCTACAGATGCCCATTGGTACCCGCAATCGCCTGCGTGGTGGCTGCTGGCAGCGCTCATATGGTTGCCGAGGGTCGGCGGAAACGCGGCCGCGGAGTGACGACGAGACTGCAAGACACGGTGCGCGTGGCAGGAGCGCCGGCGCCGAGCGCGAAGTCAGTCGACCATGCGTTCACTCCAGTTGCAGACCGCCCTCAGCGAGTACGTCGAAGCGGCCGCTGCCGAGCTCCACGCCGAGATCACGAACGGCGCGGAGGTGCCATTCGAGCTCGAGCAGCAGAGCGCGCGGCGCGGATCGCGCGGCCCATCGCTGTACTGCTACCGCCCGCTAACCGCCCAGTTCATCGAGGAGCGAGTGTCGGCGCTTGAGCGTATGCCCTCCTACGCTGAGGCCGCCCGGCTGCTCACTGACTTCGATGGTCTGGATCGCTATCTCGTGAGCCGTGGCCTGGATGGCGGCGGACGGCCGTCCACACGCACGCGGGTACGGGCAGCGCTGGGTGCGCTGCTCAGCGATGTCTTCGACGAGCAGACCGATTTCCAGCTGCGTCCTGAGCGCCTGCAGGCTGCGCTCGCGAGGCTCGAGCAGGCTGCGCTGTCAGCTACCAGCGAGATGACGCTCGTCGCGGTGCTGCATGGTCTCACCATCACCTCACCAGAGCTTGCGCTGACCAAGGGTTTGACCATCGCTCAGCCGCATGCACTCGAGGGGCTACCGATCGGTGCGGTTGCCCCTGCCGATGGGGACGGCAAGCATCTAGTCGTCGTGCTCTCCACCGAATGGCAGGACAGCAGGGAGTCGGTGGCCCGTGGATGCGAGATCCTGAAGGATCTACTGCGCGCGCTAAGGCTGTTCGGCGACGGTCGCGTCACGCTCGGCATGCTCGCCTGGTCGCGTGTCGGTGGCGGCGCATGGAACCCGCAGCCACTGGGAGGTGGCGGTCGGCCTCACGGCATGCTGGTGGTGACTGCCGAGCAGGAGGACGAGTTGCGTGCCTTCTGCAGCCTCGTCTCGCGGCGTGCACCGCACAGCAACGAGCTCGCCTGGGCGCTGCGGCGCTTCGAGTTGGGCTGTGAGCGGGAGAGCCCATACGAGGCGCTCACCGACCATCTGCTGGCCCTGCGCGTGCTGCTCGAGCCCGAGGGGCCAGCGAGCGGCATGCTGAGCCGACGACTGGCTGCGCTATGCGCCACGCCAGAGGGCCGGGCGGAGCTGATCGAGCGGGCAGGTCAGGCACTCGCCCTGGAGCGCTCCTACATTGCTGGGTCGGCTGTAGAGCACGCCGGGGCACAGGCGCTCGCCGGCGATATCTCAGACCATCTACGCGCACTGCTGAGGGACGTTGTCTGCGGACATCTCAGCCCCGAGCTGGTGGCGTTGGCCGACGAGCTTCTGATTGAGCCAGAGCCCGAGCCGGTGGTTGCGCCCGAAGCCGAGGCGGCCGCGCTTGCCCTTGAGCCGGCCATCGCCGACCAACTTGCCCTTGCCGAGGAGCTGGCGCCGGCCGAGACCTCAGTTGAACAGATGCTCGGCAACCTTGGTCAGCCCGAGGAGATCCTGGACGTCTTCATCTAGGTGTGGGACGACGATCGGGCGGCGCTCGCCCACCGCCTGCGACAGTCGGGCAACCGTTTCCCGGTCGCGCCGCGCGAGGACGTCGAAGTCAGCCAGGTTGCCCGCTACGCGCGCAGCCAGGCGCCCCCCCAGCTTCGGCGTCAGTAGCTCTGCCACATCTCCTGGCGAGAACTCGTCAAGGCCGTAGGTATGCGCACGGTTGACGATCAGCTCACCCACAGGCATCCCCGCAGCTCGCAACCTGTCTGCCAGGAACTGTGCCTCGCGGGCCGGCTCCACCTCTGGCGAGGTGACGATCAGGAACGTCGTGTGTGGTGCGCGCAGGAGGGCCGCCACGCTGCGTGTGCGCTCGCCGAAGCCATCGACCACCCCCGTCAGCGCCCGGAAGAAGCGCGATAGCTCGCCGAGCATGTCGACACCCGTGACGCGCGCGAAGATCGCAAATATCAACGCCGTGCCGCGACCGAATAGCCGTGCGGTCAGCCCGCCCGGGGCGAGGAACACCTGCAGCGCCCGTCCTTCCAGGAAGCCCAGCATGCGGTTGGGTGCGTCCAGGAAATCCAGCGTGTTGCGTGACGGCGGCGTGTCGAGCACGATCGCATCGAAGTCGTGCTCCTCGTAGAGCTCGTAAAGCTTCGCGATTGCACTCAGCTCGTGCGAGCCGGAAACCGCGGTAGACAGCTCTCTGTACACGGGGTTCGCGAGAATCTCCGCACGAGCATGCTCGTCGGGTGCCAGCCGCACGATCAGCTCATCAAACGTCCGCTTGGCGTCCAGCATCATTGCCCACAACTCGCCCTCGATTGCAACGCCCTGCTCGGCAAACAGCTGCGGGTCGATCCGCTGTGGCTCCGAGGGCAACTCCGCCAACCCCAACGCCGAGGCCAGCCGCTTGGCTGGGTCGATCGTCACCACCGCCACCTTGCGTCCGCGCAACGCCAGCCCGAGCGCCAGCGCTGCCGCGGTCGTCGTCTTACCCACACCGCCAGCGCCTACACATACGAGAACCCGCTTGTCGCGCAGACGTGCCTGCAGCGTGGACGTGTCCTTGGAGGCGCCAGTCGCCGTCATCGGGAGGGGCTGAGCATCGTCGTCATCTCCCGATCGTAGTTCCCATGCAGGAATACCACCTCAGCATGCGAATACCCACCGGACGGCTTTCCAGCAATCGAGCATCGGAGCCACCGTGGAGGGCAAGGCAAAGGTCATCGCATTCGCCAACCAAAAGGGCGGCGTGGCCAAGACAACGACGACGCTGAACCTGGCCGCCGCATTCGCGGAGGAGGGGCACCGGGTGCTGTGCGTCGACATGGACCCACAGGGCAACCTCACGATGTCCCAGGGGATCGATCCCGACACCCTGGAGAAATCGATGTACGACGTGCTCGTGCACAAAGTCTCGATCCGTGAGGTTGTACGCAAGCGCGAGATCGACGTCGCGTGTGCGTCCATCGACCTGGCCGGAGCGGAGATCGCGATGTCCACGATGATCGGACGCGAGCGTTCGCTACAGAAGGCGTTCGAACCGATCCTCGAGGACTACGACTTCATTTGCATCGACACTCCGCCCAGCCTCGGGCTGCTGACGATCAACGCGCTGACCGCTGCCGACAAGGTGATCGTCCCCGTTCAGTGCGAGTATCTGTCGATGCGTGGCCTCATCCAGCTGCAGAACACGCTCGCGATGATCCGCGAGAACCTCAACCCGGGCGTTGATATCGAGGGTATCCTCCCGACGTTGGTGGACTCGCGCACGATCCACGCAAAGGAGGCGATCGAGATCCTCGAGGAAAACTTCGGCGACCGCGTTTTCGCCTCACGCATCCGCAAGACTGTTCGCTTCGCCGAGGCTCCTGTCAAGGGCATGTCGGTTCTCAAGTACGAGCCCGACGGCGTCGCCGCCCAGTCCTATAGACAACTCGCGCAGGAGGTACTGACCAATGGCGAACGCTAAACGCGCGAGCATGCGCGAAGGGCCGCTGGCAGCGCTCTTCCGCAAGACCGAAGACGGCGAGCTTCCCTACGAGGGCGAGCAGGCGCCCCCATCGCAGCCGCCACAGGCCCAGCGCGAGCCAGAAAGCCCGCCCGCACCCACACATCCCCGCGAGAGTGGGCTGCCGCACCCCGCGCTCGGAGCCTCGCCCCCCATCTCTGAGGAGGACGACGCGTACGTGCCCTCCCCGCGCGAGCGCTTGCGCCACGCCTTCTCATCGGACATTCCCGAGAACGTCATGGACCGCCCAGAAACGCGGCGTCCCCTGACCGACGACTACGCTCGCGACCGCGAGTATCACATGCCCATCAGCAGTCCCGCGGCCGTGGCACAGCCCGTGATTCGCGTCGTCGGCGTCGGCGGTGCCGGTGTCAACGCCGTCAACCGCATGGTCGAGGCGGAAGTCGAGGGCATCGAGTTCGTCGCCGTCAACACAGACGTGCAGTCGCTGCAGCAGTCGACCGCCGACATCACACTGCACATTGGCGCCGAGCTGACGCGTGGCCTCGGCTCGGGCTCGGACGCAAACGTCGGTCGCAGCGCCGCCATGGAGGACTACGACCGCCTCAAGTCGCTGTTGAAGGGCTCGGACATGATCTTCATCACCGCCGGCGCCGGCGGTGGCACGGGCACAGGTGCAGCACCGGTCGTCGCGCGGATCTCACGCGAGATCGGCGCGCTGACCGTTGCCATCGTCACGAAGCCGTTCGGTTTCGAGGGCACGCGTCGCAGCGAGCAGGCAGAGCGCGGCGTTGCTGCGCTCGCCGAGGAGGTCGACACGCTGATCGTCGTGCCCAACAATCGACTGCTCAGCGTGCTCGACAAGCAGACAGCGATGGTCGAGGCCTTCCGTGTCGCCGACGATGTGCTGCGCCAGGGAGTGCAGGGCATCTCCGATCTGGTGACGCTGCCCGGCCTGATCAACCTCGACTTCGCCGACGTGCGCAC
>JBEKAM010000211.1:0-5848 GCA_050015915.1 Solirubrobacteraceae bacterium
CACGCAAGGCGCGGACCGCTTACACAGCCGCCCAGGAAACGGTCGCGCGCTCGCTGGCTGAGCCCAGCACCAGACAGATCGACCGCGAGCAGAGCCAAGGCATCCTCGGCGCTCTACGCCGGATCGTCTCGGTGATCCACGTGCTGAGAGCCGATGCTCAGGAAGAGCGCCGGCACGAGCCGCTGCCTGCGCTCGCGACGCTCGCCGGCGAGCTGGATCAGGCGTTGGAGCTAGTCGAAGCGGCAGTGCCCGTCGAGCATCCCGCATACCCACAACCGACACTCACCTTGGCACTACCGGACCTACGCGACAGCTACATAAGCCTGATGAAAGACACCGAGCTCGGGCACAGCGATCCACTGCTGGCGCGCGAGCTCGACGAGCTCGTGGATGCCGTCAACAGCCTCATAGCTCTCGCCCGTAGTAGTAGTTGACGGGACCGTCGGGCTTGCCTTCGCGGTTGCTGAAGCCGAGGCTCTCGTAAAGCGCGCGAGCCGCTACATCAGTATCGCTAGTGCCGAGATCCATGTAATCGGCCCCGCGCGCACGCGCGGTACTCATCGCGGCCTGCAGCAGCGCCCTCCCCAGTCCCTGACGGGTCGGCTCGTCGAACTCGACATTGAAGTCGTGTAGGAGCTGACCGATGACATCCGCGAAGCTCTGCAATGCGCACGCCAAGCGCGCCGGGCTGCTCATCATCGTTGCTCGCCACGATCTGTGATGATCGCAGCGACGATGGATGAGCGCCTGGAACGTCGTGTGTCAGCCAACGAGAGCTCGTTTCGGGAGGCCAACGAGGCGATCGAGCGGGGATTGTGGCGGGGTGAGGAAAATTCGCTCGTGGCGTTTCGCTGCGAGTGCGCGAGCCTCGATTGCGCCCAGCTCGTGGACCTCACGCCACAGGAATACGAGCACGTTCGAGCTGCTGCCCGGCGGTTCCTCGTTGTGCCTGGACATGAGATCCCCGAGGTAGAGACCGTCGTGGAGATTCACGAGCGCTACGTCGTGGTAGAGAAGCGCGCCGAGGCCGGAGCGGCAGCGGAAGCCAGCGACCCGCGCGGCTAGCTGCCCGTGTCTGGGTGCTCGCCCAGCTGGAAACGCATCTGTACCTCAACACCGCCACTGGAGCGCGCGAGGATCGTCAGGGCGTCGCTCACCCGCGCCATCAAACCGAGACCGAGGCCCAGGCCGCGAATCTCACTGGGTCGTCTGCGCATTCCCATGCCATCGTCTGCGACCACGATCCAAAGCTCTCCCGACACCACAGCCGCGATGATGTGAACCTTGCCAGGAGCACCCTCATATGCGTAGGCGACGCTATTGGTGACCGCCTCGGAAACCGCGAGCCGGACGTCCTCCACGCGCTCTCCTTGCATCCCGGCCGCGACCGCGAGCTCGGCAACCGCTTTCCTTGCCCAACCCACCGAGGACGCGTCTGCCACACGGCTCTCACTCAGGTAGAGCGGCGCCTGTCCGGCAACCGCGTCGATGCGCTCCGCGAGATCCGGGCTCGACGCACTCCCGCTAGCTCCTTGCATTTATAGCCTCCGTCGTACTGCCGATTGCCACACCACGATCGTACCGTCCACTGCTGTCAGCTCCCGGGCGCACGACGGCGCAGAGCGAGCAGAGCGATGTCGTCGCGCGGGTGACCTTGCGCATCGTCGATCGCGCTGGCTTCCAGACGCGCGAGCATGCCGTCGAGGTCATTGTCGGTCGCGGCAGCGAGCAGCCGCTGCTCGAGTTGCTCCTCGCTCCAACCGGGGGGAGCGGCGGCCTCGGTCAGTCCGTCGGTGTACAGCAGGAGGATCTCATCCTGCTGAAGGGTGAGATGCGTCTCCGCGAACTCGGCGTCCTCGAAGAAGCCGAGCATTGTGCCCGGCGCTCCGATTGCCCGAGCTTTGCCGTCAGGCGTCAGCAAGACCGGCGTGGGATGACCGCCGAGACAGATCGTCGCCTCAGTGGAACCGTCCCCTGAGGATCGGACGGACACCAGCCCGATCGTGCAGTAGTCGGACTGTTGGGCGAGCATCGCCGTGTTCAGCTCGCGCAACAGCTGGCTTGGGGTGCCAGGGTGCTGAGCGGCAGCGCGTAGCGTGTAGCGAATCAGCCCGGTCGTCGCCGCCGCCTCCGCCCCCTTACCCGTGACATCCCCGATCACGACGAGCCATTCGTCGGCGGAGCGCAGGTACACGTCATAGAAGTCGCCGCCAACCTCGATCAGCTCACCGGCCGGGCGGTAGCGAGCGGCAAGCTCGAGGCCCGGAATACGGGGTACGGACCGCGGCAATAGGCCCGCCTGCAACGTTCGCGCGATGCGGGTGTGCTCGGTGTAGAGCCGCGCGTTGTCGATGTTCACGGCGGCGCGACGGGCAAGCTCCTCGGCGACCCGCACGTCCTCGGCATCGAAGCGCCCGGGCCGCTCAGCGATCAGGCTGATCGCGCCGAGCGTGCGGCCACGCGCGACCAGCGGCACGCTGATCGATGATCCGATTCCCAGCTGGCGCACGATCTCCTGAGATCGCTCGTCCCGCAAGGACTGGATCAGCATCTCATCGGAGAAGTCATCGACCATCTGCGCCTTCGCTGATCTGACGGCGCTTGACGCGCCTGCGGGGGCATTCAGCGGTAGCGCCTCGCGCTCGATCAGCTCCTGTGCCAGGCTGTCCTTGAGGGGGTCGGAGTGGGCCACCGCCACGCGGTACATCTCGCCACGCGCGTTCAGCATGCTGATGGAGCACCAGTCGGCAATGTCGGGCACCACCAGACGCGCAACGCTCTGGAGCGTCTTGCGGTAGTCGAGTGAGGAGTCGAGCATCTCGCCCGTGTTTGACAGGAACGTGGCGCGGGCGTCAGAGCGCTTGCGCTCGGTGACATCCCACACGACCGCATTGACTCCTAGCACCTTGTCGTCGAGCTTGACCGGGACGTAGGAGACGTGCCAATGACGGCGCACTCCTGGATCGCCGGCCGGCTCCCCCTCGAACTCGAAGCTGACAGGCTGCTGATCCTCGATCACACGCATGTAGGTCTCGGCGAGCTCGTCGCCCAGCTCCCCCAGTACCTCACCGAGGGTCCGTCCGAGATGAGCCTCGACCGGGAGGCCGTTCATCGCGGCCAGATGATCGTTCACTCGCCTGAAGCGCAGGTCCGTGTCAATGAACGCGAGGCCAACCGGGGATGTCGCGTAGAGCGTTTCGAGCAGCTTCAGCTCAGCCGTCTCGACGTCCAGCGAGGTCTCGCCTCTTGAGTGCATACCTTGCCTATCCGACATGCTACGGCTATCCGGCAACCGCCGCTATGTGTACGTCGATCATCCGCTCGATGTAGTCGCGCCCCGACGGCCACGGGAAGGCGGGAATCACCTGACAAAGCGCGACAAAGCCGTGTAGGCCAGCCCAGATGTAGGCGGACTGCGTGAACGGATCGGGCCCATCGGGAAGACAGGCGCTGACCATTGCCAGCAGGTCGTTGAAGATGTCCACCCCTTCGTCAAGTCCGGGCTGAGCGTCTGGCGCTGGTAGCGGCACGCCCTCGCGCAGCTTGGTCATGAACAGCACGCGATACATGCCCGGTCGCTGCGCCGCGAACTCGATGTAAGCGTTGCCGAACGCGCGCAGCTGCTCGATCGGCGCCATACCCAGCGTGACCGCCGCGTGCAGGAACTCGCGCAGCTCTTTGTAGCCGCCGAGCATCACTGCGGTCAACAGCTCGTCCTTGTCGGCGAAGTGCAGGTACAGAGCGTTGGGGCTCACCCCTGCGCGAGAGGTGACGCCGCGGACGGACAGCTTGTCCTGGTCGCCGAGCTCTAGCAGTAGCTCGCGAGCTGCATCCATCAAGGCGGCTCGCAGGCGCTCTCCCTGCCCGCGTGGATTGCGGGTGCGACCCGCTGAGACTGGCATGGAAAGAAATATATCGCTTCTCTTGACAGATGTACATGTACAGCTGTACAGTGATCGCACAAGCCAGCCACTCGATCGGAGAAGCCATGCTCGCTCGCACCACCAACCTCGCAGTCCGCAACCCTCGCCGCACCGCCCTGCTGGCCCTGCTGCTCGTCCTGGCAGCAGCAGTCCTAGGCGGTCCCGTCGCGAGCAAGCTCAACGCCCGCAACGCCTTTGAAGACCCCTCGTCACGATCGGCAAGGGCGCACACCCAGATCGAACACGCGACCGGCATCGAGGCAAGCGCTGGCGTGATCGCGCTCGTCCGCGCCGCCCCATCCAGCCCAGTCGTCGTTGCCGCCGCTCAAACGCTTCGTCGTGACCCGGCCGTGGCACGTGTTGAGAGCTACACAGACACGCGCGACCCAGCGCTCATCTCCAACGACGGTCGCTCGACGCTGCTCGCAGCGTCGCTCTACTCCAGCGCCGAACCTAACGCCGCTGTCGATCGCCTGACAAAGGACTTCGCCTCGAGCAAAACCGTGCAGCTCGGCGGCGCCGACGTCACCATGCGCCAGACCAACCTGCAGGCAACCAAGGATCTGAGCTTCGCCGAGTTGCTCGCCTTCCCGCTGCTGGCGTTGCTCGCGCTGCTGATCTTCCGCGGGGTAGCCGCACTGCTGCCGTTGGGTGTCGGTGTCTCAAGCGTCCTCGGCTCGATGGTCGTGCTGCGCTTGATCAACGCCGGGATCCCGCTCTCCTCGTTCGCGCTGAACGTCGTCATCGGGCTCGGACTCGGGCTGTCGATCGACTACAGCCTGATCCTCGTATCGCGCTTCCGCGAGGAGCTGGGGAAAGGCGCTGAGAACGCTGCGGCAATCGCGACGACGATGGCCACAGCCGGACGCACGGTGATCTTCAGCTCGCTGACAGTCGCCGCGGCAATGGCTTCGCTGATTGTCTTCCCGCTGCGCTTCCTGCAGTCGATCGGCATCGGTGGCGCGGTCGTCGCGTTGGTTGCTGCCGCCACCTCACTGCTGCTCCTACCTGCGCTGTTCGTCTTGCTCGGCGCCCGTCTCGGAGCCGTCAAGCCGGCCCCCGCCGGAGGTGGCGTCTGGTATCGCCTCGCCAGCCTTGTGATGCGCCGCCCCGGGATCATCGCCACCGCCACGATCGCGGTACTGCTGGCACTCGCCGTGCCGACGCTGCAAGCCAAATGGAGTCCCGTCAACGCCTCGGTACTGCCGAGCAGCCAGAGCGCGCACGTCGTCGCCGCAGCCATCGCCCGCGAATTCCCAAGCGAGAACAGCGCCACCGTTGCTCGCCAGGCAGCGCAATTCCACGACCAGCAGGCATCGATCGCCTCATCCCTACCACTCGGCCTCGCGATCCTCGCGCTGTCCACCCTGATCATCCTGTGGCTGATGACCGGCTCGGTGATCCTGCCGATCAAGGCACTGGCCATGAACGCGCTCACCGTCGGCGCGGCACTCGGACTACTCGTGCTCGTCTTCCAGGACGGACGGCTGACGGGACCGCTTGCCTACACCAGCCAGGGCGGGATCGAGTCGACCGACTTCCTCGTGCTCGCCGCCATCGTCTTTGGCCTGTCAACCGACTACGGAGTGTTCCTGCTCACGCGCATCAAGGAGGCTCGCGACCGTGGGCTCGGCAACCGCGAAGCCGTCGCAGCCGGCCTGCAGCGCACAGGACGCGTCGTTACCGCGGGGGCGATCATGGTTGCCGTCGCGCTGGGTGCGTTCGCTACCTCCCACGTCGTGTTCATCAAGGAGCTCGGCATCGGCACCGCCGCCGCCGTGCTGATCGACGCGTTCGTGATCCGCGCGCTGCTCGTACCCGCGTTGATGGCGCTACTCGAGGATTGGAATTGGTGGTCGCCGAAGCCGCTGCGCCGGCTACACAGGTGGCTGAATGTCGGGGAGGAGCCGCGAATGAGGCCGGCG
>JBEKAM010000212.1:0-9230 GCA_050015915.1 Solirubrobacteraceae bacterium
TCAGCTCCTGACCTTTGGTCACGTTGTGATGCAGAAGTAGGCTGCTGAGCTCCACCAGCGAGAAGATGTTGGCGACGCTCACGAACGCCGTCAGCGCGATCGCTGTGCGCCGGCGTGCCGTGTGCTCGTGCTCGAGCTGGCGCGGTGTGGCCATCGACAGACCGATCAACAGGACTCCCTCGAGCGCCGGCAGCAGCCAGGCCGGACCCACCGTGAGGCGCTTGGATAGGCCTACCTGCAGGCCGATCGCGACCAGTACCGTCACCTGCACTGGCCAGAACGCCTCGGCACCCGGTGGTGGCGGGTAGCGGCGCGCGGACTGTGCTTCTGAGGATGCCTCGGCCACGACCGAGAGGGTAGGGGGCGGGGCGGAGTGATCGACTGCCCCGCGCTAGTGTGAGCAGTGATGGGCATCGAGAATCCGATTCACCTGCTGTTCATTGCTGCGGTTGCCCTGATAGTGCTCGGCCCGAAACGCCTTCCCGAAATGGCCAAAGCGCTCGGTCATGGCATCCGCGAGTTTCGCGAGGCCATCAACAACCAGCCGCCGTCTGTGCAGCCGCCGCCTGCCCAGCCTGTCCAGCCGCCGGTAGAGCACGCGCCGCCGCCCGAGTAGCTAGATTCGCGCGGTGCGCTTGATCGTCGCCCGCTGTGAGGTCTCCTACACCGGCCGTCTGAGCACCGTCCTGCCCGAGGCGGTACGGCTGCTGATGGTCAAGGCCGACGGCACCTTCATGGTCTGGGCCGACGGCGGCGGGTCGAACGTCAAGCCGCTGAACTGGATGGTGGCGCCGACGGTGATCGAGGAGCAGGCCGGCGATGACGGCGCGCTCGAGCGGCTGCTAGTGCGAAAGCGGGGTCAGGAGGACCTGCTCGACATCTCGATCGCCGAGGTGCTCTCGGACGTCGAGCACGAGCTCGACGTGTTGGCGACACTCGAGAAGGAGGGGGTGGAGCGCGAACTTCAGGAACTTCTCGCCGGCGCGCCCGAATGGTGCGGCGAGGGGCTGCGGCTCGTGCGCCGCGAGTGGCCTACCGACATTGGACCCGTCGACCTGATGTGCAAGGACGGCGAGGATGAGTGGATCGCCGTTGAGATCAAGCGGATTGCGACGATCGACGCAGTCGAGCAGCTCACGCGTTACCTCGAGCGCATTCGCCTCGACCCCGCGCTCGGCTCCTGCCGCGGCGTGCTCGCGGCGCAGACGATCAAGCCGCAGGCCCGCGTGCTTGCCGAATCGCGCGGGATCGCCTGCGTGGAGGTCGATCCGGCGGTGCTGCGCGGCGAGCGCGAGCCAGAGCTGAAGCTGTTCGCAGCCTAACTTGGCTTGGCCATCGGACCGCTAGGCTCCTGTGGTCCCCGAGCGAGGAGAGTCACAAATGAGTGCAGCTGAAGCAGACGTTTCCACCGAGCCCGTCCTCACTGAGCGACGCGGCAACGTCTTGCTGATCACGCTCAACCGGCCACAGGTGCGCAACGCCGTTAATGCTGCCCTGGCAGCGGGTGTCGCTGGGGCCCTGGACGAGCTCGACGCCGACGACAGTCTCGCTGTCGGTGTGCTCACAGGCGCTGGTGGCTTCTTCTGCGCAGGCATGGACCTGGGGGCGTTCGTCAAGGGCGAGTCGCCCTGGTTCGGTGACCGTGGCTTCGCCGGCATCGCCCAGCGATCCGCGCGCAAGCCCCTGATCGCCGCGATCGAGGGCTTCGCTGTCGCCGGCGGCATGGAGATCGCGCTCGCCTGTGATCTGATTGTCGCCGCCAAGGGCGCCAAAATGGGGATCCCCGAGGCCAAGCGCTCGCTCGTGGCCGCCGGCGGCGCGCTGCTGCGTCTGCCGCGTCGGATGCCCTACCACGTGGTCATGGAGCTGGCGCTCACCGGCGACACCATGCCCGCCGAGCGCTTTCACGAGTTCGGCGTCGTCAACAGCCTCGCCGAGCCTGGCGCCGCCGTCGACGTCGCGCTCGAGCTAGCTGGACGTCTCGCCAAGAACGGGCCGCTCGCGCTCGTCGCCTCCAAGCGGATCCTGCAGGAGCAGTTCGACTGGTCGAGCGCAGAGATGTGGGAGAAGCAGGGAGCCATCTCCGGTCCCGTGTTCGCCTCCGAGGACTCCAAGGAGGGCGCAAGCGCGTTCAAGGAGAAGCGCGACCCCGTTTGGAAGGGCAGATAGCAACCCGTTTGAAAAAGGGGCAGATAGCGACCCAGTCCGGAAGGGCAGATAGCGACTAGACGGGCGTAGACCAAGCGGGGCAAGGACGCAGTGAGCGAAGTGTGCAAGACGCACACGAGCGATCGAGGACGCCGCCCCGCGCCGGTCTACGGCCGTCTAGCGGCGCTTGCGTTTACGTTGGCGGCGTATCGCCAGGAAGCGTCGCCACAGCGCCCACATCTCAGCGCTCGCCTGGCGTCTTGCGCGGGTACTGGGAGATCGGCTGACGCAGGTCGATTGCCGTCGTCACGATGCGGTTCTGTTCGTCGATGTGCGCGGCTGGGTAGCCCTCGCCCGGGCTTGCGCGCTCGGGGCGGCCGATGTAGCCGAAGTGCATGCCCTCGGGCATGATCTGCATCAGCCGCGGGAACATGTGTGCCCGCGCGCCCATGTTGCGCGGCTCCTCCTGCACCCACAGGACCTCGCTCAGGTTCGGGTAGCGGCCCATCAGCTCCAGGATCTGGCGTTCCGGGAACGGGTACAAGAGCTCCACGCGCGCCACCGCTAGGCCCGTGTGTGCAGCGCGCTCGGGGTGGCCCACCAGGTCGTAGTAGATCTTGCCCGTGCACAGCACCAAGCGCGTGACCTCGTTGTCCTGCACGCCCGGCTCGGCCAACACCGGCTGGAAGCTCGTGCCCTCCGCCATGTCCTCGATCGAGCTCGCCGCCTGCGCCAGGCGCAGCAGTGACTTTGGCGTCATCACCACCAGCGGGCGTTGCTTGGCCACACGCGCTTGACGGCGCAGCAGGTGGAAGTACTGGGCTGGCGTTGTCGGGCTGGCCACCCGAATGTTGCCCTCCGCCGCCGCGCGTAGAAAGCGCTCCAGGCGTGCAGAGGAGTGCTCCGGGCCCGAGCCCTCGTAGCCGTGTGGCAATAGCAGCGTCAGGCGCGAAGTCTGGCCCCACTTCGCAAGGCCTGAGGTAATGAACTGGTCGATGATCACCTGCGCCGAGTTCACGAAGTCGCCGAACTGTGCCTCCCACAGCACCAGTGTCTCAGGCGCCTCCTGGCTGTAGCCGTACTCGAAGCCCATGCACGCGAGCTCGGACAGCGGGCTGTTGTGCAGCTCAAGCGGCGCCAGCGCGTCCGGCAAGCTCTGGATCGGGCACACCGTCTGGCCCGTCTTCGCGTCGTGCAGCACCATGTGGCGCTGGCTGAATGTGCCGCGCTCGGTGTCCTGCCCTGTCAGCCGCAGTGGTGTGCCCTCCGTCAAAAGCGACGCAAACGCCAGCGCCTCCCCGTGAGCCCAGTCGATGCCCGGTGCTGCGCCCTCCGCCAGCGCCTCGTGGCGGCGCTCGAGCTGTTTTCGGTGAGCGGTCGAGCTGGTACTCACCCGTGCTGTGATCGGACCCGTGCTCAGCCGCCGCCGCGATCTTCGCCTTCAAGCGCTGGTGTAGCAGCGTCAGGTTGTCCCACACCTCCTGCGCCTGCTGCTCGACCTCCTCCTTGGAGACGATCCCCTCCGTCTCCAGGCGCTCCGCCCAGATTTCCGCCACACGCTTCTTCGTCTTGATCTTCGCGTACATCTCCGGCTGCGTGTACGCGGGCTCATCGGACTCGTTGTGTCCGAAGCGCCTGTAGCCGATCAGGTCGATCAGCACGTCGTGGCCGAACTCCTGGCGGAACGCGAACGCCAGGCGCACCGCGCTGATGCAAGCCGGCACATCGTCTGCATTGACGTGGATGATCGGCACGTCAAAGCCCTTCGCCAGGTCCGATGCCCAGCGCGTCGAGCGGGCATCGTCGGGGTCGGTCGTGAAGCCCACCTGGTTGTTCATGATCAGGTGCACCGTGCCGCCGACCTTGTAGCCGTCCAGCGCCTGCAGGTTGAACGTCTCCGACACGACCCCCTGGCCGGGGAACGACGCGTCGCCATGGATCACGATCGGCACCGCCGCATTCGTGTCCTGGTGGGCGTGTGGGCCCTTGCGGGTCGTCTGCGCGGCGCGCGTCGCGCCCTCCACCACCGGCGAGACGTACTCCAGATGGCTCGGGTTCGACTCCAGATTCACGCGGATCGTGCCGCCGTCCGGCAGCGCATACGTGCCCTGCGTGCCGTGGTGGTACTTGACGTCGCCCGTGCCGCCCTGAGGGATTGTCGTCACCGCCTCGAGCGTTGACGCGCCCTCGAACTCCGCGAAGATCGTGTCGTACGTGCGCCCAAGGTTGTGCGCCAACACGTTCAAGCGGCCGCGGTGCGCCATGCCGACCACGACCTCCTGTCCGCCGTGCGCGGCGGACAGCTGGATCAGCTCGTCGAGCATCGGTACCGTCATGTCCAGGCCCTCGATCGAGAACTGGTGCTGGCCGAGGTATGCCTTGTGCATAAAGCGCTCGAGCGCATCAACCTTCACCAGGCGGCGCAGCAGCCGGCGGCGCTCGTCGTTGGTCAGCTCTTGGCGGAACGCCCCCGACTCGATGTGCTCGCGCAGCCACACGCGCTGACGGTGGGAGGCGATGTGCTCGATCTCGTATGCGATCGTGCCGCAGTAGGTCTCGCGCAGGTGTGGCAGCGCGTCGGCCAGCGTTGCCCCTGGCACGTACATCTGGAAGATCCGTGCGGGCAGGCGCGCCTGGATCTCAGGCGTGAGGCCCAGCGCCTCCGGGTCAAGGCCCGGGTCGCCCTCGGGCTCTGAGCCCAGCGGGTCAAGGTGCGCCGCCAAGTGCCCGTGGCTGCGTACGCGGCTCACGAACGTGCTCGCCGCCTGCACTGCCTGGAGCATCTCTTCGCCGCCCGTGTATGCGCTTGTGGCACTCGTGCTTGCGCTTGCGGCGGCTGATGCCGCTGCCGCAGGCGCCGGCAGTGCCGGCACGGGACCGAGATCCACGCCCAGCGATCCGAACACGTTCTCGTAGAAGCTGTTCTCGCCCTGTAGGTACTCCTCGATGCGCGCCAGGAAGCGTCCCGACTCCGCACCTTGGATCACCCTGTGGTCGTACGTGGAGGTCATCGTCATGACCTTCTCCGCGCCGATCATCTCGCCGATGTTGCCCAGGCCCACCGGGTACGCGATCGAGCCCGTTGCCACGATCGTGCCCTGGCCTGGCATCAGACGGGGCACCGAGGCCACTGTGCCCAGCCCGCCCGGGTTCGTCAGCGTCACGTTCGCGCCCACCAGGTCATCCGCCGTTAGCGTGTTCGTGCGCGCCTTCGCCACCAGCGCGTCATACGCGTCGAGGAACGCGTCGAACGCGAGGCTCCCTGCGTCCGTGATCACAGGAACCATCAGCGTGCGCGAGCCGTCCTTCTTCTCCACGTCTACCGCCAGCCCCAGGTTCACCCTGCCGTCGACCATTCTGGTTGGCTTGCCCTCGAGCTCCGCAAAGTGGTTGGCCATCACCGGCATGTCCTGTGCCGCACGCACGATCGCGTACGCGATCAGATGCGTAAACGAGACCTTGCGCGGGCCCGCCTTCAGCTCGCGTCGACGCGCATCCAGGCGCGTCACCGTCAACGTGCGGAAACTCGTCGCCGTCGGGATCGAGCGCGACTCCTCCATGTAGCGCACGAGCATCGCCGCGCCGCCGCGCAGCGGCTGTGCGCTCGGCTCCGCGGCCGTCGTCGCGTGGCCGTTGGCGCCGGCGCCGTTGCTCGTAGGCGTGCTGCCGCC
The DNA here is from genome assembly GCA_050015915.1 of Solirubrobacteraceae bacterium. Taxonomy (GTDB): domain Bacteria; phylum Actinomycetota; class Thermoleophilia; order Solirubrobacterales; family Solirubrobacteraceae; genus Palsa-744. The sequence goes on from JBEKAM010000212.1 coordinate 5,820, forward strand.
AGCGGCCGCCGAGAGGACGTCCGACTTCGTGATCCGTCCCGCCGGGCCGCTACCAGAAACCTGTGCGAGGTCCACTCCCTCCACCGCCGCAGCGCGTGCTGCCACCGGTGAGGCCTTCGCGCCCTCAGGTAGGCCTGCGGCGGGTGCCGCGGCCGGGGCGCTCGTGCTGTCCGTCTGGCCTGTTGTCGCAGCCGGCGGTGCGCTCGACTCCGCGCCAGCCGGTACTGCGCCGTTTACGGAGATGCGCGCGATCAGCTGACCCACCGTGACCGTCTCGCCCTCCTCCACCAGGATCTCGCTCACCGTCCCAGTCGCAGGCGCCGGTAGCTCTAGATCCACCTTGTCGGTCGATATCTCAACGATCGTGTCGTCCACCTTGATCGGATCGCCCACCTTCACGCGCCATTCAAGGATCGTCCCCTCGGTCACAGACTCGCCAGCTGCCGGCGTCACAACGTCGACCGTCTGCCCGGTCGCACCATTGCTCGGCGGAGGGCTGGCGCTCGCCGGCTGAGAGTCGACTGCCGGGCTTTGGGGCTCGGTCGTCGTATCGGCCTGTGCGTCCGGTTGCTCGCTCTCTGGCTGCTGCGCCGGGGCATCGGGCGCCGGCGCCTGCGCTGGTACTGCGCCGTTTACGGAGATGCGCGCGATCACCTGGCCCACCGTGACCGTGTCGCCCTCCTCCACCAGGATCTCGCTTACCGTGCCGCTGCCGGGCGAGGGCAGCTCAACGTCGACCTTGTCGGTCGAGATCTCAACGATCGTGTCGTCGACCTTGATGTAGTCGCCGACCTTGACATGCCATTCGAGGATCGTTCCTTCGGTCACTGACTCGCCCGCAGCGGGTGTTACGACGTCTATCGTCTGCACTGCGGTGGTGCCTGTGGCCATTGATCTCTCACTTTAGCGCGGCGTCGCCCTGTCGCGCTCGCGCTGCTCACGGATGAACTGGTAGCTGCCGAAGAACGGCCCGATTCCGCCGAGCACGGCCACCGCTACAGCCAGCTTCAGCGACACGATGCGTAGACGCGCAGCCGTGATGCATGCCAGAGACATTCCGATCCACAGCAGTCCATGTGTCCATCCCAACACGAACGTCAGCGGTTCCGGCTTGCCAACGGCAAACGCGCTCACCAGTAGTGCCGTATACACGCACGAGTGGGTGAACGATGTCCACTTCAGGCGCGTGAACGTCAGCGGCCCGACCCCAGAGAGCATCGGTGCGCTTACTCCGACAGCCACTGGGCCATCCGCGGCAGCGTCTCGCCGGCCTCCGCCGGCCAGTCCTCGATATCGCGCGGCCACCAGGCAAACTGGTCGTGCTCGGGGTCCATCGCGATCGTCTCCTCGTCGCCCTCCGCCAACCACGCCTGCCCCACGAACATCACCAGCCTGTGCGGCAGGCGCAGGAGCGCCTCGCCCTGCACTCGCTCCGGCGTGACAGACCACTCCTCCTGCAGCTCCCGCACCAGCGTGTCTGCCGGGTTCTCTCCCACATCCACAGCGCCCCCAGCGCCCAGCGCCCAGCGCCCAGCCCACGAGGACACCCATGGTGCGCGCCGCCCGGCCAGCCAGCGCCCGTCCGCCGCGCGGGTCACACACAGCGCCGCCACGCTCTGGGAGGCGTCGCTTTCGACCAGCCGCAGCGCCCAGCGCAGCGGCTGCAGCTCGATCGCGATCCCCTGCTCATCCTGGCGGTAGTCGACCAGGCGCGCCGCGATCCCATCGTGGCTCGGCGAGCCGCGCTGCTGCAGCTCTCTAATCGCCGCGTCCGCTGCCTCGCTCTGCTCAGGCGAGGGCTCGAACTGTGCCTCCTGCCAGCGCGCGGTGATGTGCTCCAACGGCCACGGTCCGCGGGCGAGGATCTCCGGTGCTTGGGCTGCTGGGTCAGGTTGGTCTGACACTTGGCTCGAAGGCTATCGGCATGGACTTCGCGAAGTGGTGAATATCTCCGTGGGGGCGCGCAAAACGCCACACAGGCGGTGTGCATACACTCGCTGCGGTGAGCGACAGTCGGCGTAAGCACTGGGGCTGGGGCTCTGAGGATCAGCAGCCGACGAGTCAAGAGCTGCGTGCCTCAGCCGGTGCGCTCGGCGCCCATCTCGGGATGGTGCTTGGCGAGGTCGAGGAGCCGCTCGCGCTCGAGTCCCTGCAGCTGGCGCCGCCCCGCATCCGCGCGCCCGCCTCGCTATCGGACATTTGCGCCGATGACGTGCACGCCCGTGCCTCTCACGCCCTCGGCAAGTCCTATGGCGACATCGTCTGCGGCTTTCGCGGGCGTTTCGATCATCCCCCCGACCTCGTTCTACACCCGCGCGATGAGATGGATCTCGAGCGGGTGCTCGAGTGGTGCTCCGGCGAGCGGGTCGCAGCGATCCCCTTCGGCGGAGGGACCTCCGTGGTCGGCGGTGTCACCCCGCAGGTGCCCTCCGGCTACAACGGCGTTGTCTCCGTCGATCTCGCCGCGCTCGACCGCGTGCTCGAAGTGGACCCGATCTCGCGCTCGGCCCGCATCGAGGCCGGTGCGCTCGGCCCGCACCTGGAGGCTCAGCTTGCCCAGCACGGCTTGACGCTGCGCCACTTCCCCCAGTCGTTCGAGCTCTCCACGCTCGGCGGCTGGATCGCCACCCGCGCCTCCGGCCACTTCGCCACCCTGTGGACGCACATCGAGGATCTCGTCGAGTCCGTCCGTGCACTCACGCCCGCCGGCGTATGGGAGTCACGGCGGCTACCCGGTTCGGGCGCCGGCGTCAGCCCCGACCGCATGCTTGCCGGCTCCGAGGGCACACTCGGCGTGATCACCCAAGCATGGATGCGTGTGCAACCGCGCCCCACCCATCGCAGCTCCGCCGGAGTGCGCTTCGCCAGCTTTCACGCCGGCGCCGAGAGTGTGCTCGCGATCTCCCAATCAAATCTAAACCCGTCCAACTGCCGCCTACTGGACCCCGGCGAGGCGCTGCTCACGATGGCCGGCGATGGCTCAAGCGCGCTGCTTGTGCTCGGCTTCGAGTCAAGCGATCACCCTGTCGACGAGGCAATGGCTCGGGCGCTCCAGTTGTGTGCCGAGCACGGTGGTGTGGTGGCCGAGCGTAAGAGTGCTGACGCAGGTGGCGATGCCGTCGGCTCGTGGCGTAGCGCGTTCCTCGGCGCTCCCTACGTGCGCGACACGCTCGTCGCCATGGGCGTGCTCGCCGAGACCTTCGAGACCGCCATCACCTGGGAGCGCTTCCCCGCCTTTCACGAGCGTGTCATCGCCGCCACCGAGCAAGCCGTGCGTGAGGTCTGCGGCGAGCACGGCAAAGTCTTCTGCCGCTTCACCCACGTCTATCCCGACGGTCCCGCGCCCTACTTCACCGTCATCGCGCCAGCCCGTCGCGGCGAAGAGGTCGAGCAGTGGGGTGCGATCAAGCA
>JBEKAM010000213.1:0-5813 GCA_050015915.1 Solirubrobacteraceae bacterium
GGCTCTCGGCGTCGAGTGCAAGGTTGGAATCGCCACGCGCCCGGTGCGTGTTGTGATTCTCGCGATCGGCCTGGTGTTTGCCAGGGGCGCCTCGCTTGGCAACTTCGAGCTCCTGCAGCCGGCCGTGTATGTGCTGGCTGGCCTCAGCGTGATCACGGTCGCACAGCGTATCTGGCATGTGCGACGTGAGCTATCCGTGTGACCTTGTAGTCGCTGCGGAGTAGTCTCTTGCGACGCGGGCGGGCGGGCGGAGACTCGATCTCCATCACCTCGCCCCATCTGAGAAGCAGGGATTCCCACTGGGCTCCCTCGACCGGGCTTTCGCCCTCGAAAAGGACATCTCACTCGTGATCAAGGAGCACTCAAACGGCCGCGCCAACAGCAACGGCGCCGCCTCACAAAACGGCGCTAGCCGCTACCAGTCTGAGAAGGTGCGAGTCGCGATCATCGGCGTCGGCAACTGCGCCTCCGCGTTCGTGCAGGGCGTGCACTACTACCGCAACGCTGACCCCGACACACGGGTCCCTGGCCTCATGCATGTGGACCTCGGCGGCTACCACATCCGCGACATCGAGTTCACGGCTGCGTTCGACATCGACTCCACCAAGGTTGGCAAGGACCTCGGCCAGGCGATTTGGGCCGGACAAAACAACACGATCAAGTTCGCCAAGGGCAAGCAGGCCGTGCCGAGCAAGCTCGGTGTGCCAGTGCACCGCGGCATGACCCACGACGGGCTCGGCAAATACCTCAAAGAGAAGATCAAAAAGGCCCCTGGCGAGACCGCTGACATCGTCAAAATCCTCAGGGACACCCACACTGACGTTGTTGTCTCATACCTTCCCGTCGGGTCTGAGGACGCGACCAAGTGGTACGTCGAGCAGGTGCTCGAGGCGGGTTGTGGTTTTGTCAATTGCATCCCTGTATTCATCGCCCGCGAGGACTACTGGGACAAGCGCTTCAAAAAGGCGGGGCTGCCGATCGTCGGCGACGACATCAAGTCCCAGGTGGGGGCGACGATCGTGCACCGCACGCTCGCACGCCTGTTCGCCGACCGCGGCGTGGAGATCGAGCGCACTTCACAGCTGAACGTGGGGGGCAACATGGACTTCTACAACATGCTCGAGCGCGAGCGACTGGAGTCGAAGAAGATCTCCAAGACGAACGCCGTGACGTCGATCATGGACCACGAGCTGCCGGCGAGCGACATCCACGTCGGCCCCTCCGACTACGTGCCGTGGCTGACCGACCGCAAGTGGGCTCACATCCGCGTCGAGGGCCAGGCCTTTGGCGACGTGCCGCTGAACCTGGAGCTGAAGCTCGAGGTGTGGGACTCGCCCAACTCGGCAGGGATCGTGATTGATGCCGTGCGCTGCTGCAAGCTCGCGCTCAACCACGGGCTCGGCGGCCAGCTGGACGGGCCGTCGTCATACCTGATGAAGTCACCTCACAACCAGCGTCCCGACGACCTCGCCCGCCACGACACAGAGGCGTTTATCGCCAAGTACGCCGGACGCCCCGGGACGCGCTCAAAGGCCACCACCGGGTCGACACGCGCGGCCAAAGCAGTGCCGGCACGAGCGAAAGCTGCCAAAAGCAAAGCGAAAGCAGCTGCCGTTAAATAGCCGTACAGGCTTGTAGGCGCGATAATCGTGGAGTAGATGGCTGATTCGTTCTCCATAGCCCACGTAACGCCGTACCCGTGGGAGGCGGAGGACAACGAGGTCAACGCCCACGTAAAGCACGTCGCCGGCGAGCTCTCCAGGCGCGGTCATCGCGTGCTGGTGCTCGCGCCGTCGCGCTCTCAGGAGCGCGTGCGCGCCTCGCGCAAGGCACTCCGCGCGGCACGCGCCGGGGGTGGCGGCGCCGCGTCGTTGCTCGAGGGCACTGATCGCGGCGTGCCCAGGGTGATAGCGGTGGGAGAGGTGCTCGATCTTCAAGGGCCCGGGGGACGCAGACGAGCCTCGGCGCTGCCGATCGACGTGGCGCGTACGGTGGAGGAACTGCTGAGCACCGTCCCGCTGGACTTCGTGCACGTGCACGAGCCATTCGCGCCGAGCACCTCCAGCGCGGCGCTGCGTCACTCGCGTGCGCTGAACGTCGGCTCCTTCCACGCGTCAAGCGAGCGCCTGCTCTCAACGCTTGTGGCGCGCCGTTTCGTGGAGAGCTTCTTTGGCCGACTTGACGCCCGCATCGCCAGCCTGCCCGCCACGGCCGAGCTGATGAACCGCCACTTCCCCGGCGACTACCGCCTGATTGACGACGGGCAGGACGCAACCAGCGAGCTAGAGGAGATCTATCGCAGCCTAGCCGCGCGCAGGCACTCCTCAGTGGGCGACCGGGCACTACGCCAGCGACTCGCTACACGGCCGCTGATCGAGGTCGACCTGCACATGCACACCGACCACTCCGGCGACTGCGCCACCCCTGTGGAGGTGCTGTTGGCGAGCGCGCGTGAGCAGGGCCTGGGGGCGATCGCCGTGACCGACCACAACGAGATCTCAGGCGCCTTGGAGGCCAAGGCTCAGGCAGCCAGATCTGGCCCCCACCCACCCCTCCACCCGCCCGTGAAGGTGATCGTCGGCGAGGAGGTCAAGACGGCCAGCGAAGGGGAGGTGATCGGGCTATTCATCAAGGAAAAGATTCCTCGCGGCCTGAGCCTCCCGGAGACGATCGCCGAGATCAAGCGCCAGGGCGGCATCGTGTACGTGCCCCATCCATTCGACCGCATGCACTCGGTGCCGGACTACGAGCATCTGTTGAAGGTCCTCGACGACGTCGACGCGATCGAGGTTTTCAACCCACGTGTGGCGATCAGCGCGTTCAACGAGGAGGCCGCACGATTCGCCGCCAAGTACCGGATCACCGCGGGCGCCGGCTCGGACTCGCACGTCGCGCAGGGCCTCGGCTCGGTGCGCATCCGCATGCGCGACTTCGACGGACCGCAAGAGTTCCTGCAGTCGCTGCGCGACGCGGAGATCCTCACGCGCCCCTCCTCGCTGCTGTATGTGCAGGCGCTGAAGTTCCTGCAGACCCGCGCCACGCCACGGTCTGCCCGCCGTGCGAGCAAGGCACGGCGCCTGAAGCGCCTCAACCGCGCGCACGGCGGCGGCCGGAGATAGGCGAGCCGGCGCCGATGGCGACGGTGGCGAAAGCGCAACTACTGATGCACCGCCAAGGACAAGACGACCCCCCGTCAAATCCCTCGGGGTCGATGCCTGTAACCGATGACGAGATCCGCGAGAAGTACCTCGAGCGCGCCATCCGCGAGCTGAACACGCTCACGCGTGAGCTACAGGCGTGTCCGCACTGCCCGCGAGGGAACCTCATGCCGGTGCTCGGCTCAGGTCACCCCCAGGCGGACATCATGCTGCTGAAGCACTCGGCGCTGCCGTCGGAGATCGAGGAGGGCGTCGCCTTCTACGGACGCGCAGGCGGCGCGTTGATGAAGTCGCTCAAGCGACTGTCGATCGATCCGCTCGCCGTCTACGGCACGCTGTGCGTGAAGTGCCCGTTGAGCGACGCGTCACTGGCGGACTTCGCATGCATCTCACGGGTGGTGGAAGAGATCGCGATCGTGCAACCGAAGATCGTCGTCGTTATGGGCGCCGAGGCACTCAGTGCGTTGGGAGAGATGGAGATCCCGCTGGCACGGCCACTGCGCGACACGATCGGCGAGGTGCAGCAACTGACGCCGACGATCGACGCACTGTACGTGCCAAGCATCGACGACTCGCTCGACGAGCAGGACGCCAAGCGCGAATTCTGGGCCGCGTTCCGCGTGCTTGGCGACTGGTACGAGGCGCAGCCGCCGTACTAAAGCCCGGTGATTACGGCCGGGCCGGACTGCAGCTAGCTACAACACCAACACGACCTTGCCGAACTTGCCGCCGGCGGCAAAGTGCTCATAGGCAGCAGCGGCTTCGTCCAATGGAAAGGTCTCGGCGATCGGCACCCGCAGCGCGGGTGGGCTCGTGTCGAACAGCGGCAGTACCTCGTGCTCAAGGCGGCGGGCGGCGGTCGCTTTTTCCTCTGGCGCGCGCGCCCGGAGGGTGGAGCCGTGGATGCGTGCACGCTTACCCATCAGCGCCAGCAGGTTCAGCTCGGCCTTTGCGCCGGCTGATACGCCGATCACCACGATGCGTCCGGCGGTGGCGAGCGCCTGCAGGTTCTCCGCCAGGTTCGGTGCGCCGACAAGCTCGAGGATCACATCGAACGGGCCGTGCTCGGCGAAGCCCTCACACGCGATCACATCGGCTCCCAGCGCCGCGACCTGCTCGCGCAGCTTCTCGTTGCGCACTGTCGCGGTCACACGAGCACCGGCAGCCTTGGCGAGCTGAATCGCTGCGGTGCCCACCCCCCCGGCGGCGCCGTGTACGAGCAGGCGCTCACCGGAGCGCAGCTCGGCCTGGGTGAAGAGGGCGTCGTGAGCGGTCATGAACACCTCCGGCAGGCCACCGGCGGCCGTCCAGTCGAGGCTCTGCGGGACGGGCATCAGCTGGCGCTCGTGCACGATGACCAACTCCGCTTGAGCGCCCCCGCCGACGATTCCCATCACGCGATCGCCCACAGCGAAGCGTTCCGAACCGTCTCCCAGCGCCGTGATCTCCCCGGCGAACTCCATCCCGGGGATGTCCTGTGGTGACCCGGGCGGCGCGGGATAAAGACCGCGTCGCTGCATCATGTCGGCACCGTTCAAACCAGCCGCGTGCACACGCACGAGCACCTCGTCTGTCCCCGGAACGGGGTCACGGTGCTCCTCTATGAGGATCTCCTTCTCGCGGATGGTTGCGGCGCGCATGGGCCCAGCCTATCCAGACGGTGGCGAGCAAGGCCGCATGCTCACTCGAGCAGCACCGTGTCCTCGTCGGAATAAGCGGGAGCGCACGCGCACACGATCCGCAGCGGTTCTTCGCCCACGTTGAATACCTTGTGGCGGGCGCCAGGCACGATCAACGCACAGTCGCCCTGCTCGATGATGCGCTCCTCGCCGTCGATCACCAGCCGGCCGCGACCGGCGCTCACGAGATACAGCTCCTCGGTTGTGCGGTGGAGATGTTCGGTCGTCGCACCGCCCACCGGGATTGTCGCCTCCGCGAGGCTCTGGTTCTGTGCGGGCGCAGACACGCGGCCGGCCCACTCCCTGATCTCCGATCCGTCGAGGGTCGTGAACGGCTCAATCTGCGAATACGAGCGGACGTGCATTGCGAGCTCGCGGCGCTACGCCGCAACGCCCTCCTGGGGTGAGGTACAGAACGCGCATCTACGCGCTTGGCGCGGGATCTCGCTGAGGCACTCCGTGCAGGGCGTCGTTTCAGACTCGGCGTCGAGACCGGTCTTGCGACGCGCCATCAGCGCGTTGACGGGCTTGACCACAAAGAAGAACACAGCGGCAGCGATCGATATGAACGCAATGAGCGAGTTGATGAATTCGCCGTAGCGAAAGGTGCTGTGGTGGATCGTGAAGAAGAGGTCGGAGAAATTCGGCTTGCCGATGATCGCTGCCACGATCGGCGTCAGCAGGTCGCGCACCAGCGCCGTCACGACCGCTCCAAACGCAGCGCCGACCACAATGCCCACGGCCAGGTCGACAACGTTCCCGCGCAGCAAAAAAGCCTTGAACTCCTTGGCCATTGCGGTAGATCTTCGCAGCCGGCTCTGACGTGCTTTCTACGGCGCGCTGAGCGGGACGAGGGTCAAGCGCGCTCGAGCAAAGCGACGCACTCGATGTGGTGTGTCTGCGGAAACATGTCCACGGGACGCACCTTGCGCAGCACCCACCCAGCCTCGACCAGTTCGGCTGCGTTGGGAGCGAG
>JBEKAM010000214.1:0-5799 GCA_050015915.1 Solirubrobacteraceae bacterium
CGATGCGGGCTACGGCGCTCGGCGCTACTTCCCGATCAGTCGGAAACAGTTTCCCCAATCGCTTGGAATACCGATGATCGGGAAGTAGCGTTTCGTCGTCCTCGCCCGGCGAGTAAGCGCCCGGCATGAAGAAGGAGCACCGATGCGACGACAGACGCCAGCAACACCGAGCCACAACGCCGGGCTGTCGACGGGTCGAGGCGGATACGTAGTGGCACTGCTCGCGCTGCTCGCGACGATAGCGCTGAGCGGCTGCGCCAACGAGGCCACGACGACGACCAACAGCCTCGCCCCGTCGCCGCCTGCTGGGCTGAAGGTCACGAGCAGTGCGATCCACGGCAAGCAGCTGCCGGCGCTGTACACCTGCGACGGCAAGGACATCTCGCCCCCCATCTCCTGGGGTGCAGTGCCTGCATCCGTCGAAGAATTGGCGCTTTTTATCCTCGCACCGGGGCGTGCCAAGAACGGGGCCGCGACGCTCTCGATCGAATGGGTGATGGCCGGTATCAAGCCATCGTTGCACAGTCTGCCTGCCGGCAAGGTTCCCCGCGGCGCGTTCCTGTTGGCCGGCAGCAAGGGCCATACGCGCTACTCGATCTGCCCTCCCCACGGCGCCACCCGGAGCTACAGCTTTACGCTGCTTGCCCTGCCGCGCGGCGCTCGTGCTGGCCCCGGGCTGCCCGGCCCGGTGCTTCTTCGTTACCTGAACGAACCTACGGCCCAGGACCAGGCTGCTGCCATCGGCTACTTGCCGGTGAGCTACACCCGTAGGTAGGCGCGCAGTTCAGAGAGGGGGCCCGGCGTACACCGGGCCCCCTCTCCATCCGATCGATCGCGCCGCCGGCACCGGCGGCCCCGCCTGCCGGGGACACCGGTGCCGGCGCCAACGCTGCGACACCTACCTACACGTCCGTCCTTACATCATCCCGCTCATGTCGGGCATGCCACCGCCACCGCCGGCACCATTTTCCTTCTCCGGCACCTCGGCGACAATCGCCTCGGTGGTGAGGATGTTCTTGGCGATCGATGCTGCGTTCTGCAGCGCCGAGCGCGTGACCATGGCCGGGTCGATGACGCCTGCGGCGACGAGATCGACGATCTCGTTCGTGGAGGCGTTCAGGCCGTGGCCTTTCTTGGCTTTGCGTACGTCGTTGACGACGACCGAGCCCTCGAGGCCGGCGTTCTCGGCGAGCTGACGCAGCGGCTCCTCGAGCGCGCGCAGCACGATGCGAGCACCTGTGCGCTCGTCGTCTGAGCCGTCGGCCGATGAGCCGTTGTCGCTGATGGTGATGGCCGATGAGGCCTGCAGCAACGCAACGCCACCACCGGGCACGATGCCCTCCTCGAGTGCCGCCCGTGTTGCCTGCAGGGCGTCCTCGACGCGGTGCTTCTTCTCCTTCATCTCCGTCTCGGTTGCCGCACCGACCTTCACCACGGCGACGCCGCCGGAGAGCTTTGCCAGGCGCTCCTGGAGCTTCTCGCGGTCGAAGTCCGAGTCGGTGTTCTCGATTTCGGCTTTGATCTGGTTGATGCGGCCTTTGATCGCCTCGGCGTCACCGGCACCGTCGACGATCGTGCTGTTGTCCTTCGCCACGACCACACGACGCGCGCGGCCGAGCTGAGAGATCTGGGTGTTCTCGAGCTTCAGACCCATCTCCTCGGTGATCACCTCACCACCGGTGAGGATGGCGATGTCCTCGAGCATCCGCTTACGGCGATCGCCGAAGCCAGGAGCCTTCACAGCCACGCCGGTGAACGTCCCGCGCAGCTTGTTGACGACCAGCGTCGCGAGCGACTCGCCCTCGACGTCCTCGGCGATGATCAGGATCGGCTTGCCCGACTGGATCACTGCCTCGAGCACCGGCAGCACGTCGCGCACGGAGCCGATCTTCTGGTTTGCGATGAGGATGTAGGGGTCCTCCAGCACTGCCTCCATGCGGTCCTGGTCGGTGACCATGTAGGGCGAGATGTAGCCCTTGTCGAACTGCATGCCCTCGGTGAATTCGAGGTCCATGCCGAACGTCTGGCCCTCCTCGACGTTGACCACGCCGTCCTTGCCGACCTTCTCGATCGCATCGGCGATGACGTCGCCGATCTCCTCGTCGCCGGCTGAGATGGTCGCCACGCGCGCGATCTGGTCCTTGCCGGAGACCTCCTTGGACTGCGAGGCGATGTTCTTGACGACCTCGTCCACGGCCTTCTCGATGCCGCGCTTGAGCGCCAGCGGGTTGGCGCCCGCTGCCACGTTCTTCAGGCCCTGGCGAACGATCGCCTGGGCGAGCACGGTCGCTGTGGTGGTGCCGTCGCCGGCGACGTCGTTCGTCGCAGTTGCGACCTCGCGCACGAGCTGTGCGCCCTGGTTCTCGAAGACGTCCTCGACCTCGATCTCGCGAGCGATGGTGACGCCGTCGTTGGTGATGGTGGGTGCGCCGAACTTCTTGTCGAGCACCACGTAGCGACCCTTGGGGCCGAGCGTGACCTTGACCGCGTTGGCGACCGCGTCAACGCCAGCCTCCAGCGCTGAGCGCGCCTCCGCGCTGTACTTGAGTTCCTTGTGAGCCATGTCTGTTCAGATCTCCTTGATTAAAAAAACGAGGGGCCCGGCTTGCCGGCCTGAAGGCCGGCTTCGCCACCCTCTTAGGCAACCTTGGCGAGGACGTCGGACTCGCGCAACACGAGCAGGTCCTCTCCGGTGTCGGGGTCCTTGATCTCGGTCCCGCCGTACTTGCTGTACAGGACCTCGTCGTCAGTCTTCACATCCAGCGGAATGCGTTTGCCTGCGTCGTCCAGCTTGCCGTCGCCGACTGCCAGAACCTTGCCCTTCTGTGGCTTCTCCTTGGCGGTGTCGGGGAGGACGATGCCACTGGCAGTCTTCTCCTCCTCCTCGATCGCCCGTACGATCAGCCGATCGCCCAGGGGCTTGAGCTTCATGTTGAAACCTCCATCTAGAGAATGCGACCTGCGGCGCGCAGCCCTCTAAAACGTGCGCTCCGCCTCTGTTTTGGCACTCTCAAGGCGAGAGTGCCAATTGCTTCCCCAATATATAGAAGATCAGAGTCGAAGTTCAAGGCAAGCAGCCGAATTTTCACGACCATCGCGCTCAATGAGCACTGCGTGCGAGAAGCACGAGAGGTCGCCGACCTCATGGAGACGCTACGTGGTCCGTGGTGATGTCCACCGAAGGCGTGTTCGAGCCGCTACGCGACCGGACCTACTTTGCACAACTCCGCGCGGACGCTGAGGCGGGCACGATCGTCTGGCCCAATGAAGGCGACATCGCCCCAGAGACACTGTACGCCCACGCACAGGCACGCGCAGCCGCCACGGCGTAGAAGCCAAGCGATGGCCACCCGAGCTGGGCTGACTCAGGCCCACGCCAAGCGGGGCGGGACTCCCGAACGACTGCCCGGCTCCGCTCGCAGTCGTTCGGGAGTTCCGTCCCCGCGCCGCTCGCAGACTTCGGCAGGCCCTATCCTGCGCTAATTCTGGGCGCCCCCGAACCCCTTAATGGCCTCGGTCATCCCAGTAGGGTTCTCAAGGATCTGCGAAAACCGAACGACAGTGACGACATCCTCAGAAGACACGGCCCGCCCATAGATCTGTTCGAGGAACTTGATCAGCTCCTCATGGCGGCGGAACTCGGGATTGTCGTGCTTGATGTCGCGGGGGGAGAGCTCGCCGAGCTTCATCACCTCGACCTGGTCGATGACGGCTTCGAAGATGCGTTCGCGCGGCGAGTACTGGTAGCCGATGGTGACGAGCACCGCCTGGTTCTTGCGGTACTTGCCGGACTTGTCGCCGAGACGGATGGTGGCGGTCTTGCGCCCGCGCTTGAGCTCGTCGGCGAAGATGGTTGAGTAGAAGTTGAGTACCTGCATCGCCCGGGCAGGCTACCGGGCTTTGTGCAAATAGGCCAGCGCGAGCTCGACCATCTCGCGCTCGGCATCGTGGCTGAGCGCCTCCTTGGCCTCGTTTAGGCCCATCCAGCGGACCTCCTCGACCTCGTCGTCGTGGTCGGCGGTGTCCCCTTCGACGTGGTTGAAGAGGAAGAACGCGACGGTCTTGCCGACGGTGCGACCTTCGCGCCGGTACCAGTAGCGCGACTCGCCGAGCTCGCACACTGGCTCGGCTACGATGCCTGTCTCCTCACGGACCTCGCGTGTGGCTGCCTGGATGGTGCTCTCGCCGGGGTCGACGTGGCCCTTGGGCAGCGCTAGTACTCGGGAGCCGTCGGCGGCGCGGCGCGTGGGCACGATCGTGATGACTTGATCGCCGCGCACGACGACCCCACCGGCGGAGAACTCGCGCGCCTGCGATTTCGACGGCCGTTTGCCCGACCGCGAGGATCGAGGGGACTTGGCCGGCTTGGCCTTGGGCTTGCCTCTGCGACGCCGCGAGCCTTTCGACGGCTTGGATGGCTCAGAGGGTTTGGACGGCTCAGAAGACATATTGCTCCAGCGCTGCGGGGTTGCGAACGGTGAGCCGCCCGCGCCCCTGGGAGATGACGCCGGCGCGCTCGAGCACTGCGAGGAAGCGGCTCGCGGACTCTCGCGATGATCCTGCAAGCTGGGCGAGGTCGGCTTGGGTGGCGGTGACGAGCACATCGACGGGGCCCTTGCCGGCGGCGATCTCCGCTGCGACGATCTCGGAGAGCACGGCGGCAACGCGGCTTTGCACGGTCTGGAAGGACTGCCGTGAGAGACGCTCGTTGGTCTCTCGCAGGCGCCGCCCGAGGGCGATCACGAGGCGCGCTGAGATCTCGGGGTGCTCTTTCATCAGCCGGCGCATGTCGGGACCGAGCACACCGACGACGCTGATCGGCTCGATCGCCTCGACGGTGGCGGAGCGGCGCTCGTCCTCGAACATGGCGAGCTCGCCGAAGATGTCTCCAGGACCGAAGGTGGCGAGCGTGATCGTGCGCCCGTCGCCGTGGGTGCGGATCGCACGGGCGCGGCCCTCACGGACGACGTAGCAGGTGTCGCTCGAGTCGCCCTCGCGGAAGACCACTTGCCCGGGCTCGAAGCTGCGGGGGACGGCGACACCGGAGATCCGCTCGAGGTCGCTTGGCTCGAGCGTGGAGAACGCCGGCACTCGCCCGAGCAGCTCGACCACGTCAGCTGAGCGAGTCGCCCCCATCAACCCACGGAATACCACAACGGCGTGCGACGACGACGCCTCCCCTGCACCGACGGCCAAGCGGCGGCGCTATCTTCACATTGTGAGCACAACGCGCACCCCCAACGCCCTCGTGTCCCTGGCGAGGCTCGCACTGCCGGCCGCGCTTCTCGCGCTGGCGTCGATCCCGGCGACGTTCACCGTGCTCGCCATGTCGGCAACGGCACCGGCGTCGGCGTCAACAACCGGCTCGGCGAACACGTCCAAACCGACTGCGAGCGAACACGCGCTTCTGAGCTCACACGAACTGTGGGCGACGATCGACGTGTGCGACCCGGCGGACGAGCCGAACACGGTTGGCATCCGCGGCTCGATGCCCGGCGACGGGAAGTCCAACCAGAAGATGTACATGAGCTTCCGCCTGCAGTACCTGAACGCGCACAAACTGTGGGTGGACGTGGCGAGCGGCGCGAGCCCGAGCTTCGTGGCGGTGGGCAGTGGCGCAGCGGCACGCCAGGGCGGGACGACGTTCGACCTGAAGCCCGTGAACGGCCAGCCGCCGGTGACGTTGCGTGGCGTGGTGGACTTCGAGTGGCGCCACGGCAAGACGGTGATGCTGTCGGCCACGCGCACTTCGACCGTCGGGCACAAGAGCCTCGCGGGCGCGGACCCGGCGAATTTCAG
>JBEKAM010000215.1:0-5746 GCA_050015915.1 Solirubrobacteraceae bacterium
ACCAGCGGTCGGCCTCCGCGTGGCATGTCGATGCTAATCGAGCCGCTCGCTTTGACCACACCGATCGCGGCGTTCAATGGCGGGCTGATCGTACGCCCGGACATGTCTGTCATCGAGCAGAAGACGATCCCCGAGCATCTCGTCGCACCGGCGATCGAGCTGCTCGGCGGCGAGGGCCTCGACGTTTGGCTCTACAGCGGCGCCGACTGGCTCGTGCGCGACGCCAACGCCCCGCACGTGGACCGCGAGAAAAAAACTGTGGAGTTCGATCCAAAGATCGTGCAGAGCTTCGACGGTGTCACCGACATCGCCAAGATCGTCGGCATCTCCGATGACCACGACCTCGTGGCGAAGACCACCGACCAGGTCCGTGAGAAGTTCGGCGAGCACGTCTCCGCAGCCCAATCCCAGCCGTACTACCTCGACATCACCCACCCCAAGGCGAACAAGGGCGAGGTCGTCAGCTACCTCTCCAAGCACCTCGGCATCCCCGCCGAGCAGTTCGCGACGATCGGGGACATGCCAAACGACATCCTGATGTTCGCCCGCTCGGGCTTGAGTATCGCGATGGGTAACGCCGGCCCGGAGGTACACCGGGCCGCGCGTCGAGTGACGGCCTCAAATGATGATGAGGGGTTCGCGAAGGCGATCGAGCGCTTCGTGCTGGATAGCGAGCGCTGACGCCGCAGCCGGGGAATCGCCGTATGCGCCGTCCTGCGCTACATCGTCACCCCGCCATTTGGTGAAACAAACTGCCCCGTGTACCAGCGCCCTGCCTCGCTGGCCAGGAACAGCCAGCTCCACGCGACATTGTCAGGGTCACCGAAGGACTGCAGCGGGATTGTCAGGCGTGCCTGCTCGTTGTACTCGTCGGATGCCTTCACGAACATCGGTGTCACTGTCGGCCCGGGGGCGACGCAGTTGACGGTTACACCTTGTGGGCCAACCTCGCGTGCCAGCGCTCGCGCCATCGAGACGATCGCGCCCTTGGCCGCGCAGTAGTGGCTGAGGTTCGCCAGGCCGATCGGTACCAGCTCAGAGGCGGTGTAGATGATTCGCCCGAAACCCTGCTCGAGCATCCCTGGCAGGCAGGCACGCGTGGTGTTGATCGCGCCACCGAGGTGCACCGCCATCATTTGCTGCCAGGCCTCGTCGGTCAGCTCCAGGAATGGCGCCTTGTTGCCGATGCCAGCGTTCGACGCGAGCACCTCGATCGGGCCAAATCGCGAGGCGAACCCCTCGATCGCAGAGCTGATCTCCTCGCCCTTGGACACGTCGCCGGGGACGATCTCCAGGGTGCCCAGCCTGCTCAGCGCCTGCAGTGACTCGCGGCCACGATCGTCGTCCGGGAGGATGTTCGCGCCGACGATCGCGCCGGCCTCCAGGAAGCGGGCGGCGATCGACAGGCCGATGCCGCTGCCGGCACCTGTGATGAGCACCCTGCGGTCGCGTACGGACTCGAGCATGGAGCCACCGTAACAAAACTTACGAATAGTTGTTAGTCTCGTCCCGGTCGCCACGGTGAGGCCCGTAGGCGATCTGTATTCCGCGCCGCGCGACATCCATGCGGGCGGCGATTGCGACCGAGGAGGCAGACGCTCGATGAAGCTGCACACACCCGAGAGCCACCCACTCGCGCGCGGCTACACGCATGGCGTCGAGGTCGAGGGCAGGCTCCTGTTCATCAGCGGCCAGGTGCCGCGCCGCCCCGACGAGGGGCCCGTCGCTGAGGATGCCGAAGGTCAGCTGCAACAGATCTGGGCAAACATCGAGAACGTTCTGAAGACCGCGGGCGCGGATCTGAGCGCTCTTGTCCACGTGCGCGTGTACCTCGCTGATCGCAAGTACAAGGAGGTTTTCTCTCGCGTCCGCAAAGACGTGCTCGGCGACCTGCGCCCGGCTGTGACGGTCGTCATCTGCGGCATCTGGGATGAGGCTTGGGTCGCGGAGATCGAGGCCGTCGCGGAGCTCCCCTCCTCATGAGCGCCACCGAGGAGCTGGTCCTCGCCGAGCGTCACGGCGCTGTGCTGGTGCTCACGCTGAACCGCCCCGAGCGCATGAACGCCTGGAATAACGACCTCGAGGATCGCTACTTCGCGCTACTCGACGAGGCCGAAGATGACTCAAGCGTGCGCGCGATCGTGCTCACCGGTGCCGGCCGCGCGTTCTGTGCGGGCGCCGACATGGCCAACCTGCAGCGCATCGACCAGGCGGCGGGCCGCTCGGCGCGGCCACGCTCGCGCACCTTCCCGCGCACGCTCGACAAGCCGCTCGTCGCCGCCATCAACGGCGCCGCCGCCGGACTCGGACTCGTCGAGGCGCTCTGCTGCGACGTGCGCTTCTGCACTCCCGAGGCCAAGCTCACGACCGCGTTCGCGCGGCGCGGGTTGATCGCCGAGTACGGACTCTCCTGGATCTTGCCGCGGCTGATCGGGCAAGGCAACGCCTTCGATCTCGCCCTCTCCGGGCGCATCGTTCTCGGCGAGGAGGCCTACAAACTGGGTCTCGTCGATCGCCTCGTGTCCTTTGAGGGGCTGCTCGAGAGCGCGATTGCCTTTGCGGCCGATCTCGCCGAGAGCTGCTCGCCGCTGTCGATGGCGATCATCAAACGCCAGCTCCGCAGCCATGGCGACGTAGACTTCGCGACTGCGTTGGCGGAGTCTGATGCGCTGATGCTCGCCTCCTTCGATCTTCCCGATGTGAAAGAGGGCGTCGCCAGCTATGTGGAGAGGCGTCCTCCCAATTTCTCGCCGCTTCCGCCTCGCGATGAGCGCAGCTCGATCCCTGGACTCGGCGTTGGTGTGAGCGTCTCCGGGAGCGCTTGACGACCACCCGAGGCCTCGACAGGCGCACCGCGATCGCGTGGCTTCGCCCGTGTTTGGACAGGCCACTGGACACCCGTGAACAGTCTCCAATCAGATGTCCAAAGGGACTCTGGAAAGTTTAGACAGTTGGGCTAGCTAACGTTCGTTCGTCTCGTTATATTTCCAGCCGGGAGTCATAAGCGATCAAGTGAGAAAGGTTGTCGATGCGATGCCCCATCTCCGCCGTACCCTCGTTGTCGTAGCTTGCCTGTCCATGGGAGCGCTGCTCGCCGCGTGCGGCAGCTCGTCGAGCGGGGGCGGTGGCGCGCCAAGCGCGAGCTCGAGCTCGGGGAAGAAGAATGTGAGCATGGTCCTCGAATTCGCGATCAGCCCCTCTCAGGAGGGCTTCTTCAGCGCCCTCGGTCGGGGCTACTTCGCCAAGCAGGGACTCAACGTCAGCTACCAGGTGCCGGGCGACGTCAGCGTGCCGATCAAGGCGGTCTCCAGCGGGAAGGCGAACTTCGCGCTGAGCCTGAGCACGCTCAGCGCATCCGCCTACGGTGCCGGATCGCCGATCAAAGTGATCTCCACGATCGAGCCGCGCATGGGTCTCGGCCTGCTCGTGCTTCCGGCCAAGATCAAACACTTCAAGGAAATCGAAGGCAAGACGGTCGGCAACGGCTTCCTGCCCCAGGAAGTCATCTGCTTCAAACGCGAGCTCAAACACTACGGCGTCTCGGAAAAGTCCGTCAAAGTTGTCGAACCCGGCTACAACCTCGTCGCCTCGCTGCTGGAGGGCAAGGTCGACATGGTCATCGGCTCGGTCAACTACGAGTCGCAGATCGTCAAGGCGATCACAGGCAAAGAAGGCTACGACTACCAGTTCAACGAAGACAACGTCTGCCCGCCGTACTCGATCCAGCTCGTGACCAGCAACTCGATGATCGAAAAGGAACCCGAAACGGTGCGCAAATTCGTCAAGGCCGAGCTCGAAGGCGTCGAGTTCGCCACCCGCCACCCCGCAGAAGCGAACGCGGAATTCCTCAAGCGCTTCCCCGACCAGAACGCCAAGCAGACGCTGCCCCAGGCGATCGCGACGGCACCGACGTACTGCGCCTCATACTCCGAAACGCACGGTATCGGCTACAGCGATCCCAAATATTGGGAAGAACTGATCGCGATGACCGCAAGCGATCCGGAAGTCCTGAAAAAGACCTTCCCGGAGAGCGATCTGGTCACCAACGAATACCTGCCGAAACCAGCACTCACCGAAGCGTGCTCGGGCGAATTTTACAAGAAGCAATTCGCACAACCGATCCCGTGAGAGTGAGATGGCCACTGCACCGCTAACCACGCAGGCGGACGGCGCGAGCAGCGCGGACGCCGGGTTCACGAACCTCGAGTTCCGTGAGCTCGGCTTCCGCTACGGCTCCGGCACGCACGCGCTCGAACGGGTCAGCTTCACCGTTCGAGCCGGCGAGTTCGTGACCGTGCTCGGCCCGTCCGGCTGCGGCAAGTCGACGCTTTTCAACCTCGCCTCGGGGCTGGCGCGAGCCAGCTCCGGCGAGGTCCTCGTCAACGGCGAGCCGCTCACCGGCCACAACCCGCATGTCGCCTATATGTTCCAACACGACGCGCTGCTCGACTGGCGCACCGTGCTCGGCAACGTCACCCTCGGCGCCGAGTTCCTCGGCATCGACCGCAAGACCGCACGCGCCGAGGCCATGGCATCGCTCGCCGACTTCGGCCTGGAGGGCTTCGAGAACCGCCGACCCTATGAGCTCTCCGGCGGCATGCGCCAGCGCGTGGCGCTGCTGCGCACCTACGCCACCAAGCGTGCGCTCCTGCTGCTCGACGAGCCGTTCGGCGCGCTCGACGCGCTGACCCGCGTGCGCATGCAGGAGTTCCTGCTCCGCCGCTGGGAGGGCGACGACCGCACGGTGCTGTTCATCACGCACGACGTAGACGAGGCGCTGCTGCTCGGCGACCGAGTGATCGTGCTGAGCGAGCGTCCCGCCTCGGTCATCGCCGAGATCCCGATCGACGCGGCGCGCCCGCGCGACCCCGAGGCGATGGCGACCGACCCCGGGATCGCGAGCTTGAAGTCGCAGATCATGCACATGCTGCGAAGCGGCGGCACCCCCCATGACGAAAAGGAGCCGATCGCCGATGGCCCCCACAGCTGAGCCGCAACAGGGCGCAGCGCCCCGTCGCGCCACCGCAACCGTCGGCGTCGGCCCGGGCGTCGCCAACGTCGCGCCCAGCGCGGTCACACAGCCGGGTGAGGACTCCCGCGCGGGGATGATCCTGAAGACCACCGTGCCACCGCTGGTCGTCGTGCTGATCCTGCTGGTGGCCTGGCAGGTCGGGTCGGAAACGGGCGAGCTGCCGTCATACGTGTTCCCGCCACCCACCGAAGTCGTCAAAGAGCTCTTCGCGCAGCCCGGGCTGTTCTGGGAAAACGCGAAGACCACGCTGCTCGAGATCTTGCTCGGCGGCGTCATCGGGATCGTGTTCGGCTTCCTGATCGGCTCGCTGATCGCGATGTCGCGGATCCTGCGCTCCGCCTTCTACCCGCTCGTGGTGGCCTCGCAGTCGGTGCCGATCCTCGCGCTCGCGCCGCTGTTGATCCTCTGGCTCGGCTTCGGCATCGCGCCGAAGATCGTGATCGTCGTGCAGATCGTCTTCTTCCCCGTCGCCGTCGCCGCGATCCAGGGGCTCTCGACGGTGGACCCGGCGATCATGGTCTTCGGCGAGACGCTCGGCGCAAGCAAATGGGAGCTGTTCTGGAAGGTGCGCTTCCCGAGCATGCTCCCCTACCTGTTCGCCGGTCTGAAGATCTCGCTCTCCTATGCGGCGATCGCCGCGGTGATCGCCGAGTACATCGGCGCCACGACCGGGCTCGGTGCGCTGATGTCGCGTGCCAACAGCGGCTATGAGAC
>JBEKAM010000216.1:0-5719 GCA_050015915.1 Solirubrobacteraceae bacterium
CAGTGCCTCGCGGGCCGCGACGTTCACGCTCTGCTCACGTACGAGTCCTAAAGCACCCTAAGCTTGGCCGCGTGCCCACCGCGCGCCGCAGCCGCACGATCGCCGCACCCGTCGAGCAGCTATGGGATCTAGTCTCCGATCCCCACCACCTGCCGCGTTGGTGGCCGCGCGTGACACGCGTGGAGGGCGTCGAAGGGAAGGCGTTCACGGAGGTGATGCGAACGCGCAAGGGCAAGGTCATGCGGGCGGACTTCGACGTGGTCGCCAAAGACGAGCGCGCACGTCTGCTCACGTGGGCGCAGCGCATCCAGGGCACGCCGTTCGCGCGCGTGCTGAGCTCCGCTGAGACCGACGTGAGTCTCGCACCGGCGGAGAACGCAACCGAAGTGACGATCGAGCTGCGCCAGGTGCTCGCTGGTTTCTCGTCTCGCTTTGGCATGCTCGCGGGGCTTTCGCCGCGCATCGGCGGGCGGATGGTGCGCCGCGCGGCCGAGCGCACACTCGACGAGGCGCTCGACAGCCTCGAGCGGATCAGTGTCTGAGAACTCCGCAACGCCGGCGATGCGCTGGTGGGGATGGGGCGACCCCGAGCACCCGCCGGGCCTGCCCTCGCACGCGCTGGAGTTCCTGCGCGAGAACATCGGGCTGGAGGCCAAGCCACGACCGCCGGTGGCGCTCAGCCACGTGCAGCTGCCAGCCTCACAGCTGACGGGTGACGCGGCTGCGGCGCTGCGCGAGATCGTGGGCACAGCCAATGTCCGCGACGATCACGCCGAGCGCGTGCTGCACGCTGCAGGCAAGGGCTACCCCGATCTGGTGCGCCTGCGTGTGGGCAAGCCTGAGGGGGCGCCCGATGCGGTCGTTTATCCGTCGAGCCACGAGCAGCTACGGGCGCTACTCGCCATGTGTGCAGACTTCTCGCTCGCGGTCGTGCCGTTTGGCGGTGGCACAAGCGTCGTTGGCGGCGTGGCACCGCTGCGCGGGAGCCATCGAGGCGTGCTTGCTCTCGACATGAGCCGTATGGCTTTGTTGCTCGCGCTCGATGACAAGTCAGCGACCGTGACCGTGCAGGGGGGCATGCGTGCTCCGGCGCTGGAGCGCGAGCTCGCGTCGCGTGGCCTCACGCTCGGGCACTTCCCCCAGTCCTTCGAGTACGTCTCGCTCGGTGGCTGCGCCGCCACTAGGTCTGCGGGGCAGGCGTCGACGGGCTACGGCGCGATTGACAAGCTCGTGCTGGGCTTGCGCTTGGCTGCCCCAGCGACGGAGATCGCGCTACCGGCGCTACCGGCGAGCGCAGCGGGCCCGGGCCTTCGACAGCTGCTGGTGGGTTCGGAGGGCACGCTCGGCGTGATCAGCGAGATCTCGCTGCGCGTGCGCCCGGCACCTGTCGAACGCATATATGAGGGGGTGTTCTTCGAGGACTTCGCCGCTGGAGCGCGGACACTGCGCGCGCTCGCACGCGAGCACGTGCTGCCGGATGTCGCGCGCGTGTCAGACGAAGAGGAGACACGCATGTCGCTTGCGCTCGCGGGCACCGGCGGCGTGAAGAGACGCCTGGGGCGCGTGTACATCGGCGCACGTGGTTACAGCAACGGCTGTCTTGCGATCCTCGGCTTCGACGGCACAGCGGAAGACGTCGCCATTCGCCGTCGCCGCGCGCTACAGATCGTGCGCGCTCACGGCGGGCTCACGGTCGGGCGCTCGCCGGGGGAGGCGTGGCTGAAGGGTCGCTTCTCGGCCCCATACCTGCGCGATGAGTTGCTGACGCATGGGGTTATGGTGGAGACGTTGGAGACGGCCACACAGTGGTCGAAACTGCAGGAGCTTCACCGCGGCGTGAGCGAGGCGATCTCACAGGCGTTGGGCGAGCAAGGCACGCCGGGCCTTGTGATGTGCCACATCTCTCATGTGTATGAGACGGGCGCGTCACTGTACTTCACCTTCATTGCCCGCCAGCGTGAGGGTGATGAGATCGAGCAGTGGCGCGTGGTCAAGCAGGCGGCCGGCGACGCCATCCTTGCGGGCGGCGGCACCATTACCCATCACCACGCTGTTGGGCGTGATCACGCGCCGTGGATGGAGCGCGAGGTGAGCCCCGGCGGGGTGCAGGCGCTGCGGGCGTTGAAAGCTGAGCTTGATCCCACGGCGATTATGAACCCCGGCAAGCTCATAACGTAAATCTCTACGCGGGCAATGTGCCAGTGACCTTCGGAAGCTGCACATCACGCGCTGGAGGGATGCGAAAGATCTCTTGACAAGCCGCGCTAGTTCGCAGATGCTTGCGTCCTAGTTACATGACTGAGTCGAATCTTAAGAATCTGCGGGCATCGTTGAGCGGCTTTGTGGCCCAGCCCTCCGACCCCGCGTACGAGGCGGCCGTGAGGATCGACAACGGGCGTATCCAGCTGCGCCCGGCCGTGGTTGTCTTCGCGGACTCGATCGCCGATGTCGCCGCCACCCTGCGCTACGCCCGGGAGAGCGGCCGGGAGCTGACCGTCCGCGGCGGCGGTCACAGCGCGGCCGGCTACTGCTTGAACGACGGTGGGGTAGTGCTCGACCTCAAGCTGCTCGACGAGGTCGAGCTCGACCAGCAGGCGCAGACGCTGCGCGCACAGATGGGCCTCACCTGGGAGCAGATCTACGGGCAGATCATCGGCACCACCGAGTTGATCCCCGTCGGCGGCGGCTGCTTGCCCGTGGGCATCCCCGGCTTCGTGCTCGGCGGCGGCTTCAGCTTCGTCTCCCGCTCGTACGGGATGAGCATCGACAACCTGCTGGAGCTCACGATCGTGACGCCGGACGGTCAGGCGCACACGATATCGGCCGACAGCGAGGAGGAGAATGAGCGCGAGCTGTTCTGGGCCTGCCGTGGTGGCGGCGGCGGCAACTTCGGCGTGGCTGTCGAGATGAAGCTGCGCATGCACCGCCCGAACAGCCAGCGCATGCTGGTTGCGCGTCCGCGCTGGCCGGCCGAGCGCGCCGGCGAGGTGCTCGCGTTCTACAACGAGTGGATCGAGGAGGTCCCGCGCGAGCTGGCCGTGTACGGCTACTGGGGTACCGAGCAAGACGCGCTCGAGCCCAGCCACACCGTGCCGGTGTTCGGCTTCACGATCATCTACAACGGCGACTTCGGCGCCGGCGTGCGGGTGCTCGAGCCGCTGCTGGAGATGGACCCTAGCCACGTCGAACTGACGAACCGGACGCTCCCGGAGATCGAGGAGTTGATCGGCTCGACCACGGTTGTCGGCGACCGTAGCGCGTACATGTGGTCGGGCGTGATGGGTCCCGGGGCGTTCACGCCCCACGTCGCGGAGATCTTCTCCGAGTACATGGCGAAGGCGCCGTCGGCGTCAAGTTTTGTGGTCTGGACGCACCTCGGCGGGAAGGTCGCAGAGGTGGCGCCGGACGCGACCGCCTTTCCGCACCGTCGGGCGCGGTTCGTTCCCGAGCTGAAGGCGATCTGGACGGACCCCCACGAAGCGCGCGCCAACGTCGCATGGGCGCAAGCGTTCTTCCAGGCGCTGCTCCCGCACTTCGGCGGCGCGTATGTCAACTACATCGACCCGCTGCTCGCGGACTGGCCGCGGATGTACTACGGCGGGAACTACCCACGGCTGCTCGCCGTCAAGGAGCATTGGGACCCCGACCGGCTGTTCTGCTGGCAGCAGAGCATCGGCTCAGGCTTCGAGCCCTCGCTGGCCACCCCCCTGGATCTCAGCCCGCTGAACCGCACCTTCGAGCCACGAGGAGAGCAGCAATGAGCGAACGGAGCGTCGACCTCCAGCAGACGGCGATCGAGACCGACAAGGGCAGTGTCAACTACAGCGGCGACGAGTACGTGGCGATGCTCGAAGACCTCCAGGGCAACATCGTCAAGAGCCACGGCCGCGAGTGCAGCACGCACCTGTTGCTCGAGTTCGACACCACCGACGTGGCCGCTGTGAAGAAGTGGATAGAGACCGTCGTCGCACCGATGGTAACGTCAGCGATGGCCCAGCAGCAGGCCACCGCGGCGTACCACAGCGAAGGGGTGAACGGCGGCCTGTTCGCCAACTTCGCCCTCTCGGCCGACGGCTACCGCGCGCTCGGGATCGCCGAAGCCGAGATCCCCGACGACCCGAGCTTCCGCAAGGGGCTGAAGAACCAGGCGCGCGGCGAATTCGCGCTCAACGACCCGCCCGTGTCGGCCTGGGAGCCGGGCTTTCAGGGGACGATTCACGCGTTGCTGCTGCTGGCCGACGACAACGACAGGGTGATCGAAGCGGCTGTGAAACAGGTGGAACAGGGCCTGGGCGCCGTCGCCAAGGTGGTGAGTGCAGAGCACGGCAAGGTGCTGCGCAACTCCAGCCATGAGCCGATCGAGCCGTTCGGCTTTGCCGACGGCGTCAGCCAGCCGCTGTTCCTGGCGCCAGACATCGAGGCCGCGCGGCGCAACGGCGGCATCGACCGCTACGACCCGAGCGCACCGCTGGGGCTGGTGCTGCTCAAGGACCCCGGCGGCGGCGCAGGCAGCTACGGCAGCTACTTCGTCTACCGCAAGCTCTCGCAGGACGTCAACGGCTTCAAGAAGCAGGAAGAAGCGCTGGTGAAAGCGCTGACGCTCGAGGCGGGCGATGAGCTCGCCGGCGCCTACGCGGTGGGGCGCTTTCGCGACGGCACGCCTGTGGTCGCCCAGCCGGTGGATGGCTGGACCAACGAGCCGGTGAACTTCAACTACGACGAGGACGTCGATGGCGTGCGCTGCCCGCTACACGCGCACATCAGGAAGGTCAACCCGCGCGGCGACAAGGTCAGGGAGTTCGGGCTGCCAGCGGGCGAGGATCGCTCGCGGCGGATCGCCCGCCGTGCCGTGCCCTACCCGCCCAACGAACACGCTGCACCCGGGGAAGGCAACCCGGGACTGCTGTTCATCTGCGCCCAGAGCAGCATCGTCCACCAGTTCGAGTTCATCCAGGCGATCTGGTCGAACTACGTCGACTTCCTGCGTCCGGGAACGGGCCTCGACACGGTCATCGGCCAGCGCCAGCCCGGCAAGGAAGCGATTGCGCAGAAGTGGCCGAAGGAGTGGGGCGTGCACCATGAAGGGACGGTCGAATTCGACTTCTCCACGTGGGTGACGATGCGCGGGGGCGAGTACTTCTTTCTCCCCAGCCTGAGCTTCCTGCGGGGACTGTCGAGCAGTTGACAACATCGACAACGAGAAGAGGGCAGGCTGTGTTTCCGGTCATCGCGAAGTGGACAATCCTCGAGGGCAAGCGCGAGCAGGCGCTCACTGCCCTGGGCGAACTGGCGGATGAAGTGCAGGCGGGCGAGCCATTCGCGTGGATGTACACGATTCACACGCCCGACCTCACCCAGCACTCACTGCCGACGCCGCCGGCCGACGAGGTGATCTTCTTCTCCGTCTTCGAAAGCGCCGAAGCTTTCCAGAAGCACTTCAAGGGGCCGATCTTCCAGGCATGGGCCGCAAAGCACATGGACCTGTTCCTCACCAACCTCGAACACCTATTCGTCCTCGCCGAGTACATCGAGCGTCAGGCTGGCTTTGTACGCAAGCAGATGCTCACGCCTGGTGAGGACTAATTTCTGACTCAGGTCACTAGTAGTGCTCCGTTAGGTTGAAGGGGTTTGGGTTGGGGTCTTGAATCTCTTTGTCGATGCTGCTGTCGATCGGGGAGGTCAAGATGGGGGCTGTGGCTGGTCTTTCGCCGGGTGAGCT
>JBEKAM010000217.1:0-5675 GCA_050015915.1 Solirubrobacteraceae bacterium
TCGTCGGCGAATGGCATCTCGAAGGCACGTTCGTGCCGGAGACGTGATGAGAAGCCTGCCGATACAAAGCTTTGTCCCGCCCCAAATCGGGGACGGTACGAGGAAAGGCAGTTTGCGTACGGGTCTCGTGCGCACATACATCAACGATCAATCGATCTCGCAAGAGAGGAACCACCATGAAACACAGGCGCTTCTTACGTACCCAGCGACTATCCGTCCTGGCGGCGCTGACCGTGGCGCTCGCCGCCGTCGGCCTGATGTCCTTCGCGGCCTCAGCTGGCGCGGATTTCAACCTCGAGTTAGGCTTACTGTTATTCCAAAATGGCAATGGCAATGGCACGCCACCCGCAGGCTCGTGGGTCTTACTAATCAACAGGAGCACCAAACAGCTGTTCTTAAACTCAAGCTCCGGCGCAGCAAACTTAGGCTACACATTCATCTTAGGCAGCGCGCCGGGAGTAGGTCTGGAGCTCGGACGAGCTCAGCCCACCGGCGGGATCTTCGGGCCGCTGACCAACTTCAACGGAGGTGGGGGTCCAGCCTTATTCTCCGCGCTCACCTTAACCGGTTCAAAACCATTACTCACATTCTCGGGCGCCATCAACGGCACAGGCAGCCGCGCGTTGTTAGCAGGCTCGAATCTATTAGGACTGTATATCTCGTACGGAGGACAGTTATACGACATCGGGACACAGTTCAACCCATTCACGCATGGCGTACAGACGCTTACGGGTGTAGCCCACGGTAACCTGTTATCGAAGACCAACCCGGGCCTCATCTTACTCCATTGGGAGACAGCTATATTATTACCTCCGTTCAACGAATACAACCTATTAGCACACTGGGTAGCCACCTACCACAACCCGTAGTGACCCAAATGAGGTAACACCAGTAGACCGTAACGACTATGCAAGGCTATGGGCCGTGGGTTTACCAACGGCCCATAGCCTCACTGGCGGGTGTGCTTTCCCGTCGAGACCAAACAACCGCCACCACAGCCCCCAGTGATCTCAACCACAATCCTCGACAACCAGCACCCAAGCGCTTCTCCGCTCGCGCCCGACATTCCGTGCGCGTGAAGATCTCCTAATTGCGACCGGGTGGGAGAGCACCCGTTCCCGCGATCACAGTCCCGCAAACACCAGGCTGGCTGGGCGGCCAGCTCGGGCTCGGTAGCGGACGCGTTCTCGAATTCGCTGACGAACACCTCGGCAAGGACACCCCCACCGCCCGTCCGAGACCTCCGTGCCGTTCTTCTCGCACGAGGTTGGCAGCTTCAGCGCGCCCGAAGGCATCGAAGTGGACAGCAACGCTGAGCCGACGACCATCTCGAATGTGCACATCACCGGGCCAGACGCCGGGGACTTCGAAATCGTCGGCTGCTGGAACGAACGGGAACAACGGGGTTGGCGTACCCGGCCCGCAAAATGTAGCCGGCCCAGCCGGCAAGAACGGCCTGATCCTGTGTTCGCAGCGGCCGCATCGAAAGCATCGGTCAAGCCCGGCCACATCGCGACGCTGGCAACGGCGACAACCGCACCCTGACGCTACGGCTAAAGATCGGCGCAAAAGCCAAGCGAGAGCCACGAATCCGCCGCCCAGCGCAAGACTGCCAACCATCGAAAAACAATCTCACAAAGTCAATCCGCTTTATTTGGATCTCGATAAGCTGTAGCGATGGACAGCCTCGGAAATCCTGGCATCGCGAACATGTTCAGAGGTGGCGGCAGGCATCGAGCGAGCACGCTGGCCCGCTCGCTCACAGCAGCGATAGCAGCCTGCCTGTTGATGTTTGGCGTGCTGACAGCGCAAGCGCATGCCGCGGGCAACGCGTCGGCGGCAGCCGGTTTCATCGAGAGCGCCCAGAACAAGGACGGTGGCTTCGGCGAAAAGCGAGGCAAGAGCTCGAACCCCGAAGCGAGCCTGTGGGCCGCGACCGCGCTGCTGGCAGGCGGCAAGAACCCGGGGGACGAGTGGGTCAAGGGCGGAGCCAGCCTCGACGAATACCTCGCCTCGCACAGCTCTGCGTACACGTCGCTGCCGGACCTCGGCCTGCTGGCAATCGTGCAGAGCGCCGCGCAGGGCTCATCCTCCTACGGCGACCCGGCCGCCAAGCTGGAAAGCCAACTGACCCAGTCCGCCGCCCGTTCGGACCCCGCCGGCGGCGCCCTTGGGATCCTGGGGCTGCTTGCGGTGAACACCAGCGCCGCGCGTCAAACCGCTGTGGCGGCGGCGCAAGCGCTGCTCGCCTCGCCCACCCCCGACGGGGGATGGGGTAGCGAAGGGCTCTCCGACAGCGCCTCCACCGCGCTAGTCCTGCAGGCGCTCGCCGCCTCCGGGGTCGCCAACGCCAGCACTCCCGCGGTGCAGGCAGGCGTCGCCTATCTACACAAGGCGCAAGGCAACGACGGCTCGATCGCACCGTCGATCCGCACCGACCAGGCGATCGCCAGCGGCTCGGTTACGGCCACGGCGTTCACGATCCAGGCGCTCAACATGCTCGGACTGCCCACTCTGAAGACACCCACCGGCAAGTCGGTCCTCGAAGGGCTCACGCAATATCAGCAGTTGGGCACCGGTGGCCTCACCTCCGACGGCTCGCTCTACAGCCAGATACCACCGTCGGTGACCGAAACTGCAGAGGCGTTCTCAGCCTTCGACGGCATCGTGTTCCCGCTGGCGAGCGTCCCGCGCGCTACCTCCGGCCCCCCCAGCAAGGGCTCCTCGGGCAAGTCGCACTCGCAACACGTCAGCTCGGGCACCGCCGCGCAGGGCGTGAGCGGTTCTTCCACCGCCACCAAGGACCAGGGCGCCTACAAGCAGGCAACCGCTGGCGCAACGACAGGCACGAGCAAGACCAACGCTCACAAGGGCGCAGCGAAGCCTCCCGCGAGCGCCAAGAAGACAAAGGCCTCCTCAAAGCGACCAAACGCGGCCGCGCCCACCGGCGGCACCTCGGTCAGCGGCGAAGTCGTCGGCGACGCGAAGCCCGCGAAGCTCGTCAGCGTCGCCGGCCAGAGCGGTGGCGGTCTGAGCGCCGCTGAGAAGGCCACGCTGCTGCTTGCCGGCCTGCTCCTGGCGGCCGCGCTGCTCGGCGGCTTCCTCGATGCCCGTCGCCCCAGACAGGACGGGCGCTCGCTGGCCGCGGTCAGCGTTGCGGCATCCGCGAGCTTCTTTGCCACCGCACGCGCACGAGGCGCCTTCATCCCGTTTGCCGTGCTGCTTGTGGGTGGGGCACTGATCGCGTTTCCGTTCGCAACCCGCATGCTCGATCGCACACCCGAGGGCGCCCACATGATCACGGCGTTCAAGCCCTACATGCAGCCCGCGCGCCTTGCCTCATACGATCTCGATGTCCGTCAGCTGAACGACGGATTCACCGAGGCTGCCGCCAAGGGGCCCAAACTGCTCAGCCCTCACGTAGGAGATAGCGCGGCGCAAAAGCAGTTCGAAGCGAGTAACCCGCAGCTGACCGAATTCGACAAGCAGTGGCCAGCCACCCAGAGCACCCTCACCGGCCTGCTGGGCACGATCCAGGCAAACCGGATCAACTACGAAGCGGTGGCGGCGCTGCCGCGGTTCACGCTGTTCCCGTGGTTCTTCATCGTGCCCAGCTCGATCCTGCTTCTGCTCGCCATCGCTGCGCTGGCAGCGCCCAGAGCGTGGAGCAAGCTGCGTTGGGCGGTGATCGTGCTGGGGATCGGGTTGATCATCGCGCCGCTCGCCTTCCAGATGTGGAGTCGCGCACCCAAGGGAGCAGAGATGGTGAGCGCCTTCCGCAACGTCGAGACGAGAGGCCTCGTCACCAAGGTCCAGAACGACTTCGCGACGATCACCACCGGAGAGGGAGCGCTTGGCGGCGAACTCGTGCCTGCGCTGGAAGCGCACGGGCTTAGCACCGCGCAGATCGACAAGGCGCTACCGGCCGTCGCCACACTCGAAGGTCGCTGGATCGACATCCTGCAGGACCTCACGCCGATGATCGGCGTGATGAGCAACAACGTCACCAATTACCAGGCGGTTGCAGCGCTGCCAGCGTTTGGGCTCTTCCCGTGGCTGTTCCTGATCGCGGGCCTGCTGATAGTGACACTCGTCCTGCTGAGCGCCACCGGCATCCGCTTGCCGATTCGCCGGCGCCTGCGCGCCGTCGAGCCGCAAGCCGCATGAACCTCAACCCCCCACCCACGCCAAGGAGCACCATGTCCGAAAGCCTCACCACGCCCCATCGTCCTCTCCGATCGCTCACTGTTGCCCTCGCCCTCGTCGCGAGCATGGCGGTGATCGCCGGATCGCCGGCGCTCGCCCGTGCAGCGACGCCGCTCAGCGGCACGCTGGCGATCGCTCCCGGCAAGTACGTACCGCCCAGCAAAGGCAAGCCGGCGCATTACACCGGCTCCTACTTTCGGATGATCCTCCCCGGCGGCATCGACAAGTACTTCCGCAATCCCAACTCCAAGGCCAAGGACAAGAGCTACACGCTGTTCATACCGGGCAGCGAGCGTGGCCTGCGACTCGGGTCCTTCCAGCAGCCGCCCGCGCCTGCATTCGCGAGCGACGGTTTCGCTCTCGCGAGCAACATCGTGCAACCACTGGCGTTCGCCGGTATCAACTTCAGCATCTCCACCGCGGCGACAGATGCTCAGAGCGGCCAGCCGGATGTGCCGCCGTCACTGAGTGTCACGGGCAATCAGGTGACGGGGAACCTCAGCGCCTGGACTGCTGAGTGGAACAGCATCTACTTCAACCAGGGCGCACCCAAGCCGGGCTCCGAACCGTATCCCGGGTTCACCAAGCCCGTGACCGGCACCTACAACAAGAAGACCAAGGCCTACCAGATCATCTGGTACAGCCTGATCGTCGGCGGGCCGTTCAACGGCTTCACCGGCTACTGGCATTTGCAGGGCAAGCTCGTACCCAACAGCTGAGCAAGCCCGAGCCTGCGTCGTCGATATTCCCATGATTATCCACCCAGCCACCGTTCCGCTAGCCGTCGACCGCGTAAGCCAGGCGCTATCAGGGATCTCAGAAGCGCTGAAGCAACCGGTGCACATCGCCGCGCTGCTGCTGCTGGTGATACTGGCGTTCGAGCTCGGGCGCATTGGAATGGAGGGCTGGCGCAGGGTACGTCCCGGGGCTCCACCGCTCGAGCAGATCGCTTCACTGGCAATGACCGACTCGACGAACGCAAGCTCGCTGGCGCGGTGGGCGCCCGGCCCACTCGCCGAGCGCGCGGTGCTCGGCCTCGCCGAGGCAGCCCACTCCAACGGGCGTGATGCCGTCGAGACCGCCCTGGCCAACTACGAGTTGCAGATTCAGCGGCGGCTGGACCGAACTCGCGTGCTCGTGCGGGCAGGTCCAGCGGTTGGCCTGATGGGAACGCTGATCCCCCTCGCGCCCGGTCTCGCTGCATTGGGCACGGGGAACTACACGCAACTGGCTGGGGATTTGAAGGTGGCATTCGCGGCAACCGTCATTGGCATCCTCGTCGGTACGGCCGCCTTCACGCTCACGTTGGTGCGCACGCGCGTCTACACCGAGGACCTCGCAGCACTCGAGCGCGCGGTCGCCGCGCGTGAGCCCCAGGCCGCGCCTCACCACCGCGTGGCGGCAGCAGTGGGAGAACACGACACATGAGCCGCGTGGGACTGGGACGCCACGGGCAGCTCGACTCGGAC
>JBEKAM010000218.1:0-5632 GCA_050015915.1 Solirubrobacteraceae bacterium
GCAGGGCGGAAAGGTCCGGCTGGGAATCCTCGAGCATGCCGTGGTTGAACTCGCCGTAGGCGCAGAGGTCGAGCAGGCCGTGCCCGCTGAAGCAGAACACGATGACCGCCTTGCGATGCTGTTCCTTGCAGCGCAGCGCGACGTCGATGGTTGCCTTGACTGCGTGCGCGGCCTCGGGCGCGGGCAGGTAGCCGTGCACGCGAGTCATGAGCTTTGCGGCTGCGAATACCTCCGACTGTGGCAACGCGACTGCGTCGAGTAGGCCCTCGTGGCGCAGCATGCCCACGATTGGGGCACAGCCGTGGTAGCGCAGCCCGCCGGCGTGGATGGCGGGTGGGATGAAGTCGTGGCCAAGCGAGTAGCTGAGTACGCGTGGCCCGGTGGCGGCTGCGTCGACGTGGTCCCACGTGTACACGCCCTTGCTCAGCGTGGGGCAGGCGGCTGCCTCGGCTGCCAGGAACGTGACGTCGCTCCCGCTGAGCTTGTCTGTGACCCACGGGTTGACAAACCCGCCGATATTCGATCCGCAGCCGACGGAGGCGATCAGGAAGTCGGGCTCGCGATCGATCAGTTGCAGCTGCTCGCGGGTCTCCAGCCCGATCACGGTCTGGTGCATGAGGCAGTAGTTGGAGAAGGCGCCAATTGCCATGCGCGAGCTGGGGTCCGCACGGACGGCCTCCATCACTTCGCTCACGGCGGTCCCCTCGCTGCCGGGGTGGTCTGGAAATTCCCGCAGCAGGCTGAGCCCGAACTCGGTGTCAGGTCCGGGGCTGGGCCGCACGTGTGCGCCGTACGTTTCCATGAGGATGCGGCGGTAGGGCTTGCCGATGTAGCTGGCGCGGATCATGTACACGAGCAGCTCAACGTCGAAGCGTGCGCATGCGAGCGCAATGGCTTGACCCCACTGGCCGGCGCCGGTGTCGGTGACAAGCCGTTTGATGCCGTCGCGCTTGGCGTAATAGGCCTGCGCGAGCGCAGAGTTGAGCTTGTGGCTGCCGGCGGGTCCGGCGCCCTCGTACTTGAAGTAGATCTCGGCGGGTGTGCCCAGATAGCGCTCGAGGCCGACCGCGCGAAACAGCGGCGTGGGCCGCCACATCTTGTATGCGTCGCGCACCGGGGCGGGGATCTCGATCCAGCGCTCCACGGAGCGCTCCTGGGCGACGAGCGCGGGTGTGAGCAGTTGCGCAAACTGCTCGTCGGAAAGCGGCCGGTTGGCGGTCGCGTCGAGATAGTCCTCTGGCATCCGCGGCAGATCGGGCAGGACGTTGTACCAGCGCTCGGGGATGCGGTCGACAGGCAAGTCAACGCGATCGAGATGAGTCTCCTGCACAGAGCCTCCTTTCGGACCGCTAGTCCGGATAAATCAATATTCATGAACTTCAAGTAAAGAATTACCTCACCGCTAGGGGCACTGTCTAGATGATGTTTGCTAAACATTGAAGTATCTGATGTCTAGCCAATTGGGCTTTTCGTCTCTCTGGGAGTAGGGGTTTCCACTAGTGCGAATATTTTTCCATCGCATATAGGGGAATTCCCGCAATCGCAGAAATGCTCCGCAAATAGCGAGCAAACGCAAGCCGCGAACGTCTCGGACTAAACGCCTAGGACTAGACGCCTAGTTCTCAACTACAGCTGAGCGGGTGTATGTGCGGCGGCGCTGGCGAGGCTGTGGCCGGCGAGACGGCGCCGCCCTGGGAGCGCGAGTGCTCCCAGGGCTCCCAGCCAGCAGACCCCGGCGGCGACGAAGCAGCCGGTGTGCAGGCCGCTCATGAATGCGCTCTGCACCGCGTCGAGGACCTGCCCGCGGACGGCCAGCGGAGCGTGGTTGGCGACCGCTAGCCCAGCGCCGATGGAGCTCTTGGCGCTCGTGAGCGCGGCGGCGGGGAGCTTGGCGACGGAGCTGTGGGCGAGGCTCGACGTATAGAGCGACGCATACACGCTGCCGATGATTGCCACCCCGAGCGTGCCGCCGGCCTCGCGGGTGGCGTCGTTGACGGCGGAGCCGACGCCCGCCTTGGCGGGGGAGAGCACGCTGAGGATCGACTCGGTGGCGGGCGCTGAGGTCATGCCGAGGCCGGTGCCCATCATGAGCATCTGCACGACGACGATGTTGTAGGAGGTGGTGGTGGCGGTTTGTGAGATCCACAGGAACGCGGCGCCGAACAGCAACAGGCCGCAGCTGACGATCGCGCGGGTGCCCAGGCGGGCGGCCAGCCGCGCTCCGAGCACGGACGCGACGCCGATGCTGAGCGCGACGGGCAGGATGCGCACGCCGGTGGACAGCGTGCTGTAGCCGCGGATGAACTGGAAGTACTGGGTGATGAGGAAGATGAAGCCGAACAGGGCGAAGAAGGCCACGGTGATGGAGCCGCTGGCGGCGCTGAAGGCGCGCTCGGAGAACAGCCTGACGTCGAGCATGGGGTGCTCGCGCGTGCGCTCGAGCCTAACGAACAGGGTGCCGACGATCGCGACGACGGCAAACCCGACGAGGCTGTCGGCGGAGCCCCAGCCGCGGGTTGGGGCCTCGATGATGGTGTACACGAGTGCGCCGATGGTGACGGTGGCGCTCAGCAGGCCGCCCCAGTCGAGCGGTGCGGCGTCGGGCTCGCGCGACTCGGGCACCACGCGGTAGACGACTGCGGCGGCGAGCAAGCTGACGGGCACGAGCGCGAGGAACACGCTGGGCCAGGAGAACCACGTCAGCAGCAGGCCGCCGCTGACGGGGCCGATGGCGACTCCGAGACCGGTGACTGCCCCCCATATGCCGATTGCCTTGGCGCGCTCGCTGCGGTCGGGGAAGGCGTTGCTGATGATCGCAAGCGTGGTTGGGAAGATGAACGCGGCGAAGGTGCCCATCACGAAGCGGGCTGCGATCAGCTCTCCGGGATTGGCACACAGGGCGGCGGCGACGCTGGCGGCGGCGAATCCGAGCAGGCCGATCAACAGGGTTGGCCGGCGCCCGAAGCGGTCGCCGAGGTTGCCGGCTGACAGCACGAGGGCGGCGAACGCAAGGTTGTAGCCGTCGACGATCCACTGCAGGTCGCGTGTGCCAGCACCAAGCTGGCGGGTAAACGACGGCAAGGCGACGTTGACGATGGTGGTGTCGACGTTGATGGCGAACGCGGACAGGCAGACGGCGGCGAGGATGAGGCCGCGGCGGGAGGTGGAGGGGTTCATGGCGATCGGCTCCAGACGTGGTGAAGTTGACAGCATCAACACTGGCCAGCTTGGCATATATTGTGGACGATGTCAACATGTGTAAATGAGATGGTCGAAGATCCCGCCGGTGAGGCGCCGAGAATCCCGCTGATGACAGCTTGCGAGTTCCCCGGATGACGCCGCCCAAAGCCACCTATCACCACGGAAACCTGCGCTCGGAGCTAATCGAGGCGGGGCTGGCCCTGGCGCGCGACGGCGGCCCGGATGCTGTGGTGTTGCGGGAGGTCTCGCGCCGGGCGGGGGTCTCGCACAACGCCGCATACAGGCATTTCGCGGACCGGGACAGCCTGCTGAAGGCGATCTGCGACCGGTGCATGCGCTCGTTGGCGCAGCTGATGGAGCAGCGGATCGCGGAAGTTGGGCCGGCGCGGCGTGGCGTTGCGGCGGCGCGGGCGCGTCTACGTGCGACGGGCTCGGCGTATGTGGAGTTTGCGCTGAAGGAGCCGGGCCTGTTTCGCACCGCGTTTGCTGTTCCGCCTGGCCTTGGTTACTTGGAGGATGACGAAGGCGTGGGTGACGGCGGCCTGGGACCGTTGGAAATCCTACAGCTGCAACTGGACGCAGTGTGGGCGGCGAGTGGGCTTCCGCAGGAGCGCCGGGTAAACGCGGAATTCGCGGCATGGGCCTCGGTGCACGGTCTGTCGATGCTGCTGCTCGAGGGGCCGCTGCGTGAAGTGCCGGATGGAGAGCGCGCGGCGCTGCTGACACGCCTGTTGGACACGATTGAGCGCGGCCTTTGACAGCGGCCGTCCACGAGTACAACTTTCACCACGTGTAGTTTGCACTTGGCAGTTCTCTACCAGGCATGGTCAGATTGTCAATGCAACGGCTTGGCGCTGGTGAGTGGCGGTGCGGTATGGGCGTGGGGCGGTAACGCAGCCGGCGAGCTCGGCGATGGCTCCAAAGTGTCCAGTGACATCCCGGTTGCTGTGCGGGGGCTTGACAGCGAAACAATTGCGATCTCAGGCGGTCACGAATATGGTCTCGCGCTGCGCGTCAACGGCACGATGATGTCTGGGGGAAGAAGCGGCTGAAACGCCGGTGACGATCACGGGCTCGGAATTGAGCGAAGTGACGTCGGTCAAGTTTGGAAGCACGAACGCCGTTAGCTTCACGGTGAACTCGGCGACCTCCATCAGCGCGGTTGCGCCGCCTGGCAAAGGGACGGTGCACGTGACGGTGAGCACGCCAACGACTACGAGCGCGACGAGCCCAGACGACTACTTCACCTACGGCTCACCACAGCCGCCGCCGGATGTCATGAGCATCTCGCCCAAAAAAGGCACGGCCGCGGGTGGGACGACGGTGACGATCAAGGGCGCCAACCTGACGAAAGTCACGGCGGTTGACTTCGGCAGTGTGCAGACGACAGGACTAACCGAGCTGTCCGTGAGCGAAATCACAGCGATCTCACCGCTGGGGACGGTGGGACGGGTGAACGTTACAGTGGTGACCACACACGGCACAAGCCTCGCGACTCACTACGACCTTTTCAAATACACGAAGGTGAAGAAACCGAAAAAATGACGGCGAGGCGCGCTGCGGCTGACTAGCGGCGCGCTGTCGAGCGGGTCATTCGCCGCCGATGCAGTCCTTCATGCCGTATTCGGCGGCGAGCGTGCGGCTGTTGGCGATGGATTTCCTTAGCGCCTGCTCGTCGGCTTCGCCGGTATTGCTTTCCTGGCGGCTTGCAGCGGAGGCGATGTCGGTTGCGTCGGTGCTCTCGACGGAGAAGCTGTTAAGGAGTTTTTTGATCGATTGGACGTCCTGCGGGGGCTCGGGGAGCAAGGTCAGCTTGGTGGCGGCTATGCGTGAGAAGACGACGAGCTGGTGTACGAGCGCGACGAATTCTTTGTCGGCAGTGGCGACTGGCAGCCCCTTGAGCGTTTCTTGGCGAGCCTTGAGGGGCTTCTCCTGGGTGCTTAGTGCGGCGCAGATTCGGTCTGCTTGGGCGATGAACTGAGCCTTGGTTGCGACGCCGACGGCTGCGGTCGACTTGACGCTTGTGGTGCTCGTGCTGCTCGAGCCACAGCCGGCGCAGACGAGCGCGAGCAGCACGGCGGGGAGCGCTGGGGCGGCGGTGGGCAGGCTGCGCACGGGGGTCATCCTGCCACACGGGCGGCTTGCCACCGGCGCTGGGCCCAATCGGCCGACCGACTGCTACGCAGGATCGCGCACGAACACGGGCTTGAACCCGGCGGTGGGGAGCGCGTCGGCGGCGCTGTTGAATGGCAGCACATCGGTGGCGACGAGCTGCGGGTTGATGCGACCGCTTGAGAGCAGCGCGAGCACGGCGGGCATGTAAGAGCGGGCGTTTGACAGCGATGAGCGGAAGTGCAGGCACTTGAGGTGCATGGCGAGCAGCGGCATGTGGATTTCGGTGAAATGAAAGCCGAGGTTCTCGCAGTGTCCG
>JBEKAM010000219.1:0-5619 GCA_050015915.1 Solirubrobacteraceae bacterium
CCGCAGCTGCTGAACATCTTCAGGGGCGAGATGAGCCTTGTCGGGCCGCGCCCACTGGTGATTGATGAGGACCAGCGCATCGAGGGCTGGCACCGCCGGCGGCTGGAGCTGATGCCCGGCATGACAGGCCCGTGGCAAATTCTCGGGCCCTCGCGCGTACCTCTCAAGGAGATGGTCGCGATCGACTATCTGTATGTCGCCAACTGGTCCCTGTGGACCGACATCAAGATCCTGCTACGCACCGTCCCCCACGTAGTCGGGCGTCGCGGGCTCTAGAGGCTCTAGGCAGGCGCAGGTCCCGCATCCGTGGATCATGCCCGCCCTGCTGCTCCTCGAATAGGGTCAGTGCGCCGTGCCTGATCAAGCGCGTGGTGGTCGCGGAGGTGCCCGCAGTGGTCATCGTGCTGTCGGCGCGGGCGGCGCCACGGCAGAGGATCACGACAAACGCGACGAGCGTGAGCCAAAGGGCTGGGATGAGGATGAGGAGCATCTGATGGCAGAAATATCGAGGTTCCCAGCGCTCACGTTGGAGCGCCGGGATAGGTCTGTCATCGGATAATGCCCGCAAACGCTTTAGTGCCAACCCTGTAATCGAACAGACGTCCAGCGGGGCGCTAGCCCGCTGCAGCCGGCTGAGCGCTAGACACCAACTCCTGGAGCGCCACGGAGATCTGCTCACACACGCGCTCGGTCGCGAACAGCCTGACCGCCTCCGCGCGTGCTGTCGCATCGGTCTCGCTCGGCTGTGCCTTTGCTCTAGCGAGCATTGCGGCGATTGCATCGGCCATACCCTCGGCATCGCCAGGCGCGACCTCGATCACCACAGAGCGGTCGACGCCCTCGATGGCACCCACCTCGCTGGTTGCCACGACCGGCACACCGGCGGCCAGCGCCTCGCCCACGGTCAGGCCGAACGGCTCGTACTTGCTCGCTTGCAGCAGGATGTCACTGCGCGCGAGCTCCACCGGGATCTCAGTCGCGGGGACGTGGCCAGCGTATTCGGAGTTCTCGCTCGGCAGATCATCCAGCAGCCGCGTGTAGTCAGACCACAGGCTTGGGTTGCCCAACACGCGGATGCGAACCTCGACGCCCCGCTCGAGTAGCAACTGCGCCGTCGTGACGACGTTCTCGACGCCCTTGCGTACACAGATGCGGCCCAGAACCAGCACCGTAGGGGGCGTCTGCAGCTGTCTCGGCTCGTCGGCGAAACGACTGATTCGCACCGGGTTCGGTACGACTACGGTCTTTGCCAGCGGGAAGCCGTAATCGTGAACGAGGTGATCGCGGAATACGCTGCTGATACAGATCAGTAGGCTCGCTTGGCGAATCGCCAGTCGCTGCACAAGCACACGTACGAGCATGATGGCTGTCACTATTGCCAGCTTGTAGGCGGGTTGGCAGCGAAGGCCCAGGTGGCGCTCGGCGATCAGCCATCGGAGCTCGCCGGCGATGTGCGTCTCGGGGTGGATCACAAGCGGGACTGAGCGTCTCATGCTCGACGGCATTGCAGGAGTCTCGATGCTGGAGAACTGGTAGACGAGGTCATATGGCTGCTGCCGATGACGCTCGGCGATCTGCTGGCGCAGCCGCAAGGAGCCACGGCCGCGCGCATACAGGCCGCTGGCAAACGCACCAATGTTGGTGCGGCTGTACCACTTATTCCATTTCCAGGTATTGGTACCCCAGATAAAGGTCAGGTTCTCATGTGCCTCTAGCTCAGGGGGTATCGGGTAACCAGCTGAAGGGAAGAAACAGTCGATGCGGTGGCCAAGATCGGCCAGTCCGTGCAGCAGCTCCTCAGCGGCCCCTCTGGCGCTCGCGGTGCCGCCTGGTACCGGCCCAAGCCATGCTATGCGGAGTGCTCTGGCGGTGCTGGTCGGCGCGCTAATGACAGGATTGCCGGTGCTATCGAGCATGGCTCTCCACGACTCGCGTTACCTCTTCGGAAAGGCGTCGCTGAAATCTGGCCACCGAGAAGCGCTCGGCGTTCTGGACCGCGTCGGCCGGTTTGAAGTTCAGTTCATCGATGCTTTCAATCGCGCGCTGAAACGAGTCGACGTCGTCTAGCTTTGCGAGCAAGCCCGTCTTGCCGTCGATCACCGTTTCGAGTGCGCCGCCAGCGGCGGCGGCGATCACTGGTCGCCCGGCCGCCTGTGCCTCCACTGCCGTGATCCCGAACTCCTCCATGCTCGGCACGATCACAGCGCGAGCGCTCGCATAGAGCTTGGCGAGGTCCTCGTCGCTCGCGCGCCCAAGGAACTGGGCCTCCGGGTAGGAGTGACTGAGCGTCGCGTGCGCGGGGCCCGAGCCGACGATGCGAATCGGCGCGCCTGCGCGTCGCGCTGCCTCCAGCGCTACCCGGAGCCGCTTGTGGCCGACTATCTCCGAGACCATAAGCAGCGACTCGCCAACTTCACCGGGGGCGAAGCGATGGGTCTCCACAGGGGGATGGATGATCGTGGCCTCGCGACCGTAGTAGCGCTTGATCCGGTCTCGGCTCAACCGTGAAATCGCGAAGTACGCGTCGACCTTTTGACTGGCGGCAAGGTCCCAGCGGCGTATGCGCCGCAACTGCGAGCGCAGCAGCGGGCGTAGCAGCGGTCGCATCTCGCCGAGCGCGCGCTCGTGCTCGTACCACACGTAGCGAAAGGGCGTGTAGCAGTAGCACACGTGGATTGCCCCTTCGGGTACCGGCACGCCGTGGGCGAACGCACTGCTACTGCTCAACACGAGGTCAGACGGGGGCAATCTCAGCCTTCCCATCGCAGACGGGTACAGCGGCAGCAAACGTCTAAAGTTGGACTGGCGCGCGCCTAGGCGTTGCAGCGGCGAGGTGACCACAGAATGCTCGGCAAAGCGCTTGTTCGTGCCCTGCTCGTCGTAGAGCAAGGTGAAGATCGGGGCATCTGTGTACAGGTCTGCGATCGCGGCGAACGTACGCTCCGCGCCACGCATTACGAGCAGATAGTCGTGCACGAGACTAACCCGATCGCCGATGGAAGGCGTGCCCCGTGTGCTCTGTGTGTGAGTCATCTGACGCTCACGGTTCGGCGGTCAGGGCCGAGGTTCTCTACGCGACGCCTGGCGAAGGACGCTTGACAGCGCACAACGCGACGCTGAGATCCCGTCTGCGCGCGCTTTCCTGCTCACTTGACAAGAATGGTGCCGCCACTTCCTCGTCGCCTACCTGTGCGGCAAAAAGCATGCGTTGAGGATATCCGATGCCCCCAATCGGCGCGATCCGCTGACCGGTAGAATGGCCCGATTGTGGTCAAAGCGGCGCACGGACGCGAGATTACTGACATGATAGCTAGGGACACGCTGTGCGTATCCTCGTAACCGTGCCCTGGGGGGAGGCACTGGGGGGAGCTGAGGCGATGCTGCAGGGGATACTCGACGGTGCACAGGCAGAAGGACACGAGCTCGAGTTGGTGTTCTTCGCGCCCGGCCCGTGGCCCGTGGCATTGAGCAAAGCCGGCTTTCACGTCGAGGTCCTCGCCTCCGGGCGTTTGCGCGAAGCACACCGGTGGGGCGCCACGGTGGTGCGGCTGGCAAAGATCATGCGTGATCGCTCGCCCGACCTGATGCTCAATTGGGCCGCCAAGACGCAGCTGTACGGCTCGCCGGCAGCGATGCTCGTCGGCATGGCCGACCGCGTCGTCTGGTGGCAGCATTCGATCCCGCACCGCACCTGGATGGACGGGTCGGCAACGATGCTCCCGGCCGCTGCAATCGGCTGTACTTCGACCGCGGCCGCGCAAGCGCAGGCGCGCCTGTTGCCTGCACGGCGCACATTTATCGTGGCTGCGGGTGCGCCCGTTCCGCGGGCAAGCACGCAGCCCGCGCCGCTGGATCTCCCATCTGATGTTCCCGTGGTTGGCCTAGTAGGGCGCCTGCAGCCATGGAAGGGGCAGGACCGGCTGCTGCGGGCCCAAGCGCTGCTACGCGAACGCGGACACCGGATGCACACCGTGATCGTGGGAGGTGACGCTTACGGGCTCTCCTCCGAGTACGCCGCGTCACTGCGGCCACTGATCGACGAACTGGGTCTGAGTAACGACGTCACGATGACCGGCCAGGTCCCAGACGCCGGCCCGTACATCGAGCAGATGGACGTTCTCGTCAATGCGTCCGACCCAGAGCCGTTTGG
This sequence comes from Solirubrobacteraceae bacterium, assembly GCA_050015915.1. Taxonomy (GTDB): domain Bacteria; phylum Actinomycetota; class Thermoleophilia; order Solirubrobacterales; family Solirubrobacteraceae; genus Palsa-744. The sequence goes on from JBEKAM010000219.1 coordinate 4,151, forward strand.
CATCGTGCTGCTCGAGGGTATGGCCCGGGGCATCGCCGTCGTGGCCGTCAACTCAGGTGGACCTCGGGAGTTCATTCGCAAGGGTGAGACCGGTGTGCTCGCTAGCTCCGGTCAGCCCAGTGGGCTGGCGGACGCGCTGGAACCTCTACTGGCTTCGCCGGCGCTGCGTGATGAGATGGGTAAAGCGGGTCGCGAGAGCTTTATGTGTGAATTCACCGATACAGCCATGCGCAAGCGGTTCTTTCACCAGATGCAGCAGGTTCTCGATACCTCCGGTAGGGCGTCTGCCAGCCCGGTTGCCGCTACGTAGGCAATGAGCTCTACATCTGCAGCGCGATCACAGGAGGCAGGAGCGCAGGCACGGCAGCAATCAGCGTGTGATGTGACGATTGTCGCACACGACATCGGTGCGGTACGGGGAATGGAGCGTCAGCTCTCCGCGCTGATTGTCGGACTCGAGCGGCTTGGTCACAAAATCACGGTAGTCGCACGGACGTGTGAGCTACCAGACGACACCGAGGTCGTCTTTCACAAGGTGAGAGGACCGAGCCGCCCGTTCGTGATTGCCTATCCATGGTTCATGGTGGCTGGGTCGCTCGCGCTACGAAGGTGGCGTCGCGGCATCGTGCAGGCCACGGGTGCGATCGTGCTCAATCGTGTTGATGTGATCGCCGTTCACTACTGCCACCAAGTCGCCACTCCCACGCCCAGTCGGGCTACGCCCGCGTTTCGCCTGCAGGTAAAGCTCGCGGGCGCACTGAAGCGATTCGGTGAACGATTGTGCTTTCGGATCAATCGCGATGCCACATTCGTATGTGTATCCGAGGGGCTTTCGGAGGAGATCCGCGAGTACTTTCCAGTGCTCGCCGAGCGGGTGCTCACGATCCACAACGGTGTCGACACGGACCGCTTCACACCAGGTGTGCGTCGCCCTGAGGCAGAAGCAATGCGCTCGGCGCTCGCGATCGACGAGCAGCGACTCGTGGCGGTCTTCGTCGCCAGCGAGTGGGAGCGCAAGGGCCTGGCCGCGGTGATCCGCGCGCTCGCGCTGGCGCGAGACTGGGACTTGGTTGTGGCGGGAGGCGGTGACGAGCAGCACTATCGGGCACTGGCCGACACGCTCGGCGTGGGCGAGTCAATTCACTGGCTCGGGGTGACGCGCGACGTCCAGCTGGTCTATGAGATGGCTGACGCGTTCGTGTTGCCAACGAGCTACGAGAGCTTCTCGCTGGTCAGCTTTGAGGCTGCCGCCAGCGGTCTTCCCGTGCTTGCCACGCCCGTCCACGGTGTACGCGAGCTTGTCGCTGATGGCCGCAACGGCTTTCTGATCACGCAAGAGCCGGGCTTGATCGCCGCGCGGCTAGGAGCGCTGGCCGCTGATCCCGCGCTCAGGACGCGTCTCGGGGAGGCCGCCCGGCACGCGGCGCTTGCATTCGATACCAGCAGGATGCTCGCCGAGCACCACGAGC
>JBEKAM010000220.1:0-5586 GCA_050015915.1 Solirubrobacteraceae bacterium
AATCATACATCATAATACAAGAACATTAGTCAATCGAATACATAAGTTACCAATACAAATCTAGACGCAAACCGAGCGTCCACGCGGTGATCGCCACCCCGATGCCTACGCCGAGCCCGTCGTAGCGGAAGTGGTGCGGCAGGATCGCCAGCGCGAAGATCCCCCAGCCGAGCCCGTTGACCGCAGCTATGCACAACAGCATCGTGCCAATGCGAGCGCGCTCCGCACCGGTCGACGACCGCCATGCCGATCGGATCCGTGACGTTGCTTGTGTGATGGCCATCCTCCGCTTGCGCCCGGAGGATAAAAGGAGCCCCTGCGCCTGAGGCGCACGAACCGCCCTTCATCCGAGGGACTGGATTCGCGACGTCAAGGTAGGCGACCGGGCTCGTCCCCAAGTGGGGCATCACCGTTGCGGGACAGCGCCGGAATCGCACCGGACTTCGCTGCACTCAACGTCACGCCGGGACGTCCCGGCGCGCCGTCGATGCTACCTCACAGCGAACGCTGGTAGCTCGCGAACGCGCGCAGCGCAAGCGCCGCGCACACCAGTGCCAGCACCACCAGCAGGCCAAAGCGACTGGCCACCAGGCCCCAGTTGATCTTTTCCATCGCCGCCGAGCGCCCAGCCTCGGCCGCCCAGTTGACCGGGTTGAATTTCGCCACGTCGCGGATCCACACCGGCACGAGGCTCTGCTGCATTAGCGCGCTCGACAGGAACGTCAGCGGCAGCACCACCGAGCTGACCGCGCCAATCAATGTCTCCCGCTGGCGCGTCAGCACCGCCAGGCCATTGGACAGCGAAGCAAACGCCGCACCCAACAGGCCCGCCAGCACGATCAGGATCGCGATGCCGCCCACACCACCCTTGTAGTTGGCCCCCAGCGCCAGCGCCAGCAGCACGATCAGCGTGCTCTGGATCACGATCGTGATCACCGCGTAGATCACGCTGCCGATGTTCAGCGCGCCCCGCCACACCGGCGTTACGAGCATCCGGTCCATCACGCCGCCGTTGATGTCTTCGATGAAGCCCATCCCCGTCCAGCCCGCCGAAGAGATCGCAAGCATCACCACTATCCCCGGCGTGAGGAAGTCGATGTAGGAGCCGCCGTGAAATCCCGGGATCTCCGTCACCGCCTTGAACAGCGCCCCAAACAAAAGCAGCCAGATCAGTGGCTGCCCCAGCGTGATGCCCAGGTACGCCGGCTGGCGAATCAGCACCCGCACGCCACGCATCGTCACCTGCAGCGTTTGCCTCATGCGGGTCACGCCCCCACCTCCTTTAGCTCGCCTTTGGCCGCCTTCAGCGCGCGGCCCGTGTGGTGCAGGTACACGTCGTCCAGCGTCGGGTCGACCAGCTTGTCATGCAGCTCCGCCTTCAGCTGCTCCGGCGAGCCTTCCGCGACGACGCGGCCACGGTCGACGATCGCCAGCTGCGAGGCCAGCCGGTCGGCCTCCTCCAGGTAGTGGGTCGTCAACAGAATCGTCATCTGCTCCTCTCCCGCCAGCCGCTCGATCTCCTGCCACATCTCCGTCCGCGCCTCCGGGTCAAGGCCCGTCGTCGGCTCATCCAAGAACAGCACCCGCGGACGATGAAGCAGCCCCATCGCCACATCCAGGCGCCGCTGCATGCCGCCCGAGTAGGTCTTCGTCTGGCGCTCCGCCGCGTCCGCCAGGCCGAAGCGCGCGAGCAACGCCTGCACGCGCTCGCGCAGCTCGCGTCCCGTGATCCCGTGGAACTCGCCCTGCAGGACCAGGTTCTCACGACCGCTCGCTTCCGGGTCGAACCCGTGCTTCTGGCCCACCACACCAATCGTGCGACGCACACCCACGGGATCGTCGAGCACGTCGAGGCCCGCGACCCTTGCTGTGCCGCTGTCCGGACGCGAGAGCGTCGTCAGCACCCGCACAGTTGTCGACTTGCCCGCGCCGTTGGGGCCCAACAGCCCGAAGATCGTTCCCTCCTGCACCGATAGGCTGAGACCATCCAGCGCCCGCACGTCGGGCGGGTAGGTCTTTACAAGCTCCAGCGCCTCGATTGCCGATGACACCTGGCCTCCTTTGATTGCTTAATCCCAAAGTATCTTACCAACTAAGAGATCAGAATGTCAAACGACAAGCGCAACGTATTCGAAGAACTGATCGACGAGGTGCGCCGCTCACAGAGCGCCACCCACCGCTTTGACCAGGCAGTCGCCGACGCCCTCAGCCTCAACCGCACCGACATGCGCTGTATGGACGTGATCGAGCGCGAGGGGTCCGTGCCCGCGGGGCGGCTCGCCGAGGTCACCGGGTTGACCAGCGGCGCCATCACCACCGCGCTCGACCGCCTCGAACGCGCCGGCTACACCCGACGCGTCAACGACCCCTCAGACCGCCGCCGTGTGATCGTCGAGCTCACCGACAGCGCACACGACATCGCCAAGACCTACTACGCCTCCCACGCCGCCCTGTCAGAGCGCCTCTACCAGCGCTACACCCGCGCACAGCTCGAACTGCTGCTCGAGTTCGTGCGCGAAGGGCGCCAGTTCAACGACCAGCAGGCGGCGCTCATCGAGGAACAAAATCGGGCGCGTCCTCCTGGACCCCGGCGCGCAGACCAACGAACGCAGCAACCGCTGCCGCGGCCATGATCGCGGCCATCACATATAGGACCGAGCGCGTCGCGTAGGCGAAGTCGAGCCGCACGAAGTGGGGGATCGACGCGGTGCTGCCGGGACCACCCTGAGACTGGGCGATCGTGGACGCCTCCCTGTGCGCCTGTGCGCTCGGGACGTGCAGCGCGAGCAGCGTGGAGGTGATACGCGAGCGCGTCTGCGAGACGACGATCGTGCCGAGGATCGCCAGACCCAGGCTGGCGGCGTAGTTGCGCACCGTCTGCGTGATGCCCGTCGCCTCCCCGTAGGAAAGCCTTGACGCGCGGTTGACCGCGTCAGTACTGGCAGGCCCGAGCATGAAACCCATGCCGGCGCCCGCGAGGATGATGTCGATCTCCTGCGAGCCGAGGCTGAGGCCAGTGACTTTTCCGCCCCAAAGCCAGAAGCCGATGGCGCCGAGAACGCAGCCGATCACCACCGGGCGCTTCGCTCCCACACGGTCGAGCATGCGCCCACCGATCTGCGCCGCGATGACGAAGCCGATGAAGAAATACAGCAACACCAGCCCTGCTTCCGACGGCGTCTTGCCGAGCGAGATCTGCGCGTACTCGCTGGCGAAGAAGAACACCGGGATGAACACCAGCATCGCGATTCCAAGCACGATGTTCTCCACAAGAAACGGCCGGATGCGAAAGATGCTCACCTCGATAAGCGGGGAGGCGGTGCCGACCTCGACGAAGTAGAACACCACCAGCAGCACCGCACCCGCGGCGATGCTGCCCGCGGTCGCCGGGTTGCTCCAGCCCCACACAGCCGACTGTTGGAAGCCGAACACACTCAAAGCCACGCCCGCCGCGATCAAGACGAGGCCCCGGTAGTCCATGCGCGCGGGGCGGTGGACGGTCTGCGGCTTGGACAGGAAGATCAGAATCAGCGCTACCAAAGCAACAGGGATGTTCACCCAGAAGATCGCCCGCCACGTCCACTGCGTCAGAAAGCCACCCAGAATCGGGCCGATCGCGGTGAGCCCGCCAGCGATGCCGAAGAAGATCGCAAGCGCCCTGCCGCGTTCACGCAGCTCGAACGTCTGCACCACGATCGCAAGCGCCGCCGGAAACATGATCGCCCCACCCGCCCCCTGGATTACGCGGAACGCCACGATCCACGCCTCCGCGAGGTTGCCCTTCGGCGTCAGCCCGCACATCGCCGAGGCCCCCGCAAACACGATCACACCGAGCGTCACCATCTTGCGGTGACCGACCGTGTCCGCAAGCCGGCCTCCGAACGCGAACAGCGCCGCGAGCGACAGCAGGTATGCATTGACCGCCCACTGCACGCCCGTGCTCGTCAGGTCGAGCTCCCGGCGGATCTGCGGCGCCGCGATCGACACGATCGTCTGGTCGATGAACGTCATCGCGACCGCGAAGATCATCGCCGCGAGGATCAGGTTCCGCGGTTGAGCTCCAGACGTGCTGCCCGCTGCCATAGTTCCTGGCGAACGGTACCGGTTAGGCTGACTGCGTACCTGCTCGACAACCGCCCGCCCAGAAAGAGGAGAATCGATGCCCGGCTTTTCGGTAGTGAACCTTTTGGAGGTCGAGGATTCAGTCGGCGATCGCGCACCCGGGATCGAGGGGCGCTTCGGACGCAAGCACCTGGACTCGCGCGACCTCGGCGTCAGCCTCTTCCGCTACGCATCCAACCTGCGCAGCCCCTTCGCCCACAGCCACCGCGAGCAGGAGGAGGCATATGTGGTCGTCTCAGGGTCCGGCCGCGTCCTGCTCGACGGCGAGCTCCACGAGCTCAGCCAGTGGGACGTCCTGCGCGTCGCCCCCGAGGTGGTGCGTGCCTTCGAGGGGGGCCCGGACGGACTCGAGCTGATTGCGATCGGCGGGCCCAAGCCAGAGGACGGCGACGGCGTGATGGGCGCGGCTGCCTGGCCCGACGCGGCCTAGGTCCTCAGCTACCCGGCGTCGCCGGCCCCGTCGCGATCGTCTTCGGGGGAGAGCACGAAAGACTCGACAGCCACATCGGGGTCGATGTGGTTGTCGCTAAGGAACGCGAACACTTTGCGGCCGGAGAGGCGCTCGACGGCCGCAATCATCTCGGTGCTCATCGTCCGCTGGAAGGCTTTGCGGCTCGCGAGCACAAGCTCGACCTCGCCGTCGCGAACGAGGCTGCGCTCGCCCATCGTCAAGGTGTCCTGGAGGACGACCGAGATCAGGTCGTCGTTGATGTAAGTCCGTGCCTTCGTCGGCCCGCGACCCGTGTACTCGCGCATCAACTGCACCACCGCACCCGAGATGGCGGAGGTAATCGATCCCTTCGGAGTAGGCGTGCCAGACAAGGAGGCTCCCTTTGCGCCTCCCTCATCTGATTCGGGCCAAGCGAAGGAATGAGGGAGACCGAATGGAATCCGTCCGCCAGGCCCGCGTTTCCCCTCCGTGCCGCTTGAAGTGGCGACCCGTTACGAACTCACGTATGTCGGACTTTAGTCGATCGGGCGGTGGTGTCTGGGGAATCGTCCCGTTCGATGGCATCAAGGGGCCTTTGCGCTCCTTCCGGCCTTCGAGGTTTGGATCTCGGGCTGTTGGGCAACCCGAACTCAGATGGTTTTTGAGCTTGCATCCCCAGACCTCGCGATATCGATGTTCCCCGACCGCTGCGCGCCGCGCGCCGCGCGTTACTGCGTGGGCACAATCGAGCGTCCTGCACCTGAGCTGCGCGATTCGGTCGTCCTGCTGACCAGCGAACTCGTCTCCCGTTCGGTCAGACTCCATCGACCTACATCACACGAGCTCATCGAGTTGCGCGTGTGGATGCGAAGCGATGGTGCTCGTGTGGAGGTACGCGGCACCCACGAACTGGTTTGCGCGGACCTCGAGTCCGATGTCCAGGAGGACGATCTACTGCTGTTCGACGCGCTCGCCGATCGATGGTCGATCGATACCGACGAGCGCGGTGCGTCCATGTGGTTCGAGATCGATCT
>JBEKAM010000221.1:0-5567 GCA_050015915.1 Solirubrobacteraceae bacterium
CGCCGGGGAGGCACGATCGTCGCAGCCGGGCGCGCGGTGATCGCAAATGCTGCCGCGGGGGCATCGACGCCGTTTCAGATCTTCTTCGTCGGCGATCCCGCTGGCGCGCAGCTAGAAGTAACCGCGCCCACCACCACGACCGGCTGACGCACGCTGCTCAGGCAGCCAAAGCTTGCGCGGAGCGCTCCTCGAGCAGCACCAGCTCGTGCACGGGAGCGCCATCGACGGCCTCCCCTGCCAGCCGATAGCCGACGCCGAAATGGGTATGCACGTAGTTCCAGCCGGGCGACGCGCGCTCCAGCTTGCGCCGCAGCTTGTGAACGAACACGTCGACCGAGCGGTCATTGCGGATCATTTCGCAGCCCCACAGGCACTCGTAGATGTCCTCGCGAGCGAGCACCTCGCCATCGGCGCGAGCGAGCAGTTCGATCAGCTGGTACTCGCGCCGCGTCAGGCGCAGGCTGCGCCCGCCCACGAAGGCCTGGTACTGGTCGGGACGGATCTCGACGTCGCCGACCACGATCGGCTCGAGATCACGAGTCTCCGGCCTGCGCCGATGCGCCGTGACCGCCTCGATGCGAGCAATCAGCTCCTCCGGGTGGCACGGCTTGCTGAGCCAGTCATCGGCGCCAAGCCGCAGCGCACAGACACGTTCCGCGACAGTCGAGGAGCCGGTGCAGACGATGACCCGCACGTCCGGCCGCTGCTCGCATAGGCGCGCCAGCCACTTCCACCGCCGAGCGCCAAGGATCGCCACGTCGACGATCAGCGCATCCACCTCCAGCGAGGCGAGCGTCTTGACCGAGACCCTCGGCGATAGGACACGGTGTTTCCATCCGAGCCCCTCGAGCCGGTTGGCGAGCACGACGAGAAAGCCCGAGTCGCGGTCGAGAACCGCCACGCTCAGAACGCTCGTGTCTTGACCAGCGCCGACGCCAGGCTCGTGCCCGGTCGCAGCTACCTGGACGTTTGCGTTGCGGCCATTCCCTGGCCCGGCGGCACCATCTGTCGCATGCTGCACGCGAAGGTGATTACGCGTCGAAGGCTCCATACCCCATTACTCCGATCTCCAAACAGGACATTTGAAGATCTGTTTACAGGATTATTGTTCACATTGCAAGTCTGGATTATGTGGAATGTAAAGGAATTGTAAAATTCGGCCCCCCCGCCGACGGTCAGCGAGACACCTACGGCGTCGCGAGTTGGAGCTATCCAGCGCACGCGGCACCATGCCGCGCGCAGCTTCAGAGCGTGGCTAGCGCGGCCTTCGACGCTGTTTGAGGGTAATGCCCTCGAGCACATGCGCGACCGTCTCGCACGCGTCAACCGCTGCCTCGAGCGACTCGAAGATGTCCTTCCAGCGAATCACGACCATCGGGTCGATGCCGCCAGCGAACAGCGAGGCGACGCCATCACGCTGCAGGCGGTCGCCCTCGTTCTCCAAGCGATGGATCTCAACCAGATGGGGGCCGAGCTCGGTGTTCGTCCTCAGACTTCGCAGCGCCTGGGCGATCTGCTCGCCTGCGCCCACGAGCACCTCGGTGAATTCGACCGCCTGCTCCATCGGCGCCTCGACGCCGTAGAGCCCCAGCTGCGCGGCCACCTGCTCGGAATGGTCGACGACGTCGTCAAGCGCCGTCGCCAGCGCGTAGCCGTCGCTGGCGTCGAAGGGAGCCCGCACGCGGCCACGCCCAGCCAAGCGGTGGATGATGTCGTGGGTGATGCGATCGCCTTCCTGCTCGCACACCTTCAGATCCTGCGCCAGCGTGGCGCGCTCGGGGTAGTCTCTGAGCAGGTCGTGCAGCAGTAGGCCACAGCGCTGCAGGTTGCGACCGGACTCTTCGACCAGATCCATGAGGATGTTGTCGACACCGCGGTCCAGGAAGCTCATGCGGCGAGGATATTGACCTACGCCTGTGCCCGCGCCGCGGGGACGATCCCTTTCACGGATTTTTCACCGATAGATCACGAGTTTGCAACGCCTTTGCCCTCTCGGCCTGCGACGCTTCGCGTCGTGGCGGCCTACCCCGAGAGCGCGGACATCCCGACGGACGTCCTTTATGCCGGTGAGCTCGAGATCAGGCTGGAGGAAGGCCTCGTGCTTGCGACCGGCCGAGCGCTGACGCTATCGGTGCGCGAGTTCGAACTGCTCGTGGCGATGGCCAGGCGTCTCGGCGCGATCATAACGCGCGAGGAGCTCTACATGACCGTGTGGGGCGGCTCGCTGCGACCTGGAGATCGCTCCGTGGACGTGTACGTAAGCAAGCTCCGTGGCAAGCTCGAGGACGCACTGCCCGACCGGCGCTTCATCCACACCCATCCGGGCTTCGGATACAGATTTCAACCCCAGCCTTCACGAGATGTTCACATGGAGGCTACTGGCGGTTGAAAAGACTGTCCTCTGGCACGACGGCGCAGCGAGAAAGAGACGCTGATGCCCTGTCAAACGACAATCCAGTCAGAGGAGACGTAGTGATCAAGAACAAGTTGGGCGCGCTCGCAGGTTGCGCGATACTCGTGTTGGGCCTTGCCGCATGCGGAAGCTCGAATTCCTCAACCGGCTCCAGCACCACCGGTACGACCGCCTCGAGCACCACCTCAGCGACGATCTCCGGTGCGGGCTCCACGTTCGCTGCCCCCGTATATGAACAATGGGCCTCGTCGCTATCGCCCCTGACCGTCAACTACCAGGCAGTCGGCTCGGGAGCCGGCATCACCTCGCTGGAGGCAAAGACTGTTGACTTCGGTGCCAGCGACCCGCCGCTGAAGCCCGAAGATGAAGCGGCGATCGCCAAGAATGGCAGCCCCGCGGTGCAGATCCCGATGTTCCTGGGCGCGATCACGGTCTCCTACAACCTCCCCGGCGTGAAGACCGGCCTGAAGCTCGACGGCAAGACGATCGCCGACATCTACCTCGGCAAGGTCAAGACCTGGAACGACGCCGAGATCAAGGCGCTGAACCCCGGCGTCAGTCTCCCCAGCACCGCGATCACCGTGATCCACCGCTCCGACTCATCGGGCACGAGCGCAGGCTTCACAGGCTTCCTCTCGGACGTCGACCCGGAATGGAAGAGCAAGGTCGGCGAAGGCAAGACCGTGCAGTGGCCGACCGGTACGGGTGAGAAGGGCAACGCCGGCGTCGCCGGTGGCGTCCAGCAGACAGCCGGCGCGATCGGCTACGTCGAGCAGGCCTACGCGCTGGAGCACAACTTCACCTACGCGTCGGTGAAGAACAAGGCGGGCAGCTTCGTCGCACCGACGCTCGCCTCCACGAGCGCGGCCGCCGAAGGCATCACGCTACCGGCAAACCTCGGCTTCAAAATCAGCAACCCGAGCGCGGCAAACGCCTACCCGATCACCTCGCAGACGTTCATCGTCGTCAGCAAGGACCTCTGCAAGGCGGGTATCCCCGGCGGCGAAGCAGCCGCGAAGGGCGTGGTCAAGTTCCTCGACTACGGGCTTGGTGAAGGTCAGGCGATCCTGTCCAAGGCCGACTACGCAGCGCTACCGGCAGCGATCCTCGCGAAGTCCAAGGAAGCAGTCGCAGGGCTTGAGTGCAACGGCACCTCGCTAGGCGGCTGAGCATGACACCACGGCCGCAGATCCGATAGGAAACGGACCGTGGAGGCAGCATCAATCCCCGGCGGTGAGCGCTCAATTCTCGAGCGCTCACCGCTGGCGCGTCTACCTGACCGGGCACTGAAGTACGGGCTGACGGCACTCGCGGCGCTGATCCTGGCGCTGATCGTCTATTTCTTCATCCGTCTCGTCGGCCAGGCCCGTCCGGCATTTGCCAAGGAAGGCGTCGTCGGATTCGTGTTCGGCAACGACTGGAACGTCAGCGCCGAACACTTCGGCGCGCTGCCGCTGCTGGTGGGGACACTCATCACCTCGGGTCTGGCGCTGCTGATCGGGGTTCCCGTGGCGGTGGCGAGCGCCATCTACGCCACCGAGCTGTGCCCGCTGCGTCTGCGCGCGCCGCTGACGCTCGTGGTCGAGCTGCTCGCGGCGGTGCCGTCGGTCGTTTATGGCCTCTGGGGCATCTTCTTCTTGGCACCGAAGCTTCAGGGTGCCGAGCAGTGGTTCGCCGATCGCCTTTCGTTCATCCCGTTCATCGGCGGCGGCCTCGTGACGATCCCCAACTACTTCATCACCGGGCTCGTACTCGCGATCATGATCCTGCCGATCGTCAGCGCGATCAGTCGCGAGGTGATGAGCACGGTGCCCGCCGACCACAAGGAGGCCGCGCTCGGACTGGGCGCCACGCGCTGGGAGATGATCCGTATAGCCGTTCTGCCGTACTGCCGCTCGGGCATCGTCGGTGGTGCGATGCTCGGCCTCGGCCGCGCGATCGGTGAGACGATCGCCGTGACGATCCTGATCGGCGACGCACCTAAGCTCGGCAGCCACATCTTCGCCCAGGGCTACAGCCTCGCGGCGGTCATCGCCAACGAGTTCGGCGAAGCCCAGGGCGTGCACCGCTCCGCGCTGTTCGCCGCCGGTCTGGTGCTATTCGTGCTCACCCTGCTCGTCAACGGCGTAGCGCGCGTGTTGGTCATCAGGGCAGCACGCACGAAGAGCTCAAACGGCGCCGACGCGAGGGCCGAGAGCACACCGGACTCCCTTGCCGACGCTGCGGTGGGCGCATGAGTACGCACAGCACATCCGCCGGAGGACCAGAGCTCCACCAGCTCGCGCGTTTCGCCGTAAGCCCCGCGCGCAGACGCAAGGACAGGATCGCTCGCGGAGCAGTCCTCACCGGCACGGTGATCGCACTGATCCCGCTGGCGCTGATCGTCTACTACCTGTTGCGAAAGGGGCTCGGCGCCTGGAGCACGAGCTTCTTTACGACCGACCCAACCGGCAACACCTTCTTCGGGGGCTCCAACATCGGCGGCATCAAGAGCGCGATCCTCGGCACGATCGAGATCGTGGCGCTCGCCTCCGCGATCGCGGTCCCGATCGGGATCGGCGTCGCGGTGTGGCTGGTCGAGTACGGAAAGGGCAGCTGGTTCGCGCAGGCGGTGCGCTTCTTCGTCGACGTGCTCACCGGCGTACCGTCGATCGTGTTCGGCTTGTTCGTGTACATCGTGCTCGTGGTCGGCACGGGCAGCACCTATGCGGGCTACAAGGGCTCGATCGCGCTGTCGCTGCTGATGCTCCCCGTCGTCATCCGCTCGGCCGAGGTAATCCTGTTGCTCGTCCCGGCCGCGCTGCGCGAGTCGGCGCTCGCGCTCGGAGCGCCCCGCTGGCGAGTGATCTTCAACATCGTCCTGCCGACTGCGCTGCCGGGAATGATCACCGGCGTGCTGCTCGCGGTCGCCCGGGCCGCCGGTGAGACCGCACCGCTGCTGTTCACCGCCGCCGCCACGTTGAAGACCAACTTCAACCTGGGTGGGTTCATGAACTCGCTGCCTGTGCAAATCTACAAGGACGTCACCTCTCCTACGACAGCTGTTGTCAACCGAGCTTGGGGAGCTGCGCTCACCCTTGTCGTGATGATCCTGCTGCTCAACCTCATTGCCCGCTTGATCGCGCGAAGGAGTCGCCTTGCATGACACCCGACG
>JBEKAM010000222.1:0-5517 GCA_050015915.1 Solirubrobacteraceae bacterium
CTCCGAGCAGGATGAACGAGAACGACGGCGCGAACGCGACCGCTCCGGCGAGCAGCGCCCCGGGTAGCCCATCGGCGGCGTAGCCGACTACCGCCACGGTCTGCACGAGCGGGCCAGGGGTGAGCTGACCGAGCGCGACGGCGTTTAGGAACTGGCCGTGGGACATCCAGTGGTAGGTGCCGACGGCGTCGGCTTGCATCAGCGGCACGATGACGAAGCCGCCGCCGAAGGCCAGCGCGCCGATCTTCAGTGCTGTCCACGCGAGCGCGAGCGTGCCGCCGGGCTCGGCGACCGCGGCGATCAGCGGCCACGAGGGCAGCGCGTGGCGGCGGGGATGCGTGGCGGCGTGTGTCGCTCGCAGCGCCAACGTGACCAGCGAGACGTGTGTGCCCGCGTCGCGGCGGGCAATGCGCTGGCGTGCGAGCTCGATCAAGCCACAAGCGAGCAGCACGATCACCAGCACAGCTCCGGCCAGTGCCGCGGCGACCCCGCCGAGGAGCCCGTATGCGAACACGCGGGCTTGGGCGGAGCGCTCATTTCCTGCTCGCGCCCAGATCGGAGCCGCGACGCCCGCTCCGGCGCGCACGGCTACCGCGGCGACAGCCGCGCCGGCGCCCATGCCCGCACCTCGTAGCCATGTGGGTAGTGACGCCGACAGGAACAACGCGGCGAGGGCGATGATCGCGACGAGGCCGGGCAGGATGAAGCACAGCCCGCCGAGCAGCGCCCCGCGCCAGCCGCGTAGGCGCCAGGCGCAGTAGATCGCAAGCTGCGTGGAGGCGGGACCGGGCAGCAGGTTGGTGGCGGCGATCGCGCGCTCGAATTGCTCGCTCGTCAGCCACCGGCGTCGCCGCACGCAGAGCTCGCGAAACAACGCGACGTGTGTTGGCGGACCGCCGAAGCCGATACAGCCGATGCGGCCCCACTGGCGCACGATCTGCAGGAGCGATGGCTCGGACGCAGGCTCCGGATGAGGACCCGCCGGTGGCATCAGCGGCAGGGTACGTGAGTGCCGATCGCGACGGACCGGAGCGTCAACGCGCCTGAGCGCCTGAAGTCGCGGCCAGCCAATAAGCTCCCGCCAATGCTGGCCATTTTGGCGCCACCAATCGCTTCAGCTATCAGCTACTTCCAGGCGATCGTGCTGGGTGCGCTGCAAGGCATAACTGAGCTTTTCCCGGTCTCGAGCCTCGGGCATACAGTGCTGTTCCCGACGTTGTTCGGCTGGAATAAGCTCGTCGACGCGCAGTCCCAGAAAGAATCGTTCTGGGTGGCGTTCGTGGTGACGCTGCACGTCGGCAGCGCGCTTGGCCTGCTGGCTTACTTCTGGCGCGACTGGGTGCAGATCGTGCGTGCGTTCTTCCGCACACTTGCGACGCGCAAGATCGAGACCTCCAACGAGCGGCTGGCGTGGCTGATCATCGCCGCGAGCATCCCCGCGGGAGTGCTTGCGCTGGCGCTACAGCACCCGCTGCAGACGCTCACCGCCAAGCCCAAGGTGGCCGCCGTGGTCCTGATGGTCAACGGCTTGATCCTGTTCGCGGCCGAGCGCTTCCGCCGCCGCGCGGAGGTGCGCGAACTTGCGGCGCGCGAGGGGGCAAAGCCAGACGGTGCGCGAGAGCTGAATACGCTGGAGTACCGCGAGGCGGTAGTCGTCGGCGTGGCGCAGTCGACGGCGCTGATCGCCGGCATTAGCCGTGACGGCGTGACAATGGGCGCCGGGCTGGCGCGTGGTCTCGACCACAGCGACTCGGCACGCTTCGCGTTCCTGCTCGCCACCCCAATCATCCTCGCGGCCGGTCTTGTCAAGCTGCCCGATCTGCTTGGCCATCAGGGCGCTGGCATCCGCGGCCAGGCACTCGTCGCGTGTGTCGTAGCTGCCGTGACAGCCGTGTTCACTGTCGCGTTTCTCGTCCGCTACTTCAAGACCAGGACGCTCGTCCCGTTCGCTGTCTACTGCCTGTTGTTCGGGCTGGGAATGGTCATCTACACCCAGACTTAGGGCGCCGATGCACCATCATGGGACGCGATGCCGATACCGCGAACCCCACCGAAGATGTTCGAAACCCGCAGCCAGGCATGGCAGGAGGTTGGCCTGCTGCGCCAGATCAGCCCGCGTGTTGTCAAGCGTGCACGCCTGCAGGCGCTCGTGTTGCTGCCGCTGTTCGTTGCCGTGGTGGTGCTGTACGACAACCGCTTCAGCTTGCTGGGCTCTTCACACGAACAGGCGGTGAAAGCGCTGGAAGAACCGCTGGAAGCCGTAGTACGTGTGCTGACGGTGCTCGCGCTGATGATCCTCGGCTGGGCGGTCGCGCGCGACATCGGCCGGGGACTTGGTCCCGCGCTGTTCAGACGTCTAGATCCGGCGACCGCGGGCACGGTCGGGTTCGTGATCCGCCTTACGACGGTGGTGCTGGCGCTGTTCGTATCGCTGCGGGTGGCTGGAATCGAAGCGAAAACGCTTGCTCTGGGAACGGCGTTTACCGCGGTAATCTTCGGTTTGGCGGCGCAGCAGACGCTCGGCAACCTGATCGCGGGCACGGTGCTGCTGAGTGCCCGCCCCTTCCGCGTGGGTGAACGCGTGCGCTTGCAGGGCGGTCCGCTGGCTGGCCAGCTCGAGGGAACGGTCAGCTCGCTGGGGCTGCTGTACACGACATTCGCCACAGGCGATGACTCGATCCTGGTGCCCAACAGCGTTGTGCTGAATGTGGCGGTGCTGCCGCTGCGCGAGCCCGAGGCGGTCAACCTGCGTGCGCGTCTGCGCGCGGGGATGACCCCGGGGGATCTGCAGGAGATTCTCGAGAAGTCGCTGCAGACACCATTGCGAGACGCGCCGCGGATCACACTGGAGGAGCTCGACGGCGACGAGGTGGTGGTGCGAATCGCCGCCACGCCGCGGGAGGCATCCGAGGGTCGTCACCTGGCCAGCGAGCTGCTCGGCATCGTCTCGCGTGAGACGAGCCCTCACGCGCAGACGCCGTAGCGCAGAAACAGCTCGGAGCCGCTCTGCAGCACTGAGCGCAACTCGAGCGTCACCGGCGGCGTGAGCTCCTCGCCAGCGAGTATCCGCAGCGCCTCGCCGCCCGCTGGCTCCCCCCCGGCGAGCATCGGTGCGACGGAGAGGAACAGCTCGTCGATGAGCCCGGCGCCAAGCAGCTGTCTGGCAAGGTGCGGTCCGCCCTCGCACAGCAAGCTCTGCACGCCGTAGCGCTCGTGTAACTCAGCGATCGCCGCGGCCAAATCCAGCTGCCCGTCGCGCGCGGCGCGCACATACTCCACGTGCGCGGCCGTCGCGGGCAGGCTCGCCTGCGAGGCGGTGAGCACGACGACCCGCGCCGCTGGCTCGGCGAGCAGCGGGATGTCCCGCGAGATCGTCATGCGCCCGGAGACGATGCACGCGAGTGGCTCTTCGCTGAGCCCCCGCTGCGCTCGTCGCTGCCTCCGGGAGACGTCCGGGATGATCCTCCCGTAGCGCTCGGTGCGCAGGGTGGCGGCCCCCACGAGCACCGCGTCCACGGCCGAGCGCAGGCCGTGGAACAGGGCCCTGTCGGCGCGGTCGCTGAGTGGGCCTGAGCGACCACCCAGGCTCGCGCGACCGTCGACGGTGGCGATCATGTTGAGCATCATGTGCCGGCGCTCCTGCGGGGCGCCAGGCCGCTGCCACAGTCCCCACTCCTCGATGATCTCCTCGATGGAGCCTTGCTCGCCGGGCGGCAGCAGGCGGCTCAGCAGTGGCGGCTGCTCGCCCTCACGATCGGGTTTTTGGTTGACGGGCACGTTCATCGCCGAACCCTAGCTGTGGTTGCGGGCGCGAGCGCCGCGCGTGCTACTCGCGCGCTCGCAACAACTCGACAACACATGGTCGGTACGACGTGCTACCGTCGTTCTTGTATGGCCGGCGCGTAAGACCGGCGAAAGTAGTGCAAGCGCTCGCAGGTCGAAGCTTTGAGAAGCATCCTCCGCGTGCAGCACGCACATACCGTGGAGGAAATTCACACCATGCCTACTGGCACAGTTAAGTGGTTCAGCGACGACAAGGGGTTCGGATTCATTACCCCGGATGACGGTGACAAGGACCTGTTCGTCCATCACACCGGCATCAACGGTGAGGGCTACCGCTCTCTTCAGGAGGGGGCGAAGGTCTCCTACGACCCGGAGCAGGGCGAGAAGGGTCCCAAGGCCGTAAACGTCCAGAGCATCTAGCCAGAGACAGAACCGCTGTTCGAGGGCCCGCTTCGGTGGGCCCTCTGCATGTGCGGGGTTGGCAGCCGGTTCTGAGTATCGTGCCGACGCTAGGCATGCAAAGCGACGCAAGCATCTTTCCCCCCGGTGGCGCCCCAGCCGGTGAACGTCCGCCTGGCTCTTGGCGCTGGCGTGTGGCCGGTCCCGTGCGGGAGCGCGCGGGCGCGCAGGAGGGCGTGCTGCAGGGGACGCTGGCGCTCGCGAGCATCGTTGCGCTGAGCCTGTTCGTGGTGGTGATCGCGGCCAACCGCCCCAGCATCCTCACGCCGACCACGCATACCGGCTACTTCCCGCGCTGGATGGCCGGTCCGCTCGGGGGCCTGTTGGCCGGCTTCACCGACAACGGCACGACGCTCAAGTACCTGTTCACGGGTGCGCTCGTGGTGATGTACCTCGCCTACATGCTCGCGCTCAAGCGTGCTCCGGCGTTGCCCGCGCGCTGGGTGATCGGGGCGATAGTCGCCGTTCACGCGATCTATCTGCTGGCCCCGCCGATGGCCTTGACGGACCTTTTCAACTACGTCAACTACGGGCGCATGGAGGTCGTCCACGGCCTCAACCCATACACCACGATCCCAGTGCTCGAGCCACATGACGACCCGAGCTACCTGCTCAGCAACTGGCACGAGCTGCTGAGCCCCTATGGCCCGCTGTTCACGCTGCTGACATTCGTTGTCGTGCCGCTGGGCGTGGCTGGCTCCTTCTGGGCACTCAAGGTAATCCTGATGGCCACCAGCCTGGCGACGATCCTGCTCGTGTGGAAGTGCGCGCGACTGCTGGGCCGCGATCCGCGGGCAGCGATCGCGCTCGTCGGCCTCAACCCGATCGTGCTCGTGTGGGGGCTGGGCGGGGACCACAACGACTTCCTGATGGTCTTCTGGATCATGCTCGGCTTCTACCTGCTGCTACGAGCACGTACGGCGGGCGTCGGCGAGCAGGACAGCGCGGTGGGGGAGACCGGCACAGCAGGCGAAGCGTCCGCCGCGAGTGGGTCCAGCGATGCCTGGGTGGCTGGTGCGGCGCCTGGGACAGACGGTTCTGTGGCAGCTGGCGGTGCGGGCAGGGCGAGCGCTGCACGTGTCGCGGTGATCAGCTGGATCGCGGAGCTCAGGTCGAGCCCGCTGCGGGAATTGCTGTTGCCGCTGTCGGGCCTGGAGATGGGAGCCGGCGCGGCGCTGATGATCGCCGCGGCGATCAAGGCGTCAGCGGCGATTCTGTTCCCGGCGGTGCTGGTGATCCTGCTGCGCGCCCCGCGCACCCTCGTCCAGGTGCTGG
>JBEKAM010000223.1:0-5516 GCA_050015915.1 Solirubrobacteraceae bacterium
CGGTGGCAAATAGGGCGGCGTGTACGGCGGCCTTGTCGGGGTGGGTTACGAGCGAGATCTCATACTGGTGCTGGTCGGGAGAGAAGTCGGCGAGCGCGCTGGCTTCGGCGCCGAAATCGCGTGCGAGCTGCTGGCGTTTGGGGTCGGGGTCGACATAGCGAACGTGTCGGGCGCCGCATGCACGGGCGATGTCGCAGGCGAACAGGCCGATGGAGCCCTCGTGTCCGATGGCAAACGGCTGCTCGGAGCCGGGCACGGGCTGGGGGCCGTTGACGATGGCTTGGTCGAGGTCGCAGGTGGAGACGGCGATGGGACGGACGAGCGCGTCGGTGGCGTGTTGGATGACAGGTGTGGGGTCGTCTTTCCATTCGAGGCCGCCGCTGCCGTCGAAGTACAGGGCTTTCATGTGCTCACGTCGCTTCCGGTTGGAATGAGTTGGAGAGGTCTTTTGGTGCTTGGGTGCGCCACGCGTCGAGGATCAGCTCTTCCAGCTCGGGGACGTCGATCAGCTCGAGGCGCACGAGCACGGCGGGGAAGCCGTTGTAGTGAGGCTCGGTGAAGAACTTGCTGTGATGAGAGGCGATCAGCGCGTCCTTGTCATGCAGATCGCTGACGCGGACGACGAGCACGTCGGGCCGGGGGATCCTGGGCTTTTTCGGCTCGACGCGCTCGTTCCACGTCCACACGAATTGCTTGTTTTTGCGCTTGTTGGCGACTGAGAAGCCGAAGTGATCGCTCGCTTCGCTCGTGTGGGGCAGAGCGAGGGCGATGCGGCGCACGTCGTTCTGGTCGGCCATGGGTTGGCTGAGGGTACCTCGCTGGGAACGGATTTTTTATAGATGGATATCGGGGTGGCGAGCAACGCTCACTGGGGAGGAGCTTCGGGAAGTCCTGGATCGGGCGCGCCGAGCTTGGTGACTTCGGGCGCCTCGTAAATGACGCCGGGGCAGCCGCCGAGGGCGAGCACGCGCATGCCGTCGTCACCTGGCCAGATCTTGCGCTTGGGCTGCGGCCCGACGCGGATCATGGTGTCGGGGTCGAGCTGGTGGCGCTGGCCGTCGATCTCGATCTCGCCGGCGCCGCGCAACACGACGAAGACCTCCTCCTGGCCGCTGTCGGCGTGGTCGTGCTCTGGGTAGAGGGTGGCGTTGGGCGGTAGGTCGAGCACTTGCATGCCAAAGGACTCGACGCCCAGCTGGGCGCGAGCGCGTTTGAAGGAACCAAAGACGACACCCTCGATGGCGTCGATGGGGGTGACGGTGTAGTCGGACATGTGCGCCTCCTGTTTCGGTGGGCTTATCGAGGCAGGCATTAATAGCACGAACGTTCGTGCGTTACAATTGACTTGTGCAGACAGCGGCTCGGACTAAGCTGGCATTGGTGCCGACAAAGCAAGCAAGCGCTCGCGCGAACAGGGACGCTGCAACGACGATGACGCGGACGAAGGATGCGAGCGCACCGACGAAGGCGGCGAGCACAAGGGCTGCGATTCTCGCGCGTGCAGTTGACCTGGCGTCGACTGAGGGCTTGGAAGGGCTGACGATTGGCAGGCTGGCGAGCGAGCTTGAGATGAGCAAGAGCGGCTTGTTTGCGCACTTTGGCTCCAAGCAGGAGCTACAGCTGGCGACGATTGAGGCGGCGGCGTTGCGGTTTACGGCGGAGGTGATTGCGCCGGCACAGGCTGAGCAGGAGGGGGAGGCACGGCTGCGGGCATATTGCAGCGGCTACTTGGACTTCCTGCAGCGGGAGGGGTTCGCAGGCGGCTGCTTCTGGGCGGCGGTGGCGGCGGAGTTCGACGACCGTCCGGGCGTGGTGCAGGATGCGGTGCGCGCGGGCGTGCTCGCGTGGCTGGGCGAGCTCGAGCGTCAGGCGGCGGTGACGAGCGGGAAGGGCGCGGCGGACGTGGCATTTGAGATCTACTCGCTGGGGCTTGGAGCGAATGCTTGCTCACGACTTCTGGGTGACCCAGACGCGTTCGACCGGGCGCGCGCTGCAATCGAGCGCCGGCTGACGGAGCGCAGGCAAGCGTCGTAGGCTGGGCGGATGTGGCTGCAACGTGAGCTGACCCTGCAGCCGCGGGCGGGGGTTTCATCTGATCACGGGCGAGGTGCTGGGCGCGCTGCCGGAGCTGGGAGAGCTGGCGGTGGGTTTGCTGCACGTGCTGATCCGCCATACGTCGGCGTCGCTTACGCTGAACGAGAACGCCAGCCCGGAAGTGCGCGCCGACCTGGAGGCATGGTTCAACGACGCGGTGCAAGAGCGCAGCCCGCTGTGGACGCACACGCTGGAGGGCAGCGACGACATGCCTGCGCACGTGAAGGCGTCGCTGCTGGGCCCGACGCTGACGCTGCCTGTAAACAACGGCCGTCTGGCGCTGGGTACGTGGCAAGGGATCTACCTTTGCGAGCACCGCAACCATGGCGGCGCACGCTCGCTGGTGGCGACCGTGTGGGGGGAGGCAGAGGGGCGTCGGTAGACTACGTCGTTCTGCGCCCGTAGCTCAGCTGGATAGAGCGTCGGTCTACGGAACCGAAGGTCGGGAGTTCGAATCTCTCCGGGCGCGTGTTCTTCGAGTGACATTTCCCCGTTACTGGAGCCATTTTCGAGGCTCCGCTGGGATGCTCTAGAGCCTGGAATGGGGCAACAGCAAGGGCAACAAGGCAACAGGGCGCTTGTTGCCCTGCCGCTCTCGATTTTCCTCCATCTAACGTAGCTCACGAAACGCCGAAAAGTGGGTTGGCGCTCCACGTCTGCGGGTGGACGTGCAGGGGTTTCGTCCAACTGCTGGAACGCCAGGGACATGGGTAATGAGAAGGGCAACACGGTTGCGAAGATCTCAGCCCTGCAGCGCACGAAGCAGCCCGGGGTCTACCGCAAGGCCACCCGCTACGTGGCCGTCTATCGCGTCGACGGTCGCCAGCAGAAGCAGTACGTCGCGACGTTCGATGAGGCGCGCGCGATCAAGCTTAACCGCGACGCGCGAGCCCGCGAACAGCGCCGCGGCGCGATGCTGCACACCTACGTCCTCTCCTGGGCCGAAGGCCACTCAGGCAGTGGCCATGACTCGGTGCGCCAACATACCCGGGAGGAATATCGCCGGCTGCTCGTGACCTACGCGTTGCGGTACTTCGACCACGATGTTCGCCTCGAGGATCTTGATCGTCGCTCGCTTCCTGACTCGCTCGCAGCTGGGCCGGTTTCTTGACGAGATCCCACGACGACACGCGCCGCTATTCCTTCTGCTTGCCTCGACCGGCCTGCGGATATCTGAGGCGATCGCGCTGCGTTGGGCCGACCTGGATCTTGAGAAGACGCCGCCACGGTTGTATGTGCGCCGAGCGATCGTCAAGAACGTCGTTGGTGCCCCGAAGTCTCGGCACGGTGCTCGAACAGTGCCGCTCTCTGGAGAACTTGCGGATCGCCTCAAGACGCTACGCCCCATCGGTACGGATGACGAGGATCTCGTCTTCCAGAGCCGTCACGGTCGAATAGGCGTCGGTGCCGTACGACACTCGCCCCGCCTCGGCAAGGACAGGTTGCGAAAATCGCGAAGATACCGATATATAGGCATAATGAGTGTATTGCGCTAAAATGCGCGCTAGTCTTCTTTGGAGGAACTCTTATGTCGGCCGTCGGATCGCAACCCAAGCTACTGTCCACCAAGCAGGCTGCCGAGCTGCTGAATGTCAGCAGGCGCACGGTTCTGAACTGGATCGAGGCTGAGAAGGTTCCCTACGTCAAGCTGCCGGGCGGCGACTATCGCATCCCGCTCGCTGGCTTGCTCGCCTCGCTCTCAGGCACTTATCGCCTCGACGAGGAGATTCGCGCGCTTGACGAGCGTTTCGCGGGCATCAGCGACGAGGACATGCAGGCTGTTCTCACCGACTCCTGAGCGTCGGGGTCCGCCCCTAGAGTGCGGCGGATGCGGCCGGTCGTGCTCGACACCAGCGTTGTGCTTCCTGCGGTTCTCTCTCCGCGCGGCTACCGCCGGCGCTTCTGGGTGCTACTCGCGCTCGGCGCGCTTGCCGCGCGGCGCGACCTCGCCCGCTTGGAAGCAGATGCGCTGCGCGTCCAGGCTGTCGCCGAAGGCGGTCGGCTCGGTGGGCTGGCACTGGAGAAGCTCGTAGACCAAGCCGAAGCCGGCTACGCGCGGCTCAGCGAAGCCCTGCCCGCCGGCCGCCCGGATGACTGGCGGATGGTTGCCTCCCGTCCGCTGCTTGCGGAGTACGAGCGTAAGCTGCGCGAGGTCGGACCGCGGCTCGATCCCAACCTACGCGATACGGACATCCAGGCAGTACGTCGACAGATCGAGGCCGTCTGCGCTGACATGACCGAGGACTTCGATCCCGAGCTGATCCCGGCGTACACCACGGACCGCAACGACGACCCAGTGATTCACACCGCGGTGCTCGCCGGTGCCACATGGCTGATCGCCGACGATAAGAAGCACATCTCCACAGATCCGGCCGGCATCACCGAGTACACGCTCCCCGGCAGCGACCGCACGGTCTGTGCACTGACCTTCAGCCGCTTCCTCGAGCACCTCACCGACGTTGACCTTGACGACGTCGACCCAGGTCTGATCGAGGTCGCATTCAGGCCACTCGGCTCCAAATAGTCGCCGGTCGTCTGCAGCGACAGTTATTCGAAGCATCCTCAACCCAAGGCCGGCTGGTGGGTCGCACTGACGGTTGCGAGATAGTGCCGACTTAATCGTGATCTATCCGAGCAAATATGCAAATATGCCGATTTGCAGGGCGTTCGTGCTCCAACCGTCGGGCTACGGAACCGAAGGTCGGGAGTTCGAATCTCTCCGGGCGCGTCGCGAAGTGGCCGCAAATCAGTATTTTTCTTTGCACGTCGTCGGCTGTGATGCAACACTTGCGTATCACTCGATCGGGGGTTTGAGATGGTGGATTCGTCGGATGACCGCATTCGCGATGCGGCTGAGGAAGCGGATCGACTCGCCGCTGAGATTGGCTCCGCGGGTGGCTCGCTCGACCCCGTATACGACCAGCTCGACGCGTTCATCGCGGCGACTGAGTTGCAGGGGCTCGACGCCGAGGACCTGCTGCCGGTGAGCTCGGAGTCGGGTATCGGCTTTTCACTGAGAGGAAAGCGCGACGGGCGCACGCTCTGGGCGACGATCGCCCAAGTCGGCAGGGACCGGCTGTGCGACCCGAGCGGAGAAGTCGCGAAGCTGTTCGCCCGCGGGTCGGCTCGCCCGGCGGCGACGACGGTAATCGGCGCCGTGCTCGTGACGCTCGGCCTCTCGATGGCCGCGGTACCGATTGCAGCGGCGGTCGCAGCGTTCATCCTGGCGGTCGGGTTGCAGGGGTTCTGCGAGTGGAGCGCCGTCCCGGTCGATGAGCCTGGACGAGCTTAAGCAGCGTCTGGAGCTCGCCGAGCTGAAGCCCCACACGCTCGTGCTGGAGGGTGCGCTCCAGCAACTGCTCGACGCCCTCTCGCCCGCGGCGGCCCAGTTCCTCGGTCTCGCCTGGGGCGAGCGCATCGAA
>JBEKAM010000224.1:0-5473 GCA_050015915.1 Solirubrobacteraceae bacterium
TTCAGGATCAACAAGAGCGAAGCCGTCGAAATCGGCTAGCGCTACAGCGGCGGAACCTGGTTGTTGACCTGGGTTCCGTGATAGAGGTGGTCCTGATCCTTGCAGGCTGCGGGGAAGAAGAACTGGACGCTGTCGCTACGAACGCCGTTGTAGCTCGCGAACAGGGTCGCGTGCCCGACCGTTCCCACTTCACATTTCGAGTCGTTGCTGGCGACCACGCGAACGATGATCTTCATGACGTTGCCGGGGTAGCCCCACATCGTCGCGTAGTGCGAGTGGTAGACGAGGTGGTGCTCGACCGTCATCGTGATCGATCCCCTATGGTCTTCTTGACACATAATTCCGGAGACGGTGTTCGCTTCCAGGTTGATTTCGCCGTGGCCGCGCGCGAAGCCGCCCCCTTCGCCTGGAGAACCTGTGTGAAAGCCCCAGGGCGGAATCCCGTAGACGATGGGGACCGAGCCGCAGCCGGCCGAGTACCCCGCTGCCTCGCGAGCCATGCCGCCGAGCGCCAGGATCGTCGTCAGCGCCAACAGCGCCACGATCCCCCTAGATTTGCTCGACGCCATCGGGAAGGGACTATAACCCCCTGGGTCGTCGTGCTGTGAAGAGTTGGACGCATATTGATGTGCAACACACCAAGGACACCAACCGGCGCCATCCTCGGACGTCGGCTCACGCCGTCACGGGCACCCAAAGATCGTCGATCGCCCGCTCGGCAGCGGCGAGGCTCTCGGCTGCTTGTGGGCGCAGCTCGGCCATCTGCGGGTTGACCTCCGCGAGCGTCAGTTCGGCGGTGATGAAGCGGGGCTCGAGACCCGTCATCGCCAGGGCGTGTGGGAGCCACGGCTCGGCATGGTCCCAGCCCTCGCGTGGTGTGCCCGGCGCGTAGCCGCCGCCGCGCGAGGCCAGCACGATCATCTCGCGGCCACCGAGCATGCCCGTCTGGGTGCTCTGGTCAAACGAGAGACCGGGCGCAATGAGGTGATCGAGCCATGACTTGACGGTGCTCGGCGGGCCGAAGTTGTAGAGCGGCAACCCGAAGAGAATCGTGTCCGCTTCGAGGATCTCTCCGACGAGCTCCTTGGTCAGCGCCCACGAGGCCGCCTGCTCGGGCGTATGCTGGTCTGGCGGCACCATTCGCGCGAGACCTGACGCTGTGTTGAGGTGAGGGATCGGTTCGGCGCCAAGGTCGCGGTAGGTGACAGTCCCGTCGGGATGCGCAGCGCGCCATGCTGTGGCGGCGCGAGCGCTGAGCGAGCGGCTGACCGAGCGCTCGCCCTGCATGCTCGAGTCGATGTGGAGCAGATGGGCCATTACGTTGTCCTTTACAAATCGATTGCCAAGACCAAATGTGTTGTAGCAGACAACTTAGTTGTGTTGCTGGTTGCTATGTGGCTTAGACTTCGCTTGTGGCGTCTACAACGAACATCCAGCACCGCTCATCGGCATTGCTCGATCACCTGGCGCGTCTCAGCCGCCTGCGCGGCGAGTCGGCGCTGGCGCCGCTCGGTCTACGCCCGCGCCACCTGGTGGCGTTGACGGTGCTGCGCGATCACGGAAGCCCGACGCAGCAGGCGCTGGCAAGCGCGTTGCGCACTGACCGCACCAACCTGATCGGGCTGCTCAACGAACTCGAGCGCGACGGGCTGATCCTGCGCAGACGCTCGAACGAGGACCGCCGCCGGCATATCGTCGAGCTCACCGACAATGGCACGGAGCGCCTGGCTCAGGCGGAGGTGGCGCTCGCGGCGGCCGAGGACGAGGTTCTGAGCGCGCTGGACGCGGATGAGCGCGAGACCCTGTACAGGCTCCTGCAGCAGGCCACGACCAGCCATACGATCGACTGTGCGGCGGCGGCTGACGCGCGGGAACCCGACGACGAAGGCTGCTGAGCTCAGTCGGCTGAGACCTGCACGGCGGTGCGGCTCGCGGCCATCGCGCGCAGCCGCGTGACCACAGCGACGTGCTGGGGATGATCGAGATAGCTCCTCAGTGCCTCCGGGCTTGCGACCTCCGCGACGATCGCAAGGTCGCCCGTACCTTCGGTGATCCTGAGGTCCGGCGCGGCAAGGTAGCTCTCGAGCGCGTCAATCGCGCTGGGGAGAGCACGCAGATCCTCGATGACCGCCGCGACGTCGGCGTCGCTGACATCCTCGCGCCACTTGAAGATGACGATGTGCTTGATCACGCCGTTGATCCTCTCACGGGTGGGAATATATTTAGCCTGAGCTGAATCTCTCGACGCGAGGTCAATCGTCCGGGAGGCTTGAGGCATGCTGGAGATCGTCTTTGACACCGAGGCTCTGACACGTGTTCGCTTTGCGATCTCGCCGACGATCGAGCTCGTGGCGAGCACCGCTGTGCTCAAGGACCCGAGCCGCGCAGCGCTGCATCTGCCATGGGTGGAGCGCGCGAGAACGAGAACAGCCGATCTCGATCTCTCGTCGCTGCGGGCGCTACAGGGTTCCGACAAATACAACCCGGACTTCATCCACCCGATGCCAACGAGCCCGCTGACTCGCTTCGAGGAGGAGCTCGACAGGATGATGGCGATCGCACCCGAGCAGATCCGGGCGGAGGTGCGCGTCGCCTACGAGGGGCAGGCGATCCCCGCGGTGCTGGCCCCGTTCCTGACCGAGCCGCGCGCGGCGGTCCAGGGTCTCGCAGAGCTGATGCGCCGCTACTGGGAGAGCGCGATCGCCGATGACTGGGAGCGGATCCGCTCGCTGCTCGAGCACGACATCCTCTACCGCTCCCGCCAGATCGCCGACGGCGGCACGCGCGCGCTGTTCGCGGACCTAGACGAGACGGTTCGCTGGGATGACGGCGTACTGCACATCGACAAAGAGTGCGATGGCCACGAGAAATTCTGGGGCGGGCGGCTCGACCTCGACGACCGCGGCCTGCTGCTGATCCCGAGCGTGTTCGCTTGGCCGAAGGTCATGATGGTGACGGCGCCTCCCTGGCAGCCGGCGCTGATCTACCCGGCGCGCGGCATTGGGATGCTTTGGGAGTCGCAACGAGACGCTGCTCCGGACGCGCTGGCGCGCCTGTTGGGACGAAACCGCGCGGCGGTGTTGGTGGCACTCGACTGTCCCCGCTCGACGACGGAGCTGGCGGGGCTATTGGGTGTAACCAGCGGCGGGATCTCCCAGCAGCTGACGGTACTCGCCGAAGCCGGCCTGGTGAATCGCAGGCGGGTGAGACGCCATGTGTTGTACCTGCGGACGCTGGACGGTGATGCGCTCGTCGACGCGGTCGCCGCAGCACCTGCCTGAGTATTGACACAGCTGACTCTCACGTGGGGCTAAATGTGTTGAGTGAATACTGACGTTGCATCAGAGTGAACGCATGTTCGGTAATCACATTGCAAGTGCGATGGCGCGCGAGCGCCAGCGGGATCTAGTGCCTGAATTGCGCGGGCTCGAGCGCAAGCGCAGCGCCTTCGGAGGCGAGGATGGTGAAACTACGGGCGCCCGCACCGTCAGTCCCGGATCGGAGCCCGCCAGGCGCCCACGATTCCGCTTCCGTCGAGCCTCTGCGCGTCCAGCAGCGGGCCGTAGCCAGACCGGCTGATTGCACCTACCGCCGGTGCTCAGGATTGGGGTGATCGGGATCTCCCAAGTCCCAGTCGTGCGTAGAATTCCCGTACGCCGGGATGCCGCCGGCGTCGGCGAGCATGCGGGCAAGGTGCAGCACATTCCAGGCCAGGAAGACCGTGTTGCGGGTCGCCCAGGCGTTGTGCGCGCCACCCCCGACGGCATCGAGGTAGGACGGCCCGGGGCCAGCCTCGCCGGTCCAGTAGGTATCCGACTGGGGCGGGACCGTGAGCCCGATGTGCTGTAGCGCGTACAGAACCTGGGCGCTGACGTGCTTGCCGCCGTCGTCGTTGCCGGTGGTGATAGCAGCGCCGACCTTGCCGTAATAGGACCACTGGCCCGCCTCGTTGACATCCGATGAGTACGCATACAGGCGCTCGATGACCTTGCGGGTGAGCGAGCTCTGGTCCCCCAGCCAGATCGGTCCCGCAATGATCAGGATGTTCGCGGGCACGACGGAGCGCTTGTAGATATCGGGGAACTCGTCGCTGTCGTAGCCGTGCTCGCGCATATCGGGCCACAGCCCGGGCGGAATATCACGATCCACCGTCCGGATCTCCTCGACCTCGACGCCGACGCGGTCGAAGATCCCACGGACGATCGCCACCAGGCCGTCGGTGTTGCTGACCTCGGGTGAGCGCTTGGTCGTGCCGTTGAACACGACGGCACTCAGGTCGTCATAGCGCGTGCCTGCGCGCTCGGCCTGCTCATCAATGAATCGCTGAATATCGCCGGGAAGGGCCATGTACGTCCTTTTCCTTTGCCAACACGATGGTGCGTTGAATTTATCCCGTAGCGACCCTACAAGCCACTGGAGCCAGTTTGTGCTGGCCATCGACGACATCTCGGTACGCCATGCTGTCCGCATGTCCGAAGACGTCGAGTTTGCGGCCAGGACGGCTGTGGAGGTTGTGGCGGCGCTCGCCGATGAGTCAGGTGTCCTTGCACGGTCCAAGGTCGCGGACAGGTGAGGTCCCTCCGACTCACGGCAATCGCGGTTGCTTTGGGAGCGCTGGCAACGTGGGCTCTCCCGCCGACGGCCAACGCCAAGCTACCGCCCGGCGTCGATGCCCTCGTCAGCGTGAGCGCTCACACGCGCACAACGACGCTTGTCAGTCCGCGGCTTCACACCAGGGCGCCCCATAGCCTCCTTCTGGTATTCGTCGTCGCACGCGGCGATCGGCCGGGCGAGCATGTGCGCAGCATCACCGCCGCCGGCCTGCACTGGTCGCCGGTCGTTCGCGGCGACGGGAGCATCGGTGCGACCGAGGTCTGGCAGGCGCGTGCGCGGAATTGGTGGTCGGGACGAATCGTCGCCACGCTTGCAGCCGCCGCCTACCCAGCGAGCGTCACGGTCGTGGCATACCCGGGATCCTCCCCCCACGTGGCGGCGCACGCAGACGCGGCGGGGCGAGCGTCCACGCCGAAGACAAGGCTCAGGGCGATCGCCGGGTCGCTGGTCTGGACGTTAGGGCTGAGCACGGCGCAGCGGCCACCTTCGATCGCGCGACGGGAGTCAGAAGGCCGCCGGGTGCTTCTGCAGACATTCCAGCCGCGCCAAAGGACGGCAGAGTGGCTCGAACTGGCAGCCGCGCAGTCTGCGAATCTCGCGACGCCCAAGAGCGCGAGCCCGGCACATGCCTGGAGGCTGGTGTCCGTCGATGTGCTCGTCCCGAGCCTGGAGCAACTGATCAAGGAAGGAAAGATCACTGCCAACGGCTACATAGCGTCGGCCAGCACGCGGCACGGCTCCCCACCCACCGGTGTTTCCGCACCGCCCGGCTGCCAGCCCTACCCCGAATTTGAAGTGGGCGTAGAGGACGACCCGGTGTTTCTCGGCCTGCAACCGGCGATGAGCCCTGCGCGCGGCT
>JBEKAM010000225.1:0-5461 GCA_050015915.1 Solirubrobacteraceae bacterium
AGCAGCGTTGACTTGCCCGATCCTGTAGGCCCGAGCGCGTGCAAGTGCCGCAGGGCATCTGTCGGCATCAGCGCCAAGGGACGCTCACGACCGGGAAAGGTGGCCGTCGCTAGAACGCGCCCGCGCCGGGCAATGGCAGATGACGGAGCCACCAGGCGACTACCGATCATGCTCACCGGCAACTCACTGGTCACACCCACCGGCCAAGCGGAGACAGTCGCCAGCTCCACAGCGTTGAGCCGTAGCGGCATCCACCAGCTCGGCGCTGCCTTCATAACTCGCTGCGTGTTGGTCGGACGGACCCAAAAACTGACGCCGGGCGCTTCCGCACTGCGCAGTGCTCCGACCACTTGACGGATCAGTTGACGGGCGCGGCCCGTTGTTGCTGCCTGTACCGCCACCCGCCCGACTGCCTGCCATCCCGGCTCTGCCCGCTTGACGCGCAAGGCATTGCGCATCTCGGCATCGGTTGGCCTCGGTGGACTGAATGGAGCCAGCAGCAGCGCTCGTGTCCACGTCTCATGTGCGGCGCTGTCCAGCTCGTTTGGCACCGCCACCGGCACAAACGAACGGCCAAGCACCCACTGGATGCTGACCTGCTCGCCACCACGCACCTGCGCCAGGGCCGTCAACAAGGCCCGGCTGACACCAGCCGCGTCATCGCTCCGCAACGACCGCCGCCTGGTTGACAGCCGCAGCTCAACAGCCCGGCTGGCCCTGATCGACGGACGCTGGCCAATGCCCTCCAGCGCAATACCGGCAATCGTGGCCCGTAGTTGGTCAGCCACACTGTCAGCCTGTGGTGTTGGCACGGCCAGGCGATGCTCCACGCCAGCGCGTGAGCCCACTGTCTCGATGACCACCGGCCGACTGGCAGCAGTCGCCATCAAGCGACAGACCTGCACCACCTGCTCAGCTTTCACCTCACGCGGCCAGCACAGCCGATACCACGTCAACTCCGTTGACCTCAAGTGCTGGCCCCCGAATCCTTTCGGCGCTTGGCTGACTTTGCCTTGGCCTGCGCTTCCGCTTCCGCTTCTGCCTCAGCTTCGGCTCTGGCTGCCTCCAGATCGATCAGGACTCGTGCCAAGCGCGGCAAGTCCGTTGGCCTGCGGATACCTCGCACCCGCAACCGTCGATCCTTTCCATGATGATAAGTTCTACTCATAATTATGAGCCTCCTTTCCGTTCCACGCCGGGCCGGAAAAAGACATGAGAAAGCACCACCCTTTGCTCGAAAGGGAGTCAACATTTACTGCAATGGTGCGTTCCGCAAAGTCTCTTGAACCGGGACCGTGTACTACTTACGGGAGTAACAGGGAACCTTCTAGCTAACTACAACTCCTGCTTACCAGTCAATACCTCATGTTCATTTCACTACACCGACACGACTACTACGGCCGCAAGGCATTACGTCATGAAGCCCCTCACCATTTGTGGGTGTAAAACAACACCAAGCGCACCACCACAAAGATCACAGCCAGCACAATGAGATACGGCATGAGACGCGGCAGTGCGCGCGCTCACGCAAGACTCCCCACTTCTGCTCATGAAAATTCCTCAGGCCTGGCGGCCCCTGTCGCGTAGCTGAGCCGTAGGCGAAGCGGAGCGACTGGGGCCGGTGTGGTTCTGTCGGGTCCCCCCTCGATGGTCGTGGTGCTTGACGCCATCGACCAAAAGAGGGAGGACCTCTGGGGATGCTCACACAGGAGGAAGATATGGAGATTGCTGCGTTGCGTGGGAGGGGCTGGTCGGTGTCTGCGATCGCTCGTCACACGGGCCGGGATCGCAAGACCGTGAAGGCGTATTTGGCGGGTCACGCGAAGCGGCGGGAGCGGGCACCGTCGGTGCTTGAGCCCTACCGGTCTTATCTGCAGGCGCGGTTTGGTGATGATCCGCACGTGTGGGGGACTGTGTTGTTTCGCGAGGTGGGGGAGCTCGGGTTCGATCGTTCCTATCAGACGTTCACGCGGGAGCTGCGGGCGCTTGGGTTGCGTCCGGCTTGTGAGTGTTGTCGGCGTGGCGGTGTCGATGTCACGATCGAGATTGATCATCCGCCGGGGGAGGAGTTGCAGTTCGACTGGCTGGAGCTGCGTGAGACGCCGTGGGGCGCGCCGGCGTTCGTGCTCGTGGGGGTGCTGTCGCACTCCGGGCGCTGCCGGGGCGTGTTCAGCGAGGGACAGACTGGCGCGCATGTGATCGAGTCCCTGGACGGGGTGCTGCGGCGGTTGGGCGGCACCACGCGGCGTTGGCGGACTGACCGGATGGCCGGCGTGGTCTACCCCGGCAGTGACCGGTTGCTTGGGGAGTTCGTGGCGTGCGCGAAGCATTACGGTGTTGGTGTCGATGTCTGTCCCGCGCGGCGCGCCAAGCGCAAAGGCGTCGCTGAGGCCGCGGTGAAATATCTGACACGATCGTGGTGGTGCTCAGCGGCGGTCGCGACACCGGCGCAGGCCCAAGCCGCGCTTGACCGTTTCTGTGTTGAGGTCGCTGATGAGCGCCGGCGCGGACCGAGCACGATCGCGAAGCTCGCGGCCAGCGAGGGGCTGCTGGGGCTACCACAGGGGCCGTTCCCCGCAGAGATCTGTGTGCAGCGCCCGGTATCGAGCTCGGCGCTGGTCGCGTTTGACGGCAACCATTACAGCGTGCCGGCCGCGCTGGCGGGCTCCCCACAGGTCACGGTTCGTGCCCGCCTCGGCGAGCAGACACTGCAGATCGTCAGTGCCGCGGGCACACTGCTCGCCAAGCATCGCCGTGCACCCTCGGGTGCCGGGCAGCGGATCCGCTGCGCTGAGCACACGGCAGGACTTGAACAGGCAGTCCTCGCTGCGTTCACAACACACCAGCCTTGCCGGCGAAAGCAGAATCGTCCACCCGGCCAGGCAGCGCTCCGGGCCGCGGCGATGCTGCGCGGCGAGCAGCCCGCCGATGGCGGCGTGGTCATCGATCTGGAGCACTACGCCCAGCTCGCACAGGTGGCACGATGACCGAGAAGGACGTCTATCAGCAGCTACGAGGCCAGCTGACCCAGCTGAAGCTCACCGCGACCGCAGAGGCACTCGCGAGCCAGCTCGAGCACGCCCAGCAGACCAAGCCCAGCTACACACAATTCCTCGCCGACCTATTGGCCATTGAGGCTCACGCGGTCGAGCAGCGCTCGCTCGCAAGCCGTTTGCGTCTCGCTGGCTTCCCGCAAACCAAGACGCTCGAGGAGTTCGACTTCGACGCCCAACCAACCCTGGACCAGCGCCTGATCGAAGAGCTCTCCACCCTCAGATTCGTGGAGGAAAAAGCCAACGTCCTGTTCATCGGGCCACCCGGCGTCGGCAAGACGACACTCGCGATAGCGCTTGCTCTGAAGGCGGTGCAGGCCGGCTACCGCGTCTACTACACCACCGCCGCGGACCTGGTCGCCAAGACCGCGAAGGCCGCCGTCGAGGGACGCTGGCAAACCACGATGCGCTTCTGGGGCGGACCAGCGGTCCTGGTCGTTGACGAGCTGGGCTACCTGCCGATGGCAGGCGAGGCAGCAGCGCACCTCTTCCAGGTCATCAGCCGCCGCTACCAAGGCGGATCCATCGTCCTGACGACCAACCGCGACATCACCAGCTGGGGACAAATCTTCGAGGACACCACCGTCGCGGCCGCCATGCTCGACCGCCTCCTACACCACGCGACCGTCATCCAGATCAACGGGCCCAGCTACCGCATGCGCCACCACCAAGCACGCCTCGACCAACTACGCGACGGCCTCAACAAACCCTGAAACCCAGCACATTGCACACACAACCAAGTGGGGAATTCCCATAAGCAACTCTGAGGAATTCAGATGATCCTTGACAGCAGCTCACTTGCCATGACATCGACGCTGATGGCACAGGCCACCAGGCCGACAACGACTCGCTCGATGGACTTGCTGTGCTCAGGCATGGGGCACTCACCGCCCACCTGGATCGCCTTCGGCGTGTCGTAGCGCCTCGACATATATCTGCTGCTCTAGCTCCTGGGCGACTCCTTGGAGCCGAGCAGCAGCGTGCAACCCTTCGCGGTAGGGAGCAGCCAGGTCAACTTCCACCGGCTCGGCCACCCGTCGCTCATACCAACGGACAATCGCTGCAACGAGCGCCACCAGGCCGATCAGGGCAAGCACTGCCTCCACGACCCCCATCAGGAACGCCCCTGGATACCGAGAGACTGGATCTCGTTGACGGCGACGTTTCCGTAGGCCATGAGCAGACCGCGGTAGACCTCCTCTCCCATTGGGGAGACGCGAAAGGCGGCATCGGCCGAGCGGGAGAGCATGGCGGCGTTCTGGATCGCAACAGACGTAGCGAAGGCTCCAGCCTGAAGGCGAGCAACGGCAGCAATGCCGACCCGCTCCGCCTCAGCCACTTGGGCGTTCAGGGCCGGGTCGGGTTGGACGATCTGCTGCGCGGAGCGGTGGAGTACGATTTGGGCGTGTTTAGGCATGAGGGCTACAGGCTCCTTCCGGCTAGTTACTGAGGAATAGGCCAGGGCGTATGCCCGGCGACAAGCTGGACTCCTGGGCAGTCCAGCCCCAGTCGTCTATCCCGCCACCACCCCAGGTCACGTCGGGGGCGACGGCATGATCGCCTCGCCAGATAGCGCTGGTGTCGGGAGATGCTTGCGTTGCGCTGCTGGTCGGTAGTGTCTCGTGTGCTGCGGTTTCGGTCATGCCTCAAGTCCAGCATGCCGACTCTGACCAAACCCTGATTTCTTTCTGAATACGCTGGAAAACTTCTGAATCTTTCCATCCGAGCCCGACTTCTGGGGTAGCCTTCGGGCGCAAATGGCCGGTCAGCCAGCAAGTAAGACGACGATCAGGCTCAACGTTCTGGGGCCGCTAGAGACTGAGCCGGGACCAAACGGCGGGGCATCGGCAAAGCCCTCATGGCGCGCCCGGCACGTCCTTGCCCTCATGGCGATCAAGGACAGATATAGCCACAAGGAACTGATCGAGGTTCTGTGGCCCGACGAGGCGAACAATTATGGTGATACGGACGTCCGGCGGTCCCTCGGTGTGCGGCTCCACGGATGCCTTAAGGAAGCCCGTAAAGCAGTTGGGCATGATGGCCACTCAGGCTTCCTCAAGGCGGGTGACCACAGCGTTGCCCGAGTATCCGGGGAGGCGGTAGAGGTCGTCACTGACTTCGACGACTTCCACAGGCTCGCTGGCTCGGACAAGAAGACCGACTGGCAAGCTGCGCTCGCACTTGTGCGTGGGGTCTTTGCCGCCCACCTTCCCGATGATGGCGTTGAGAGGGAATGGCTAACACGAGAGCGTGACCGGCAGCGTCAAGATATACGGGACATTCTGCAACGGCTCCACCCGGACACAACGCCCGACGAACTAGATGCACTCTGCCAGGACGTACTCGATCAGCGCTACCGACCGGCGAAGCCAGCAGCGCCCCCGTCGCCCATTGACGACTTCCAGGCC
>JBEKAM010000226.1:0-5433 GCA_050015915.1 Solirubrobacteraceae bacterium
CGGCGAATACGAGGGCGAGCTCGCTGAGGTGTGTGGGCGCAATGGGCTCGCGTGTGTCCCGTACTTCGGCCTGGCCAGGGGCTTTCTCACGGGGAAGTACCGGCGCGGGGGGGAAGAGGTCGACAGCCCGCGCGCGGCGGGAGTGCGTGAGAGCTATTTCAACGAGCGTGGCTTCGCGGTCCTGAAGGCACTCGACGAGATCGCCGCCGCACATGACACCACCGTCGCGGCTGTATCGCTCGCTTGGCTTACCGCCCAGACCACCGTGCTTGCGCCGATCGCAAGCGCCACTTCCACCGAGCAGCTGAACGAGCTGCTGCCTTCCGCGGAGCTCGAGCTGGCCGCTGAGGAGCTGGCGCGCCTGGGCTCGGTGAGCGCCTGAGCAGCGCAAGGCAACGAGCCTAAAGCAGAACCCACAGTGCATTCTCACTACGGGCGAGAACGGACTCGACGGTCTCGATGTCGTGGTCGAAGGATGCGCCGTCGAGGTCGGCGATGCAGCGGAGCTCGACCAGGTCGCCAACACCTACGAGTTGAAGTACGGGGCGCACTTCACGGCACCTGAGGGCACATGGTTTGGTCTCAGCGACGCGATCCGCGCGGGTAAGGTGCTTGTCTATCGGGTCACGCCCAGGACTATTCTTGGCTTCGCCAAGGGCGAGCAGTTCAGCCAGACACGATGGCGCTTTGCTTGATCTAGGCCTGTGTGGCGACGAAGCTAAGCAGCTGGCCATCGGGGTCACGCACGGACAGCTCCCCGTCGGAGCCACGCTCGGCTGACGGGCTCGACTGCGGATCAGGCGCGTCCGCGAGCGTGCGCTCGAGCGCATCCAACGCATCGACGTCGCTGAGCGCGAACTCCACGCGACGTAGACCCGGCGCGCTGTCGGGAGCGGGGCTTGCGCCGCGGCTCTGCCACGAGTTGGCGCCGATGTGGTGGTGGTAGCCGCCGGCGGCGAGGAACGCTGCGGAGGGGAGTTGCGCCTGCTCCTCCATGCCCAAAGCGTCCCTGTAGAAAGCCGCGGCGCGGGGTACGTCTGCGACCTTCAGGTGAACGTGCCCGATCCCCGTCTCTGGCGTCACTGCGGGCGCCGGCTCGTCGGTGCTCTGGGCGAGCAGATCGTCGAGGTCGAGCGGCAGCGTGACCATCTTCACCCCATGGCCGTCGGGCGGGCGCTCCCACTGCTCGCGTGGGCGGTCGACGTAGATCTCGATGCCCAACCCGTCAGGATCGCTCAAATACAGCGCCTCGGAGACGCCGTGATCGGAGGCGCCCTCGAACGGCCAGCGGGCTCCGGCGACGCGCCGGACGGTTTCGGCGAGGGCCGCGCGGGTGGGGTGGAGCCAGGCGACGTGGTAGAGCCCGGTGGCTCCAGGTGGCAGCAATGTCGCCGCGGGGATGTCGCGGAGCACGAGCGCTGGGTGCAGCGGATCGGGACCCAGCTTTGCCTGGTGCTCGTCGCGGGAGATCAGCGGCAGCCCGAGCGCCTGCTCGTAGAAGTCGATGCTGCGTGGCAGATCGCTGACGTCGAGCTGGACGGAGCTGATGCGCAGATTGGGGTCGATCGTGGCCATCGGTTCAGACGCTAGTGTTGCTGTTCAGTATGAACTTCCGCAAGCTCGGTAGCAGCGACATCGAGGTCTCTGAGATCAGCCTCGGCTCGTGGCTGACCTACTCGGGCGGCGTCGAGCAGGAACAGGCGAAGGCGTGCGTGGACGCGGCATTCGACGCGGGCATCAACTTCATTGACACAGCCAACGTGTATGGGCGTGGCGCGGCGGAGACGCTGCTCGGCGAGGTGCTGTCAGGTCGCGAGCGCTCCTCATATGTGCTGGCGACGAAGGTGTACTTCCCGATGTCGGATACCGACCGAGGCCTGTCGAAAGCGCAGATCCACAAGCAGATCGACGCGTCGCTGAAGCGCTTGCAGACGGATTATGTGGACCTTTACCAGTGCCACCGCTACGACCAGCAGACGCCGCTTCAGGAGACGATGAGCGCGCTGAGCGAGGTGGTGCGCGCGGGCAAGGCGCGCCACATCGGCTTCAGCGAGTGGCCGGCTAAGAGGATCGAGCAGTCGCTGGCGCTATCGGGCGTCGAGCGCTGGGTCTCGAGCCAGCCTCAGTACTCGATGCTGTGGCGTGCCCCTGAGGCGGAGGTGATCCCGGTATGCGAGCGCGAGGGGATCTCCCAGATCGTGTGGTCGCCGCTTGCGCAGGGGGTGCTCACAGGCAAGTACCTGCCGGGCGAGCCGCCACCGGCCGATTCCAGGGCGGCGAGCGACAGCATGGGCGGCTTCATCGACCGGCTGATCGAGCCGCGCGTGCTCGAGGCGGTACAGCGACTGCGTGCGGTCGCCGAGCAGGCGGGTCTGACGATGGCTCAGCTGGCGCTCGCTTGGGTGCTGCGCGAGCCGAACGTGGCCTCGGCCATCGTCGGCGCGAGCCGCCCCGAGCAGGTGCACGCGAATGCCTCCGCGTCGGGCGTGGTGCTCAGCGCGGACACGCTCGACGCGATCGACGAGGCGCTCGGCGACGTGATCGTGCGCTGAGCGTCACCTGGGCGCTTTCGATTTTTATGGGCCGCCTTGCGGCGGCCGGGTGGGTCGCGCCGTGGTGAGCAGCGCGACCCTTGACGGCGTTGGCCGTGTCGTTCAGCTGGCCTTGACGGCTGAGATGTCGAGCAGGATCTTGACCTTGTCGCCGACGGCGACGTTGCCTGAGCCGAGCGCCATGTTGAACTTGATGTCGTGGTCGCCGCGGCTGATCTGGGCGGTTGCTGAGACGCCGACGCGCTCGTTGCCCTGAGGGTCGGTCTCGGTGCCCTCGAGTGTCGCGATCAGCTTGAGCGGGCGTGTGATGCCGTGGAGGGTGAAGTCGCCCTCGATCTCGAAGTCCTCGTCGTCGATCGCTTTCACAGATGTCGACTGGAACGTGATTTTGGGGTTGTTCTCAGCGTCGAAGAAGTCGGGCGAGCGCAGGTGATCGTCGCGCTGGGGCTCGCGCGTGTCGACGCTTGCCGTCTCGGCCGAGCCGTACGCGTTGATGCCCTCGGGCGTTACCTCGAGCGTGCCCTCGAACTCACCGAAGTGGCCCTTGACCGTGGCGATGCCGAGGTGTTTGACCTGGAATTCGACGCTCGAGTGCGCCGGGTCGACGTTCCACGTCCCGGTGGGGAGTGGGGTCTGCGTAGTTGCTGCCTCTGGTGTTGACATCGGATCTCCTTCGTTGAATGCGGTTGCCGCCATGTGGAAGGCGGATCGCGCTCCACACTAGCAAAAGTAATTGCATCTACAACAATTGTGTTTTAGAAGTGGTTCTCATCGAGGCTGCACGACCAGCGTCTGAAAGGCGCGGCCGACGGGCCCGTACACATCGTGTAGCACGCTTTCGGCCAAGCCACTGCCGCCGCTGGGGAGCAGCGTGCGGGCGTGCAGCCCAATCCACTCGCCCTGGGGTTGGCGCTGGAGGTGGATCGTCAGGTCGGCGTTGATGAACAGGAAGTGCTCAAACGGCAGCGCCGCGCCGACCCCGTTGCCGAAGTCCGCGGTGCCAGCGAGTCGCGCCAGCGACGTGAGCGGCTCGTCGGGAAGCAGTGGGTGACGCAGCCGCATCCACACCCTCGATGGGCCGAGCGCCCAGGGGTCATCGAGCCAGCGCATCTCCATGGCGGTCGCGGCGAAGCCGGATTCGCTGGAGCCGTTGAGTGAGAAGCGCACAGGCTTGCCTGTCTCGGGCGCTGCCAGCGGCTGCTCGTCCGCGGCGTCCTCGGGCTCGGGTACCTCCTCGGGAATCGCCTGCACGCGCAGGGCGCTTGCCCGGCACACGAGATCGCCACCCGCACTGTGGTCGCGTTCTGCGGTGGTCAGCTCCGCGGCCAGCTCCTGCACCCGCCGGCCTGGCCGGACGATGCGCGTGGACAGCATCAGCGGCGCGAGCGGGATCGGGCGCAGGAACTCGAAGCCAAGCCGCGCGATGCGCAGCTCTGCGCCCGGCTGCATGCGCTCGAATGCGGCGGTGATCAGCGCTGCTGGTGCGCCACCGTGTAGCGCCCGCGGATCCCATGGTCCCCGCGCCTGCTCGGTCGGCTGTACGACCATCGCTGGAGCGCTGTCCTCAGCGGACGCATCGCTCCCGTGCGGTCGCTCGCCGTCGAGGAGGAAGATGCTCTCGCTCATCGGCCGTCAGTCCGCCATGCGCGCGGCGAAGTCGGCGAGCTTGCCCGGGTCGTGTAGCGGCGCCCCGTGCCCGAAACAGGTCAGGCGCGGCCTCAGCGCTGCCAGCCTGCGAATGGAGACGCGGTTGCGGGCGGGGTCAGGGGTGAACACGGTCGGCGGCTCGTGCAGACCTGGGACGCCTGTTTTGACGTTGACGTTGTTGAGCACGTCTCCGAGGATCAGCACGCGGTCTGACTCGCGCCAGTACGCGAGGTGACCACGTGAGTGCCCGGGTACCTCGAGCACGGTGAAGCTGGCGACCTCGTCCCCCTCGATCAGTGCCCGCGCGACAGGGTGCGGCGGCCCGGTCCAGAATCGCTGCTGCAGGTAGTTGACGAGTCCCGGTGCTTGAGAGTTGGAGATCCCGCCGGGGGTCTCCATTGCGGGGACGTCGCCCTGGCCGCACCACAGCGGGATCTGCAGCCGTTCGCAGATGGCGTGGCTTGAGCCCTGGTGGTCGGGGTGGGCGTGGGTGAGGGCGTGTGTGCTCAGCTTGCGCCCGGCGAGCTCCCGCATGATCCGCTTCTCCGCCTGACGGGTGGCGGCGTCGAGCAGGACGTCGCCGATCAGGTACACGTTGATCGCGTTGGGCGGCCATCCCTTGAGCAGATAGACGTCCTCGGCGAGCTGCTTCATGTGCTCGCGCTGCTCGTCGTGGCGCTCATGCGCGTGAGCCCTCCCAGGAGAAGCCTTTCACAGCGAGATACAGGCCGAACACGCCCCAGATGGCGATCACGGCGAGCGAGTCGAGGTGGCTGCCGAGCCCGGAGCCGGTGACCATGGCGCCAGAAAGCCCGTCGATCAGCGGCTTCAACGGCAGCGCTTCGGCGATCGTGCGCACGAAGCCGGGAGCGCCGTGCTTGTCGTCGAACACGAAGAACGACACGAACACCACGGGCAGGAACACCGCGTTGACGTAAGCGGCGGTGGACTCGAAGTTGGGGATCACGTGTGCGAAGGCCACGCCCAGCGCGGCGAGGCTGACGACACCGACGACCACGAACACCACCAGCTCGCCCCAATGCAGGGGCCAGCCGATGTTGAAGAACACGCGCCCTGCGAGCACGATGATGCCGATCTGTAGCGCCGTGTTGGTGACAGCGTTGGCGGCCACCCCTCCGAAATAGGAGATCGTGGGCAGCGGCGTCCCACGGATGCGCTTGAGCACGCCGCGCTCGCGCAGGAACACGATGTTGTAGGCGAGCGCGGTGAACGT
>JBEKAM010000227.1:0-5344 GCA_050015915.1 Solirubrobacteraceae bacterium
ATCATCAGACTGGCAACGCCGACACCGAGCCCGGCGCCCCGCTCTCCCGACCACCCCAACCGCCCGCCACGCGGACGCGATCAAACACACCCACTTGACAAACAACACGACATATCAGCTGTGGCTCGCGGTCAGACTTGCGCCGAGGAGGTAGGCATAACGCTATCGGACCGGCTTCCGCATCGATGACCGCTCCGTCGAGCCCGGCGAGGCCCTCGAATCGCTCGGCGTTGGCGCGCAGTGCGATCTTGGGGTACGACGCCGCCTGCCATGCCGCGAAGTTCGCCGCCCAGCGTTCGCTGTCACGGAAGCGGTCGGCGCACGCGACGGCGCCAGCGCCGCCGAGGGCTATCGCCTGAGCGAAGCTGAGACGACGGTCGCTGCGCACGACGTAGTACATCGCCCACGGATCGTCGCGGCTGTGGTCAGCTTGCGGCACTCGCGCCTCGGTGGCGAGCTTCACGAGCGCGGCCGTCAGCGCCCGGCCGATGCTCGTCTCGTGGCGGCCGGGCTCTACTCGCCAGCGGCCATTGGGCGTCTCGGGGAATCCGGCGCGCTCGATCAACGCCTCGGCGACGTGGCTATCAATGCATACCGATACGTCGTCGCGGGTTCGGCGTGCTTTCCGCGCCAGCGCGTGGGCGAGGACGTTTTCGGTGCGAGAGATTTGAACGATGACCCAGCCTGGCTGGTGCCTGGCCATATAGAGGCATGCTTCCGCGCGCAGGGGTCGAAGTTGCTCGCTGTTGCCGAGGTGTGGTCGCGCCGCGGACTCGCAGTCGGTCCTGAAGATGACCTCGCGGATATGCGCCTGCTCGGCGGCGCGCATCGCGAACAGGAGCGCTCGCAGCTCGGCCTCGCCGTTGTTCTGGCACTCCACAAGCTGGCTCTGGCTTTCGAGGTGATCGCTTTGAAAGGCGATCCCTGCCCAGCCGTTGCGGTAGGACGCATCCGTGTTCACGTAGATCATGGTGGCCTCGGGGCTACAGGCCCATGCGCGGGTCGATTTTCGCGGCCTCCGCAAAGCGCCCCTGAAGGAACAGCCGGCGAGCCTGCGCACGTCGCGTCGATCTGTTGTCGCGAGCCTGTAGGTCGCTCCTCGACACCCGCCGTCCGAGCCAACGCTCGAGGACGCCGATCCCGCGGTTGTGGGCGCAGAGCTCGCCGTCGACTTCGTCGTAGAAGCCGACCTCGGCGCAGCCGTCGGGGAGCGCCACCAGACGTCCCCGCCGTACCGTTTGGGCGCACAGCTCGCCGAACTGATCCCGCCCGGCGTACACCCGCCCGTAGGCTGCTCGGTGGGCGCCCCGGCGGCACTCCAGGACCGCGGCGCCGCGCGGGATCGCGTCGCTGGGCTCAGCGGGTACGAGTACGCGGTAGCGCATGGCGGTAGCGGTCGGGGGATGGGATGCCCGCGATAGGGGCGTTTGGCCCGCACAGGGCGCCGTGTGGCAGCGTCGTGGCGCTACAGCGCCCAATCGGGCGCGTTGTTGGCGTGTCAGCCGGTCGCACTGGCGCCTCCTTGCTGATCGGCGACGGTGCGACTCGGCGCCCGCACCATGATCTGCGGCAGCAGGAGCGATTGCTCGCGCCCGTGTCCTGGGCGGCAGCCGCGCTCCCACGGGAACCGGCCGGCGGGGTCGCTCACGATGATCTGTTTCGCGGTGGCGCGCTGGCCGTCATGGTGCTCGCGCCGCCACCAGTCGGCGAGCCCGAGGCGCGATTCGACCGATGCGCCAGGGAGCGGCGCGATCCAGAGCGGCCGTCGGCGCGCCGGCACCGTGACGCGGCCCTCTAGCTGCGGAGTGTCGTAGAGCAACGCGACGACCGAGGTGATCACCTCGACGCTCGCGATCGAGGACAGGCCGCAGACGGCCAGCTCGGGGTGCCCCATCTCTCCGGGAAGGCCGAGGGTGTAGGCGTAGGTTGGGCTACTCGCTTCGTCCGCCCCGTAAATCTCGACCATCGTGTAGCCGTAGAGCGCGATCCGCGTCAACAGCAGACTCCGCCTACGCTCGGCCTCCCGGTCGCTCACGTTTGCACCCTCACCCACGCCTCTACCGAGACGCTTTCGACCGGGACGTCCTCTTCAAGGGCCTTCGCCTGCAGCGCGTCTTTCACATCTTCCGGGCTGAGCGATGGCACGTCGAACTCGTCGCTGCTCGTGATTCTCACAGTGAAAAAGCTGTCCATTTCAGTGTCTCCCCGGCGAGGCGCCTTGAGCAGGTCATCGCGCAGGGCGACGGGACGAACCGTTCGGGAACGGAACGTGGGGGTATGATCCCGTCGCCCTGCGAGACGATCTGCCCGCTACGCGACCGCTGCCGCCTCGTTGGCCTCCTGCGCTTCTTCCAGCATCTCGCGGGCGATGAGCGTCCAGTCGCCCTCACTGAGCGCGCCGAGCGCGTCTGTCACACCGCCGCGAAGCCCATCCGAAAGGCGGGCAAGCGCCTCGTTGGCACCGGCGTGAATCCCCTCGCGCATCTGTGTCTCGGCCGGCTCGCTGAACCCGCACCGGACCATCTCGACCGTGGCGTCTTTCACCGAGGGATGCCGGACGATCGAGCGCACCATGTCGAGCAGGTCGTCACGGTCGAATGTCGCACCTTTTGGTGAGGTGCGCTCCTCACCATCGCCTGCCTCCTGTGAGTGTGGTGATTCCATGCGTTTTCTCCTTTAGCTAGAACGTGCCTTGCTGGCGGGGACACGTCTAGCTCGACCGCCGGTAAAGATCAAGGCTTCGCGGGAAACCTTTTTGTGGGCGGCGCTTCACGCCGTGAAGATTGCTTGTAGGGCGACGGCGGGCCTCGTTTTCGTTACGGGAGCGATGGCCCTCGCGCCGCCCTACAAGTCGCATGACGTACCTCACCACTCCGTTAGTGGGACGCCGTGCTCTCCCGCGATGGCCACGGCCTCGCGGTAAGACTTCCACCCGAGATCCTCTGCCTGCTCGGGTCGGTATCTGAAGGGAACGCCGGCTGCTGCGGCGGCTTCGGCGTCCTCGCCCTCCGCTCGGACTACGAGGACCGGGCCGATCGGGACGCCGTCGCCGTCGCAGTCCTCGTCCTTGAAGGTGACCACGGTTACGCTCATCGATCCTCCATATGGGCAGGGGTCTCGCCCCGCAGCCCGACAGTCGACACGGCCTTCGCTTCGGAGCTGGCGACCCCTGCGTATTCCTCCCACGGGCACTCGGTCGTATAGATCCGCATCGCGAACCGGCGGTTGCCTAGATCG
Source organism: Solirubrobacteraceae bacterium (assembly GCA_050015915.1). Lineage (GTDB taxonomy): Bacteria > Actinomycetota > Thermoleophilia > Solirubrobacterales > Solirubrobacteraceae > Palsa-744. The sequence goes on from JBEKAM010000227.1 coordinate 3,238, forward strand.
GTTACGACGCCGACTGGCATCCCGTCGCGATTCACCCCGATGGTGGCGCCCTGTCGGTGCGAGGTTATTTCGGGCTCACGCTGGCTCATCGTCGGCACCCTGGCGGGACGTTGGGTACACCCCAGCGGCGCGTCGCGTCAAAGCGGGTGGGCAGCCATTCGAGAAAGACGCGGCGGGCTAGCGGGGAGCGGTAGTAGTGGTGGCGCAGCGCGTACAGCCATTGTCCGGCGAGCCACGCGGTGCTGCCGAGGATCGCTGCGATTGCCATTCCCGGTGAGCCGGTGAGGGCTGCTGTCGCCAGGCCGCCGACGGCGAGCAGCGCGCCGCACGTGCGCAGGAGGAAGCCGGCGAATAGCCACACAGCGAGGGCTATCAGCAGGCCCCTTGCTGCGAGTGCTACCACGCTGCTCATCGCCTGGCCATCGGTCGCACGTTGACGGTGACCTCGGCCGCTTGCTCTTCGGTTGTCATTTGCCTCCTCCTTGGCTCGGGGGTGGTTCGGGGGACACGTCTAGCTCGATCCAGCGGGAAGCTCAAGTCGATCTTTCGGGCCGTCCTCGCAGGCGACCGCGAGCCCGCCGCCGAGGTTGGCCTCGGGCTGCGGCACGGAGTAGCGGCGCGGCATAACAGGGCGGCTGCCCTGCGCGCGGGCGCCGGGCTTCACGTCGAGCTTGCCCTGGGCGACAAGCCCGTCGGCTTTCATGCGCGCGGAGTGCTGGCTGCAACCGAAGTGCTGGGCGATTTCGCGCATCGTCGCCGAGCGCACCTCTGTCAGCCAGTCGAGGATCGCCTCCTGCCGGACGATCACGGGCGGCTTACGGCGTCGCACGCCGCTCGCAGCTAGCGGCCACCACGCCGTCGGCGTCTCTGCCGCTGCCAGCGGCGGTGGGTCCTCGCGGACGGTGTCGAGGGCGTCCGTCAACAGGTCGCGCCCAACCTGCTTCCAATCCTCGCCGGTCGCGGCCGTGAGCACCTCGTCTATTGCGACCCGAAGGGCCTCGCCGATATCGGCTGGGGGCTCCTCGTCGCTGGTAGCGATCTCGAACACGTACTCGCTGACCATGTCCGCGGCGGCGGAATGCCGCAGCGCGCTGTGGATGAACTCGCGGACCAGGGTCGCGGGAATTGGGCTGCCCCACGCGCCGCGGCGGATGTCAGCGGCGAGCATCGTCGCCTTCCTCGACGTCGCCGCCGTGCGGCGGCGGGGCGGACTCGGGGTGGGCTGTCGCGGGCATCCCGGACACGTCTAGCTCGATCCGCCAGCACAAGTCAAGTTCGCGGCGGAGTGCTGCGCGGAGGCCGCCGCTGGCGTTCTGAGCCGAGTTGAGCGTGAGGCGCGCGAGCCGCCCGACAGGACCCCAGCCGCTTCGAATCTCTTGTTCTGGCCGTGTCCCGCACGGGTGCTAGCGAACCCCGCGATCGGCCTCCGGCGGTTCATGCGAAAGGACTTGACTCGCCCCGCATGGAGAGCTACCACGTCCACCGCCAAAGCTCCAAAAGGGGCTCTACCAAAGGAGAATCAGCATGAGCAGCAAGACGAAAACCGAGTCCAAGCCCTCCCCCAAGGAGACCGTCAAGGCGGCGGTGGAGAAGCACCCTGGCGCGACGGCCGAGGGCATCGCTCAGGTTGCCGGCATCGGCCGCTCGACGGCCGGAAAGGTGCTCGGGCGGCTCGCCGACGCCGACGAGGTCGTCCGCCACCAGGGCGGACGCGACCAGGGCAAGCGGCTGCCCGACCGCTGGACGCTCGCTGGCGTCGAGATGCCCGACGCCTACGCCCACCACGTCGTCGGCGACTCGAAGGGCACCCCGGCAACGGCGGAGGACAAAGGTAAGGCGCCCGACGCGAAGGCCGGTGAGGGCAAGGCGTCGGACCCCAAGTCCGGTGAGGGTGCGGCGAGCGCCCGCGAGCCCGCGGGCGGCAAGCTCAAGCCGGGTGGTCTGGACCCGCTCGTGCTGGGCTACCTGGAGGACAACGCCGATAGCGGCCCGCATGGGCCGACGCAGGTCGCCAAGGCGCTGCAGCGCTCCTCGGGCGCGGTCGGCAACTGCCTCGCGCGGCTGACCGAGGAAAAGAAGGCGAAGCTCGTCACGGAGAAGCCCCGTC
>JBEKAM010000228.1:0-5267 GCA_050015915.1 Solirubrobacteraceae bacterium
TGAGCACGGTTGTGGTCGGGGACCGCGTGCTCCTCTCCTGCATCAGCGCATGCGGGCGCTGCCGCTACTGCAAGGAAGCCCGCTACGGGCAGTGCCTCGGCGGGGGCGGATGGATCTTCGGCCACACGATCGATGGGCTACAGGCCGAGTACGCACGCGTCCCGTTTGCCGATAACTCGGTGTTCAAGGTGCCCGAGCAGCTCTCAGACGAGCAAGTCCTGTTCCTCGCTGACATCCTGCCGACTGCCTACGAGGTTGGCGTGCTGAACGGCAAGGTCTCACCGGGAGATGTCGTGGCGATCGTCGGCGCCGGCCCGATTGGTCTCGCCGCGATACTCACCGCACAGCTCTACACGCCGGGGCGGATCGTGTCGATCGATCTCGCCGACAGCCGTCTCGCGAGCGCGGAGAAGTTCGGAGCAGACACGACGATCAACAACGCTCGCGAGGATGCCCTCGCCCGGATCATGGCGCTTACAGACGGACTCGGTGCCGATGTGGCGCTCGAGGCGGTTGGCGTGCCCGATACGTTCGAGCTGGCGTGCGAGCTGATCCGTCCGGGTGGCCGTGTGGCGAACATCGGCGTGCACGGTCACTCCGCCACGCTTCACCTCGAGAAGCTGTGGACCCGCGACGTCACCATCACGACGGGCCTGGTCGACACCCAAACGATCCCCCAGCTGATGAAACTGGTGGCCGACGGACGCCTCGACCCGACGGTGTTCGCGACACACCACTTCGCGCTCGAGGACACGATGAGCGCCTATGACACTTTCGCCGATGCGGCGAACACGGCCGCGCTGAAGGTGGTGCTCGAAGGCAGCGAGGTTCGCGGCGTCTCGGAGGCAGCCAGCGCTGTCGCTGCGCTGGCCTGAGCTTGCCAGTCGCAGCCACAGCAGCGGCGGCTGAGCAGCCGATGCGACACGACGAGTGGAGTCGAAGGAGGCTGGGTTGGTTGAAGCACTGAGCATCCTCGCAGCCGTCTCGATGGGCATCGGGACCTTCGCTCTTTTGCTGCTGCACGTTCTTCCCACCGGTTATGACCCGATCCGCGATGCCGTCAGCGACTATGCGATCGGCCGCTATCGCGCGGGGTTCTGGGTGTTCACCACGGCGGGCGCGGTGTCCGGCTTTGCGCTCGCGCTCGCGCTCGCCCGCTCCAATCCGCCAAAGCCGGCGCTCACGATCGCGATGCTGCTGCTGTCCGGTGCCGCACGGCTTCTCATCCCGCTGTTTCCCACCGACCAAGCCGGTGGCCGCTTCCAGACCGTCAAGGGAACCATCCATATGGTGCTGGCGGTCACGATCTTCGCGTCGATCGCGGTGGCGGCCTCGAACCTTGGCGGGACCCTCGGCCACGAGGCCGCTTGGTCGTCAGTCAAAGGGCTGGTCGATGGCTGGCTGCCTTGGGTGATCACCGGAGCCGCGATCGCTACAGGCATCGCAATCGCGGGCCCGCGGCTGGGACGCATATTTGGCGTCATCGAGCGGCTCTACTACCTCTCGTCGATCACATGGTTCTTCGTAGTGGCGATCGAGCTAGCCCGAATCGGCGGCTGATAATGAGCCCCGCCACTGTCGACCCTCGGGGCCTGGGTGCTCGCCGGTGGTGGGCGCTTGGCGCGCTGAACCTGGCCGTTCTGGCAGTCGGCTTGGATGGCACGGTCCTGAGCGTCGCCCTGCCGACGCTCGCCGGAGCGCTGCACGCTTCGGAGTCAGACCTGCAGTGGTTTTCCTCCGGGTATCTGCTGGTGCTTGCGGCGTCGATGTTGCCGGCAAGTGTGCTCGGCGACCGCTACGGGCGCAAGAAGGTCCTGCTGTACTCACTGGCGCTGTTCGCCGTTGGCTCCGGGGCGTGCGCCGCGGCATCCTCGAGCGCTGAGTTCATCGCCGCCCGGGTGCTGCTTGGGTTCGCGGGTGCGGGGATCATCGTAATGTCGCTCGCGGCGATCACGACGCTTTTCAGTGAGCAGGAGCGCCCGAGGGCGATCGGGATCTGGGCGGGGGTGAACTTTCTCGCACTGCCGATCGGTCCGATTCTCGGCGGCTGGCTGCTGACTAACTACTGGTGGGGATGGGTGTTCCTGCTAAACGTTCCCGTCGCCCTGGTCGGTCTGCTCGCGGCGTTCAGGTTGCTCCCCGAGGCGCGCGCACATGAGCGGCCAAGGCTCGACCTGGTTGGGGTGGGCGCATCCGTGGTTGGCCTCGTCGCTCTGGTCTACGGCCTGATTCAGGCGGGCGAGCATGGCTGGAGCTCTCCTGCTGCCGTGCTCGAGATGGTCGCTGGCGTGGGCGTCCTCGCTCTGTTCCTTGCGTGGGAGACACGGCTCAGCCGGCGCCCTGATGGTCAGCCGTTGGTCGATGTGGTGCTGTTTCGCTCGCGCTCCTACACCTGGGGGGTGATCCTCGCCGCCGTCGCGATCTTCGCGATGATCGGCGTGTTGTTCACGATGCCGCAGTACTTCCAGGGTGTGCTCGGGACCAGCGCGATGGGCTCTGGCGTGAGACTGCTCTCGCTGATCGGCGGTCTGCTGCTCGCAGCCGTGAGCGCCGCCCCGATCGCTCGCCTGGTGGGTGCGAAGATCACCGTTGCCGTTGGTTTCGCGGTCCTCGCTGCGGGACTCTTGATCGGGACTGCCACCGGCGTCGGCTCGAGCGGTGCCTTCATCGCCGCGTGGATGGCGATCGTCGGGATCGGGATGGGCCTAGCGATGGCGACATCGATATCCGCGGCGCTCTCGGAGCTCTCCGAGGAGCAGAGCGGAGTCGGATCGGCGGTGCTGCAGGCGATCAACAAAGTGCCACTCGGCACGGCGGTCCTGGGGAGCGTGCTCAGCTCCGCCTACCTCACTCGACTGAATGTGTCCCCGCTCCCGGCATCGGCTGCGAGCGCTACTCGGGAGAGCATCTTCGGTGCCGTAGTGGTCGCGCACAAGCTCCACTCGAGCGTGCTGCTTGCTTCGGCCCGCATGGCGTTCGTACACGGAATGGACCTTGCGCTGCTCGTCGCCGGTTGCACCGCAGTTCTCGGCGTCGTGCTCACCGCGGTCTTCCTGCCACGTACGAGCGCAGAAATCGAAAGCTCGACCGTCGGATCGAGCGACACGGTAACCCCGTTGGTGAACGTGTGAGTGCGATTCGCGGTCCTGGCCGGTGGGCGCTGGCCCTTGTGCGCCGTGGCAAGCCCTTTGGGCGCGTAGCGGCCAGTCGGGCGATCGTGGGCCGCAACCGCTCGCGCGTCGACCCGACCGCCGGACGCTTCACCCACTGCGATGTCGTGCGCTTCCTTGATGACGCTTTCGAGCGCTTCGAGAGGGAGGTCCCTGGCCTGCCGGGCGAGCCGACTGTTGGCAGTCGCCAGAACGTCATGCTCGCGGCGCTCACGCTCTCCCTGCTGGAGGTCTTGGAGGAGTCTGGCGTCGAGCGGGACGTGAGCTCCTTCGTCAACGAACAACTTGGCACCGGCCAGCGCCATACCACTTGTCGCACCTGTGATCACCGCGACCTTGCCATCGAGCTTTCCCATAATTGCTCCATTCGCTTAGTGTCCGATGCTATGTACACCGATCTGAGTGCTTAACGTATCAGGTGATCGAGGGAGAATGCAAGCTATGCACACCGATCAGTACCATCTCGGCTACGCTAGGCGCCTATGACGGAGTTCGAGAAGGGGCCGCGAGGTCTGCGCCGCGGCAGGGGCGCGCGAGAGCGAATCCTCAGCGCTTCACAACAACTGTTCCGCGATCAAGGCATCAACTGCACCGGCATCGACCAGCTCTGCGCGGTGGCAGAGGTGTCCAAGCGCACGCTCTACCAGCACTTCCCCGGCAAGGACGAGTTGATCGCCGAACACCTACGCCGATTCGATCCCGACATCCTGCCCGAGGTGTTCGACCGCCCCGACCTCACACCCCGCGAACGCCTCCTTGCCGCGTTCGACGTGCACGCGCCCCTGTGCCCGTTCATCGCAGCCGCCGTCGAAATCCCCGACCCGGGCCACCCGGCACGTGTACACGCCCGCGACTACAAGAAAGCCTTTGCCGCACGGCTCAGCGATACCGCCCGCGAGGCCGGCGCCACCAACCCCGAACAGCTCGGCGAGCAACTGGCGCTGCTGCTGGATGGCGCCTCGGCCCGCAGCCGAGTCCTCAACACCGAAACCCTCGCCACCGCCGCCGCCATTGCAGCCGTTCTCGTGGATAACGCCATCCCCACGGCAGCGCTACCGGCCGGCGCACCAGCTCCCTGCGATCCATCGTGAGGATCGGACTGGGGTTCGCGTCCCGTCGTCGACTTGGCCCGGAAGCAGACGGCTGGGTGTTATTGCTCAGGACACCCGGGCGGCCGCGTCGTCGTAGGCAAGTGAGGAGGACAGGTCACGGTAGGCGTCGATCTGTTGTTGTAGGTCGGCGACCTTTTGCTCGGCGAGCGCGATCGCGTCGGCGCCGGCTATGAAGCGGCGCGGCGGCTGCTCCAGCGCCGTGATGGTCAGTAGCGCTTGGGCGAGCTTGGCCGGGTCGCCGGCCTGCTGGCCGTTGCGCGCGTTCCACCACGCGCGCTGTTGCGCGCCGCGCTCGGCGTAGTCATCGATAGACGGCGTGGCATAGGCGGTCGAGTCGTTTGTGAGCAGCTCGGTGCGGAACGAGCCCGGGCTGACGATCGTTGTCGTTATCCCGAACGGCTCGACCTCCGGGGCGAGCGACTCCATCCAGCCCTCCAGGCCGAACTTGGATGCCGAGTAGGCGGTGCAGAACTCGAAGCCGACGAGTCCTGCGGTTGACGAGATGGAGATGATCTGGCCTGAGCGCTGGTTGCGCATGATGGGCAGCACCGCGCGGGTGACATTCATCGGGCCGATGAGGCTCGTCGCGAGCTGCCGCTCGATCTGTTCGGGTGCCAGCTCCTCGAAGTGGCCGGCGTAGAAGTTGCCGGCGTTGTTGACCAGTACGTCGATGGCGCCGAAGCGGTCCACTGCCGCTTTGACTGCCGCCTCGGCGTCGTGAGGGTTGGTGACGTCCAGCTTGACGGCTAGCAGGTCGTCTGAGGTCCCGAGCGCCTGTGTGACGGTGTCGGGGTTGCGGCCGGTGGCGACGACGTTGTGGCCGGTGGCCAGCGCGGCCTGGGCGATGTCGACGCCCATGCCGCGTCCTGCGCCGGTGATGAACCAAGTCTTCTTGTCAGTCATGTGGGGCTCCTTCTCGGGGTGGTCTCGTCAATGCAGGGACTGATGTCCTCCAACGGGTGCGAACCTGTCGAAACCAATGGGG
>JBEKAM010000229.1:0-5257 GCA_050015915.1 Solirubrobacteraceae bacterium
CGGCCTTCAGCTCGCGCAGATGCTGCATCGTGTCGCGACGCACGTTGCGCACAGCCACGCGCCCCTCCTCGGCGAGATTACGCACGACCTTGACCAGCTCGCGACGGCGCTCTTCGGTCAGTTCGGGCACCGCCAGCCGCACGACGTTGCCGTCATTGGATGGCGTCAGGCCGATATCTGACTCGTTGATCGCCTTCTCGATCGCCTTGATCGATGACTTGTCGTAAGGCTGCACGGTCAGCAGCCGTGCTTCCGGTGCGGAGATCGTGGAGAGCTGGTTCAGCGGCGTCATCGCGCCGTAGTAGTCGACGATGATGCGATCGAGCAGCAGCGGGCTGGCACGACCCGTCCGCACGGTGGAGAACTCGTGTGTGGCCGACTCGACGGATTTGCCCATGCGCTCGTCGGCGTCCAGGAGCAGTTCGTCGATCAGGTTCTCGTCACTCGCCATCGCCCTCACCTCCGGCTGTCGAGACAAGCGTGCCAACACGCTCGCCTGAGATTATCCGCGCAAGGCTCGTCTCGTCGTCCATGTTGAACACGTTCAGCGGCATGCCGTTCTCCATGCACAGCGCGAGCGCTGTGGAATCCATTACCCGTAGACGCCGCTCGAGTGCCTCCATGTGCGTGATCTCAGGGATGAACTGCGCCGTGGGGTCGAGCGCGGGGTCGGCGCTGTAGACGCCCTCCACACCGTTCTTGGCCATCAGGATGATTTCCGCGTGGATCTCAGCCGCCCGCAGCGCAGCAGCGGTGTCGGTCGTGAAGAACGGGTTGCCGGTGCCTGCCGCGAAGATCACCACGCGACCCTTCTCCAGGTGGCGCATGGCGCGCCGGCGGATGTATGGCTCGGCGACCTCAGAGATGCTGAGCGCGGACTGCACGCGCGTGTTGGTGCCGGTTCGCTCCAATGCGTCCTGTAGCGGCAGCGCGTTCAGAACGGTCGCGAGCATGCCCATGTAGTCGGCGGTCGAGCGGTCCATCCCCGCGGCCACACCGGTCATGCCGCGGAAGATGTTGCCCGCGCCGACCACGATCGCGACCTCCACCCCCTGGTCGCGCACCGCCGTAACCTGCCGTGCGACCGCGGCCACGCGCTTGGGGTCGGTACCGAAGTCCAGCTCACCCATCAGCGCCTCGCCGGAGAGCTTCAGCAGGATGCGTTTGAAAGCAGGGGCCATCGCGGGCAGCCTATCCAGTCGAGCAGCTTGCCAGGGGGCCATGGACCAAGCCAGGCAAGGACGCAGTGAGCGTGGCGTGCTTCGCACGCACCCATAGGGCACAGGCGAGCTGATCGAGGACGCCGCCTCGCGCCGTGTCCATGGTCCCCTGGCCTATTGGCCTATTGCAAAGCGGGCAAACCGTCGTATCACGACGTTCTCGCCAGTGGTTGCGGTGAGCTCGTCGCGCAGCTGCTGGACCGTCTTGCCGTCGAACTTGGGGTTGTGCATCTCCTGCTCGAGCAGCACGATCGTGGCCAGCCACGAGTCAAGCTTGCCGTCGACGATTTTCTCGCGGATATTCTCGGGCTTGTCGGCAGCCTCCTGCTCGTAGATGCGTGCCTCCGCCTCGCGCTGCTCGGCGGGGACGTCCTCGCGGCTGACGTATTTGACGGTGGGTGTGGCCGCGATCTGCATCGCCACCTCGCGGGCGAACGTCACGAAGTCATCGTTCTTGGCGACGAAGTCGGTGTTGCAGTCGACCTCGATCAGCACGCCAACCTTCGAGCCCGCGTGCACATAGGACTGCACGGTGCCCTCCGTGGCGGCGCGCTCGCCGAGATCCTGGATCTTCTTGCCCTGCTTCACCCGCAGGATCTCGATCGCCTTCTCGATGTCGCCCTCCGCCTCGGTGAGCGCTTTCTTGCAGTCCATCATGCCCGCGCCAGTGCGCTCGCGCAGGGCCTTCACGTCCTTCGCTGGGATCTCCACGCTACTCATCAGCTACTTGCCTCCGTCGTCGTCTCCTGGCTCTCCGCAGCAGCCGGTGCCGCCTGCGGCTCTGCTGGCGCCTCGGGCTCAGCCACGGCCTCAGCGGGCTGAGCGTCGCTTGTCGTCTCGGCCGCCACCAGCTCAGCCGCTGGGGCCTCGTTGGCAGCTGCTAGCGGCGCGGGGGTCTCAGCCACCGGAGCCGGAGTCTCGGCCGCCGGCGCAGGCGCATCCGCCGCCGGTGCCGCGGGGGCCTCCGCAGCCTGTGCCGGCGTCTCCGCCGCTGGGACTGGAGTTGCCGCTGCTGCTGCGGCTGCCTGTGCTGCAGCCTCGGCGGCGCGGGCTGCTGCCTCGCGCTCGGCTGCCTCTTTCTTGGCTTGCTCCTCCGCCTCGCGCTTGGCCTGTTCCTCGGCTTCGCGCTTGGCGCGCGCCTCGGCCTCGAGTCGAGCGCGCTCTTCCGCTTCCTTGCGCGCGAGCTCCTCCTGGGCACGGAACACGCCGTGGCCCTCGGAGACGACCTGGCCGATCGCCTGGGTGATCAGCGCGCACGAGCGAATTGCGTCGTCGTTGCCGGGGACGACGAAGTCGATCCCGTCAGGGTCGCAGTTGGTGTCGACCAGGCCGATGATCGGGATCCGCAGACGGCGTGCCTCTTTGACCGCGATTTCCTCCGTCTTCAGGTCGATCACGAACATCGCGTCGGGAACCCGCTGCATGTTCTTCACGCCGCCGAGGTTCGCCCTGAGCTTCGCCAGATCGGCCTGTGCGGCCATGCGCTCGCGCGTCGGCAAAAGCGCCAGCTGACCGTCCGCCTCGAAGCGTTCGAGGTCGTGCAGGCGGCGGATGCGCTGGTTGATCGTCTGGAAGTTCGTCAACAGCCCACCGAGCCAGCGGTGGTTGACATATGGCATATCGGAGGCCTCAGCGACCTCCTTGATCGTGTCGCGTGCCTGCTTCTTGGTGCCTACGAACAGGACCGTGCCGCCGCGGTGGGCGAGCGTGCCTGCGAACTCCTGCGCCTGCGCCAAAAGCGCCTGCGTCTTTAGCAAATCGATGATGTAGATGCCGCCGCGCTCGCCATGAATAAAGCGGCGCATCTTGGGGTTCCAGCGGCGCGTCTGGTGGCCGAAATGTACGCCGGCCTCCAGCAGCTCCGCGATGCCTACGTCAGCCACGGGCTACTCCCTTGTTGTATGCAATTGGTAAGCCGTGTGGGTGGAGCGGACCCGAAGCCAAGGACTGGTGAGTCCCTCTTCGGGCAGGGCCGCGATCCGTTACCGCACGGGTCGAATTTCAGGTTTGACTTCTCAGGATACCCGTTCGGCGAGAGCCAGAGCGCCCCGCAGATCTGCTGGCAGCGGCGAGACGACCTCGATGTGCTCTCCCGTAAGCGGATGATCGAACGCCAGGCGCGTGGCATGCAGGAACTGGCGCTCCAGGCCAAGTAGCCCTGCGGTCCCGTACTCGGGGTCCCCGCACACCGGGTGGCCGATCGCCTGTAGGTGCACGCGAATCTGGTGTGTGCGTCCTGTCTCCAACCGCAAGCGCAGCAGCGATGTCCCCACCAGCGAGCGCTCGAGCGTGAAATGGGTCCGCGCGTCGCGCTGGCCCGCCCCACCGACGGCCATGCGCGTACGCATGCGCGGGTCGCGCCCGATCGGCGCGTCAATCGTGCCCGTACGCGCCGGCGGGCGTCCCTCGACCAATGCCAGATATTCCCGCTCGATCAGACGCTCTGCAAGCGCCGCCTGCAGCCGCCGTAGGACCTCATCGGAGCGCGCAAGCACCAGCAGCCCGGAGGTGTCGCGGTCGAGGCGATGAACGATCCCCGCACGCTCGCTCTCACCACCGGCCAGTAGCGGCGCAAGCAGCTGCGCGAGTGTGCCGTCGGCGTGACCGCGAGATGGGTGCACGACCAGCCCGGGACCCTTGTCGACCACGATCAGGTGCTCGTCCTGGAAGGCGATCGAGAACGGCGAGCTGGTGGCAGGGCTCGAGATCATGGCTTGGCGTGTCGTGAGCGGTCGACGAGCACGAACAGGATCAGTATGCCCAGCGTGATCGAGGTATCGGCAAGGTTGAACGGCGGCCATCCCAGCGGGAACTTGATGAAATCGGTCACCGAGCCATGGCGCACACGGTCGAGGATGTTGCCGAGCGCGCCGCCGATCAGCATGCCCGTCGGCAGCCACATCCACCGCTGGGCAGCGTGCAGAGCGAAGTACACGAGCAGTGCGAGCAGCGCCAGGGAGACGAGGATCGTGACGGCGACGTGGTTGCCCGGAAGGAAGCCGAACGCCACCCCGTGGTTGCGCGTGTTAACCAGCTCGATGCCCGGCAGGAATTTGTGTTCTTCGCCGGGGATGATCGAGTGTTCGATCGCGTGCTTGCTCAGCTGGTCGACCGCGATCACGATCACGAGCACCAGCGCCGCGCGCAGCCAGGCGACCGTATTACGTCCTGGATGGCTCATCTGATTATGCGCTGGACGACTACCGCATTGAAGATGATGTGCGCAAATATTGCCACCATGGGGCTCAAGTCGACTGGTCCGATGCGTGCGAAGCGGCGGAAGATCCGCAGGAACGGCTCGCAAATATCGTGCAGGAAGCCAAGCACCCGGTCGGTATTGCGCGAGTATGGCGGACGCACCCCCATCGAGAACAAAAGCTGGATGACGATGTACAGGAAGATCATCAGGATGTACACGTAGATCAGCGCCGACAGGAAGCCGGCGATCTCGGTACGCGCGCTGGCGATGATCACCGCGCTTCCTCACCCAACACCGCGTCCAGCGCATCACTGAATGCGCGCCGCAGGCCGGCACGCTCGAGCGCGTCCACACCGCGCGCTGTCACCCCGCCGGGCGAGGAGACCTCGCGGCGCACCGCCATCGTGTCGTAGTTGCGCTGGCGCAACAGCTCCGCCGTACCCGCGAGCGTCTGCACCACCAGCTGGGCACCTTGTACCGCGGGAATCCCATGTCGCACGCCCGCGTCTATCTGCGCCTCCGCGACCAGTGCCACATACGCGGGGGCGCACGACATCAGGCCCATGGCCACATCCACCAGCGAGTCGTCCAACACCACCAACGTGCCCAGCTCCGCAAACAGCGCCGCTACCGTCGCGTCGAGCTCGGGGTCCGGGGCGCCGAACTCATCGCTCGCGAGTTTGCCCGGCCCGGCCGCCTGCACCACGGCCCCTGCGCGCACTTCCACGGGCAGCGACGGAATGAAGCGATACACAGCTCTGCCGGGATACGCCGTACGCAACGCCGCGAGCGGCGTCACCGCAAGGATCGAAGCGACAGGAGTACTGCCCTCCCCCAG